>SOJW01000017.1 GCA_004375895.1 Candidatus Stahliibacteriota bacterium
GTAGACGTTGCCTGCACCGTCTATTGCCATGGAAATGGCTCTATCCCAGCCGCTTGCTGGTCCGTCGTACCGGGCTACCCACTCTTCGGTGACCTGGGCTGAAAGGGTGGTTGTAATAAGAAGCATCGCTATCCCTGCAAGGGATGCTTTAGCACGTTGTTTGGTCATGCTCCCTCCTTGTTATTGTTATTCAATTTTATTTAAGCAATTTTCATGCCAAACCGGATCAAAAGATAAGCCGCTATATTACGTGAGATCTATTAGGAGCGTTCCTGAGAGAAGGCGAGAAAATTATCTAAAAGGATAACACCAATTGATTAATCTTCCTCACGGAAGACAATGTGCCACTCGGCGTCTTCCTTTACGAGCGGGGTGTTTTCCTGTATCCTCACAAGGGGGATCTCGCCCCTATTCAATGCCTCGGTTTGGGCGCGGATCATGAAGAGGGCGTATTCGTGCCCTTCAAGCCCCAGGCGCTTGGCCTCGGCGTATGCCTCGTCCTGGAACCACGACGGGTCCGGGAGCGTAAGGATAAGGGAGACGATCGCCTGCTTGCGTTGAACGGAGACGTTGCCTGCCTCTATCCGGGTGTTGGGGTAGTAAGCCTTCCAGTATTCCTGAACCTCGAGGAGGTTGGATGGGCCGAACCCTACCTTTCGTGCGTACTCCCCGTAAGTAAGCGTCCCCCGACTTTTTTTATCCAGCATGTTGTATGCCTCTCGGGTTCTGCCGCGGTACAGGTAATTCCAGTATCGCTCTGCCCGTTGGCGCACGATTGGGGCCTCGTCCTCCTGCGGACATCCGGCAAGCACAACCGCAATAAGTGCCGCACCCGCAAGCAAAAGCAGATTACGCTTCATTTCTCCTCCGGTTTGTATTCATATACAAGACGCCACCCGCCGCACTCATATTGAAGTTTCAGGGAAAGATGCATCAGAAGCGTCATGTAGCGATGATCTTTCAGGGCGGACGCGAGTTTTCGCAGCAGCCAGTGTTTTCGGGCAAGCGAGTCGGAAGGCTCAAATAGGGAGTCGGCTTTGGGTGTAAGCTTTTCAACAAGCATCGGTAGGTCAGGCAGGGTGAGCAGAACGTCAACCCAGGCCGTGTCAGCGGTGATTTTAACCGTTCCCACGCTTACATCGCAGAGAGTGGTGTAGGTTTCCCAGAAGCTGTCCTTGACCGGGGAGTGGTCACGGCCGAAGGCTACCCTTTCCGCGAACTCATCTAAACTTATCCTGCGGCGGCTCTCTCGGGCAAGCATAGAGTAGGCCCTTTTTGCCTTCCCTGAGAATACAGCCTGCCAGTAGTCGGTGACCATAACCTCAGCGCTTTGCTTGTCCTTCTTGGCGCAACCCGAAACAAGCAGCGTTCCAAGAATCAAAAGCGCACCAACTACACGGGGGATATGCTTCATGACCCGAAGGATACAGCCAGGTGCTCGTTCGTCAACCCTCTCCGAATGCTAATCGCCACCGGTTATCTACAAGAACCCACCTCATCTTGAGCCGTAACTCCCGGGTGGGGAGGCGGTTTTCCTCAAGCGCTTTTGTCATCTGTGCTAGAATCCAGGCTTCTTCATCATCAACTTCAATCTCGCCGGAGGCCAACTGCGCCTGTAGGTCTGTCTGGAACGTTGCTAAAGCCAGCACGAGTAGTATGACGTGGACCGTGGCTTCCTTGCGCTTTGCCTCTATCCCAAGGATGGTTAGTTTTGCTTTTGAGGCAAAGTCCTCTCTGAACTCGTCAACTCCTTCGCCGTCAAGCGCTATGAACCTCATCGCCTCGCTGAACTCCTGGAGAGTAACGCTGGCCCGTGAGCTATCAGAAAGCATCCCGTATGCTTCTTGTATGTGGCCTTCAAGCACCGCCTGCCAGTATTTCTGGGTCAGTTCCTTAAGCACGGGCTCTGGGTCTTCGCTACAGGTTACGAGTCCCAAAGCCACAATCCCCGCAAGCAGCAGCCAAATATTCCTCTTCATTGGTTTCTCCTAACGCTCTTGTTAAGATATGCGAACTTTGCTGGAAGTCAAGCATATGCACCCCAAGCAAACGCTTCACGTTTGCTTGGGGACCCCGAAAATTTATGCTCCTTTTGCCCTTCGGGCAAAAGATCGCAATAAAGATAAGAACGAGGCAACCGATAGGTTCTTCTGCGATCTTTTCGCGCAAGCGAAAAGGAGCTTTTATTTGGGGTCCCCATTCGAACGGTTCCGTTCGAATGGGGTATTAATTCGTCAGGTTTCTATTGTGTTCTTCACAAACCGCATCACAATATGATCATGTTAAAGAGGAAGGAGGTCAGTGGATGACTCCTAAAAAAACACAACTAACGCCGCTTGAGGAGCTTAGCTTTGCCCCCACGGATTATCCCTGGGACGCACAGGCGGCAGCGAAGCGTCTCGAGGAGGCTTTCGGTTGGGCAGCGCTTGCGGCTTACTCCCTCTGGATCGACACCTCAGCCGATTCGGAGTCCTTCGAGGCCTACCCGATGCTTGTGGTCGATCTGGTGGATGGCGAGCCGTGCGTGGTCCCTGCAGCACTCAAGGCTGCCAGCGAAGCCCTGACCGATCTCGACGAGGAGACGCGGAGCGCGGTTGAGGATCGCCTGGACGCTCTAAAGAAACGTCTGGCTCAAATAGAGAAGGCCAGCCAGGAATCACAGACCGCGACTACCGATGCGGGTACTGAAGAGGCAGAAGATGCAAAGAGTGAAGCGGAGCCTCAACGCGAAAGCCAGGTCGATCGGGGTCCCCGAGCGAACGCGGAGTCCTCGGTTGGGGTAAAGCAGGCCGAGCGTTTGGAGGCTGCGGAGCGAATCGTTGATCGCCTGGCCGCTAAAGGTAGTCTCTTGCCTGCCTGGGGGCACGATGCCCTGGTGGGCTTCATCGCCGGACTCTCAGATGAGAAGAGCCTTTCGGATGAGGGCTTTGAGCCGATCTCTCCGCTGGAGTTCTTCATCGGTCTCATCGAGTCCTTGCCCGCGCTTGTTCCGCTCTCCGAGTTTGCTTCTCCCCAGGCTCGTGTGGATAACTCCTTTGAGGCGTTGGGCCGCAGGATAGCGGCAAGTATAAAACACAGCGCTGTGCAGCGCGAGGTCTAAAGATGACACAGCGCTATCAAGAAAAAACTCTACCCCTAAATGGGGTCCCCGCGAGAAAACAAAGTTTTCTCGTGGGGTGTTAAAGGAGGTTCTAGATGCCTGAAAGCTACGGAGTAACAGAGACCCCTCTGACTCAGGACAAGCTCCTGTCGGGCGACCATCCCCGGGTGGAGCTGCCTGTTACTATTGCAAGCGGTGCGGGGGAGCTTTCCAGAGGAGCGCTTCTGGGACGCAAGACCTCGGACGGCAAGTACGCTCCCATAACACCCGGCACTACCTATGAGGACGAGGATATAGGTACCGGCACCGGTTCCCAGACCGATTTTCTCGACATATCCCTGGTAAATCCGGGAGTCAAGCCCGGATCGTTCACAGCCACAGCAAAGATAAACAACGACCCTGTCACATACGAGACGTTTTCCGATAATGGCGACGGGACACTGGCTTCAGACAACGGCGGCACCGGTAAGATTAACTACGCGGAAGGTAAGGTAGTAGAGCTTAAGTTTGGCACCGCGCCACTAAATGGCGAAGATATTCTAGCCACCTACATCGGCTCTCTTACCGCTCACACCGGCGAAGATATCGAGACCGACGCCGATGGCAACCAGAAGGAGTGGAGGAAGTTCCTTTCCTACACCAAGGTCATCGAAAGGACTGTTCGCATCTACACTAATGAAGACCCCGCCAAGGTTCTGCGCGACGATGGACACGGTAACTTGGTAGGCACGGACGGCCGCGGTTCTATCAACTATGAGACTGGCGAGATCGAAATCGAGTTCGACAATGCACCCGAACTCCACTCTACCATCGATGCCGACTACTGCTCCACCGACGGCACCCACATATGCCGCGCCATCCTTGCCCGAGACATAGACGCCACATCCGAGGACGTCAATACCATCGGCTACGTACACGGCGTGTTCAACCCCGAAGGGGTCGGCTGGCCCACCGGCACATCGGCGACCCAGAAGCAAGAGATTGCCCGCGACTGCCAAGAGCGCGGCATCTACTTCAAATTCAGTCTCTAGGAGGTAGGAAATGGCTGATCTATTTCACTGGCGTGCACTGACCACCGCCATCAACGAAATACCTGCTGCACCATCGTTCCTTACTGATAAGGTGTTTAAGACCAAGGTTCAGGCTTTGGCCGAGGAGATAGACGTTGACGTGGTGATCGGCGGGAAACGCCTGGCTCCGTTCGTCTCACCGGTCGAGGGCGGCATCGTCGTTGCCGAGCTTGCCCGCAAGATGCAGTCGGTTCGTGCCCCGCGCCTTCGCCCCAAGAAGGTGCTGGCCGCAAACGATCTACTCTCGGTTCGCTCACCCGGAGCAGCACTCTACCTCGGAGAAGGCGGGATAGACGAATACAAGAACCAGCGCATCGGTGTTGAACTTTCAGACCTTAAGAACATGATCGTCCGCACCACCGAGTGGATGGCCTCCCAGGCCCTTCAGGGTGAGTTGATCGTTTCCCAGGAGAACATCGAGTTCAAGATAGACTACCTGTTGCCGGAGAGCCACAAGCCTGCCCTTACCACGGGCAACTACTGGGACGAGACAACCTCCGAGAACTCCGATCCTGTACAGGACATCCTCACCTGGAAGCGGCTCATCTCTTCGGACACCGGCTACTCGGCTGACGTGGCCATCGCCGGCACCGACGCGATTGACGCCCTGTTGGGTCACTCCAAGGTGCGCGAGATTCTCAACTACCGCCACTTCAACGTGGGCGAGATATCGGTGGGGCGCTCCAACTACATCGGTCGTTTGGTGGGTGTGGACATCTACGAATACGACGCTACCTACACCGACTCTGCGGGCGCAAGCCAGAACTTCATCGATCCGAAATCCTTCATCATGGTGGCCTCCGATGGTCCGTTCCGCATGCACTACGCGTTGGTCTACGACCTGGACAACGCAGTTGCCGTGGCCCAGCCCTTCTTTGCAAAGAGCTGGACCGAGGCCGATCCATCAATGCTCTGGCTTCTGGCCGAGTCCCGTCCCCTGCCCGTTCCCCACTGGCCCGAGTGTATCGTTTACTGCGAGTCAGTAATCGCACCTGAATAATGACTGCCAAGACTTCTCGAACGTCCCGCGCTGTACGTACCTATAAGGTTCAGTTCCTGCGACCGGTGAAGATGGGGGGACGCTGGTATCTTCCAGGCGAAGAGGCTTTGCTCTCGGCTAAGATCGCGCGGGAGTTCGTCAAGCGCGGGCTCGTCGAGAAGCTGAAAGATTCTCGTGGGGGATAAAATGAGATATCTCACAGTAGACGAAGTAAAGGCCGCTGTTCCCACAGACGTTCTGGCTAGACTCACCGACGATGATGTCTCACACTCGATCACCGAGAAGGTCATAGACGATACAAAGATCGAGACCGCGATACTCTGGGCCGAGGCCTACGTTGATGCACAGCTTGCAAAGCGCTACATCGTGCCATTGGATTTTACCGCAATTCAATCCGAGGGTGCCCGAAATCTGGTGAAGGAGGCCTCACTTCAGATGACCGTCTATCGGCTTTACGCACGGGTTGAACAGGAAGGAATCGCCAAGGACAAGCGCGAGCTTGCCGACCGCACCCTTACCGACCTTGCCTCGGGCAAGATAGAGCTTGCAGGAGCCGAGGAGCGCGCCCGCGAACGCATCCGCTATAAGGCGCCAAAGCCGCGGTTTTCCGTGAATAAAGAGGATTGACCTTATGGAACGCCACGAGAGTCAAAATCGCTATGGCTTTTTGAGGATGCCCGGCCGTCTCCCAGAGACGAAAGGTTTGCATCTGGCAGGTCTGAGTTCCCCTCCCCTGGTGGGAGGGGATAAAGGGGAGGGGGATTACCCCCACCCTACCCTCCCCCATCAAGGGGGAGGTGGCTGGACGGCTAAAGCAACGAGTAAGGCTGCCAGGATGATACATCCAGAGAACATCTTCCGCTCGGGTCAGATAGCCGGATCGCATCCGGGGTCCACGCAAGAGCGCGGAGCGACCTTGTGGGGTGTCTTATGAGTCTTCCCTATGGACCGATTATGCGCGGGCTTGCAGTCTCCTGGTGCTACGACCGGGTCGAGGAAGGCCTGACCGCACTGGAAAACCCGTTCCAGGCCATGGTCTTTGCACAGGGCTCACGGGTCGTGGGCCGGGAGCGGCTTGACCCACGCGCGGTAACCCTGAGCCAGGGGCCAACCGCGGTACTGCACGTGAGCTCGATTGCCCTTGCCAACGCGAAAGGCTACGGCGGGCCGGAGGTCATCTACAGGAATGGAGATGGCAGCATCGTACATACAGGGACCGGAACCGAGGAGGTTTCACTCACCGGCACACACTCCGGTAACAACTCCTACGTGATAGAGATCACCGAGTCAGGCGAGGTTGGCTCCGGCGGCAAATATGAGCTTCGCAAGACCCCGTGGACAGGTTCCGCGTGGGGTACCGAAGAGGTAGTTTCCTCCGGCCCCATCCCCACCGAGGACGGCAAGATAGACGTGGGAAACGGTTCTACCTTCTCCTTCACCTTGGATGAAGAGGTGGTTGCGGGCGACACCTACGCCTGGGAAACCGAGGCCTACAAGGTTACCAACCAGCAGATTCGCAACGCAACCGTGTCCATCTCAGCACATATCTACGCCCAGAACGAGGAAGAGGTAATCGGTTCAGGCGGATACTTTGACCAGCTGATGCTCATGTTCCACAGAAAAACCCTGGCGGCGGAGCTCTACGACGGCCATTATGAAACGGTCACGGAAGAGATGACGGGCATGAGCGTTGCTCCTGAAATCGACGGAGAACAGACCACCTATCGCATAACCGTGTCTCTGCATTACGAGGGCAAGGTGTTCATGGCCGAGGTCTCGCCCTTGATCACGAGGATGGAATACGATGAACCGGACATCCCTTAAGAACGAGGGGAGAGGATGAATAGAACAACGAAAGGAGGAAAAGCTATGGCAGAAGAAGATCGCTACAGCGTGGCGGAATTCGCAAGGCGCTACAAGCTTTCGGAAAAAGAGCTGCCGGCGTTTTGCGAGCTTATGGGGGTGAGCCAAGACACCGTTCTTACCCGGGAGGAGTTCAAAGGCATGCTTGCCCGTTTTGAATCCTCCGGGGGCGTTGAGGAACCCCCACAACCAACCCAAGAGCCTCAGAGAGAGGTCAAGGAGGAAGAAGTGGCTAAAGAAAAGAAGCAGCCTCTCAGCCGGTGGGCGCAGGAGCGAAAGCTGACGCGCCCGCGCGTAGCGGTGCTCAAAAACGCCATGGGCTGGGATGAGCAGTCAAAGATCACCGAGACTGAACTTCAGGCCGCAATCAACAAACACCTTCTCAACAAGGAGTAACAGATGCCTATAAAAGATTTACCCGGCTACTATCCTACGATCAAGGAAGGCGGGCTTGGCGTTATGCCGCCCTCGCTTGCCGGACTGTTCTGCCTCACAGGAACGTCCGAGCAAGGCACTACGGACGTCAAGTTCGCGGGCGATATCGGCGACGTTCTGGATGAGTACGGCTATGGCACGCTTACCGAGCATGCCTACGATGCGTTCTGCGCCGGCGCGAGCCAGATAGGCATCGTTCGCGCGACCGCGGCCAAGGTCCCGACCGACATCACCGTGCCGGAGCACAAGATCTACGGCAAGCCGACCGGCGAAGGTGGGGGCGGGGGTAAGGCCGTAGTGGCTACCGGCTACGTTTCCCCGCACACGCAGGTCGGCTACAACCGTCGGTATCGGCTCCGCATCGTCAAGGGCGGCTCCTTTACTACCGCCACTTATCAGGTCTCGGCAAACGACGGCCTTACCTGGAGCGCGGAAAAAGCCTTTGCCATCACTACCGCAGAACCGACGAAAAAGTCCATGATCGAGATGGACAACGGCACGTATATCGAGTTTGCCGAAGACACTGTTCCTGCCGACAGCTTCGTTGCCGGCGACGAGTACCGCTGGTGGTGCTACGAGCCGCGCGCCACGGAGAACGAGATAATCGCCGCGTGCGAGAAGGCCGCCGCATGGAAGGACCCTACGTCGGGAATGGGCTTCGAATATATCTACGTCTCCAATCTGTCCTCCCAGATCTGGGCTACCCGGGACCAAACGAACATCACCAGCTTCTGGACAGCGCTCATTGCCATCGCCGAGAACCTGTGGACAGACGAACAGCGCCCTATCTTCTTTATCTGCAACGCGCCCCCCATGCTGCCGATGAAAGACGACATCGATGGAACTCCTCCTAAAGAGGAAGGCATTCGCGAAGAGGTTGACGATTGGATCGATTTGCTCGTTGCCTGTGCCGGCGCCAAGAACTCGGCCAGGCTCGTCGTGAACGCGGGCCAGGCCTCGCTTACCGATACGCGCGGTGCCCTGCAAATCCGCATGGCCGGCGGCTCTGCTGCAGGGCTTACCTCAAAGGCCGACCTGCATCACTCCATCGGCTGGGTGCGCTACATGTCCATTGCCAACTCGCTCGCGATCTATCCCTCGAAACCGATCTTCGACGTGACAGGTGAGAGCCCTATCTCTCAGGACGGATTCCTGAAATATGCCCCTGTCGTTCCCTGGTCCGTGAAGATAACCACCACCGACGCCACTGCGATCGTCCACGTGGATGGCGGCGACGGCAAGCTCTACGATAATCTCTCAGGCAACGAAACCGGATGGATCGAATACGCAACCGGACATTATCATTTCACGGACGTGCCTACCGCCCCCACCGCAGACTACTCCTACGTCACCAATGCCGAGATGGGTCCCTCGAACGTTGCCCGGCTCAATGACGCGCGGTATCTAAGCTTCCGCCACTTCATCGGCTACGGCATCAGGTTTACCGACGACTGGACAAGGGCGTCCCCGACCTCCGATTACTTCTGCATTCGCAACCGCAGAATAATGGACGAGTGCGTGCGCATGGTGGGCGTGGCGAACATGCCCTACGTTAACTCGCCAGGCATCACCGAGAAGGACCTGAGCGCCTACAAGGCCGACCTCTCACGTCCCTTGGAGGCGATGAAGATCACCGAGGAAGACACCGACAAACCCATCATGGACTATGTGCTGACCCTGCGTCCTGATGCAAACATCTGGTCCAACGGTATCATGCACTGTAAGGTGGAGATAGTACCCACGCCTACCAAGAAGAAGCTCGAGGCCACCTTCCAGCTCAAAACAAAAGTCGAGCAAGGCTAAGGAGGTGAGAGATGGCAGATAGCATCCTTATCAACGGTAAGATCCACGACTGGACCGACGTGGCCATCCAGCTGGGCGGTGAGCCATATACAGGGATCACCTCGATCAACTGGTCATCCAAGAAGGAAAAGGAGCTTCAGTACGCTGCCGGTTCAGCCCCGCACGGGATTGGCTACGGCCACCGCTCCTATACCTGCGATTTCACCCTGACCCGGGAAGCTTCCGAAGAGTTCGAAACCATTGCCAATGCGGTGGGAAAGGATGCCCTGGACTACGCACCGTTCCTTATAACCGTGGCTTATGCCGACAAGAAAGCGGACGCAGCCGGACTCATCACCCAGGTGTGGAACGTGATAAAGAGCATCGAGATCCACGACGTGGACGTAACCGACATCAGCGAATCACTTGACGAGGGCACGAAGAAGATCGTGCGCAAGTACACGGCAGTTGCCGGTAAGGTGATAGCAAAGTAAAAACTTTGGGGCGGCCCGCGCGGCCGCCCCAAAAAACGCGAAAGGAGAGAAAGATGACCAAGCAGGAAGAAGCACCCATCACCATCCGAGTGGGTGAAGAGAGATATGGCTTCAGGGTACCGGGGCATGCAGAGATAAAGTTCTACTACGATACCGGTTCGGAGTCTTTATACGAGGCGTCGCGCAACCTGGTTATGACGTGCGCACTGGAAAAGCAAGCGATCAAGAAACTCATCGACGCCAAGCCTGCGCTGGTGCCTCAGATTGCGGTAAACCTGATGCGGGTGGCCGGCACCGGCCTGGAGGTGAAGCTTGAAAATTTTCCCAAGCCCGCCGCAGGCAACTAGACCGTAACGTGGTGCTGCAGGCGGAGGCTCTGGTGAGACACTACTTCGGCTCGGTCCCTGAGAACGAGCGCGAATTCTGGCAAAGATACGGTGAGGCGCTGTGGCTCGAGGAACGGCAGGCCAAGCGCCTCGCCCACACTATCGCTAAACTGTTCGGAGGATGAAAAGCATGTCGTCTAAAACAACCAGCTTCCAGGGGTACGATCATAACTATTGGTTAAGTTGGGCACAAAATAACTGTCTTACAGGTGAGGTGGTAGTTGCAGCAGAGGGTGCTGCAAGAAGATGGTGTGAATCTAATACAGCAAGGCCAACCGCTGATGATCCAGTAAACCAAGGTAATCCGATAGCCTTTTACCCTGACGATCCCCGGTACTACATTCTGCTTTCGAAGGTTCACGTAGATATGGTTGCACTTCGATGGACGCAGTTGATGGAGACAGATACACTAAACTGGCATTTCGCTCAAGCAGTTCCGCTAAGCAACGCGTCTTTGATTTTTTCAGATGAGGAAATAGAAGCTATTTGGAAAGGGTATGGAACAGATGCAGAAGGGAAGAAAAAGTATATCTCAGCAAAGATTGTAAGTATTTTAGGTGATAAAGGTTCTGCCGAAACTTATTACATTAGCCTAATGAGATCAGCCGGAGCAAGCAACATCTCTGAAGCTGATGTAGAGGGAAGGTTAGCATTATCTGTGGTCGGAGCATCTGGTCAGGTTGATGATGAAGTTAGATTCCCTGGCAGTATTGGAGCGATTGGGGAGGTGGATTTGTTGTGGTTTAAAGATATTTCACCGGAATTTCAGGTTTGGCAAGACACATTCCCCTTTACAATGGAAGCCCCTCAACCAGATATAACAAGCGTTTGGACCGGACAGCATCAAGAGTGGACTCTGCAAGATCTGGAGGAGTTTAATCTTGAAGAATTGTATTCACCTGACACAACCATTGACACATCATGGTTTCAATACCGTGCAATGCCGTTACCCGACAGCATGTTGAGTCCCTATCTGCAAGGGCAGAGAATACCTTACTTGGAAGCAGCTCAGGCTCATCAGGAATACGAGACGAGGAAACAAGGTAGAATTGAGGAATTACAGAGGCAAATTCAATGGGCAAAGAGAATATCTCCTGCCCCAGATGAATCGTATTTCTATGACCATGGCACAAGGTTATCACCTGAGGAAGAAGAGCTAAGCAGATTGTTGTATGGAGAGCAGCAAGCTTTAGAAAATATTCAAAGAATTATGTCTGGTGGAGGGGTTCAACAAGGTCCTCCCGTTGAAGCTTGGCAAGCAGCGCCGGGGGGTGTAGGTTTGTTGGAAAGGTTAAATAGACCCACACCCGGGGAGAAAGTATTGTATTTGATTGAGTTTAAGGGGTTGACTACGCCTGGGGTTACGCGGCAGTATCAACAACGGCAAATTTTGGGGTTCGGAAGTGGATCTGGAACTACAACTCATGAAGAGACAGACTACCTACTGACGCATCCTAAAGAAGCCTTAGATTTTCTAAAATATAAAGTCGAATTAAAGAGTCTGTTACCGGGGGAAGCAAGACCTTTGTGGTATAATGATGCACTATATTATTTGAAGCAAGAAGGTTGGAATGGACCCACAGGTCACCTGCCCGAGCCAAGCGGTCCCCTTTACAATTACATCCCTCCAGAAAATGAGGCTTTTAATGTAGCATCTGTTTCTAGCTTGGGTTTGCCTCTAACCGGCTATGGTGCTGGCTTTCTTGGGATGCCATCGGGTGGTGGTGGCACAACCGCATCTTCAAGCCTCAGCTTGCCCTCGTTTCCTTCGGCGAGTTTACCCAGTTTGGGTGGAGGGCCTTCAGCGTTGCCTTCCCCTGTCGGTCTTGGAGGGGTCGGTGGAGTTCCCAGTACTCCCTCGGTCGGCTTGTCTAGCTTGGGTTGGGATGGTGTCGCGATGCCTATACCTTCGATAGGCCTCTCCAGGTCAGGAGGAGTAAGTGCTCCCGCCATGCCTGCTATGGGGGCTGCTTCTCCGATGGGTATGCCCGGAGGACCAGCTATACCTTCCTCTGCTCCTTCGGCTCCCGTCAGTGCTCAAGGTGGCCCTTCCGGCGGCGGCGGGTTAGATTTTGCCAGCCTTCGGGGCGGTTCACGCCAGTCAATGATTCCGGGCAGCCAGAGTTTTGCAGGCACAGAGACCGCAGAGGTGGGCCAGTCCCTGAGCAGGGCTGAGAAACTGGTGGATCGGCTCATGCAGATACCGGACATGCTCGCGATGGCCGAATCACAATCTCTTGGGTCTCTCGGTAGTTCAGGCAAGTCTGCCGGGGATGTATCCCAGCGTACACAGCCGCAACAGCTTGTTAGAATGGTAATCAACAGGCACGAAACCGTCAGCAAGAAAAAGCTCGAACAGTACGTTACCGCCTGGCTCGAAAGCCAAAGTAGAGTGGGGTAGGAGATGGGAAAAGAGGAGTATCTAAGGCAAATCGGCGTACCGCCTGAGTATTATTATAACTCAAATAATCCTAATACCGGGTTATATTCTCAGGGAGGTAATTACGAGTGGGGTAATCGGGATACCTTTTTTAAACAATCTGGTCTGGGCGAGACAGAATCCTCATATGAACAACCGACAGGAGAACTATCCCCTGAACAATTGAGACGCACTCAGATTGAAACGGAGCTTTCCACATTGCTTCCGCCGGAATATAAGTTCTGGCATGAGTTAACTAGAAATGAGAAGTTACGTATTTGGCCGACTGGTACGTATGATGTAAAGTGGAAAAACGATTATTTATGTGTAAATATGTTCAATGAGGAATTTAATCCTTATAGGGAATTAAATGAGCTTCAGATCTCGAGGCTCACTGAAGATGAGGAGCTTGAATTACATGAGAAAATGGAAGAATGGTGGACCCCTATAACTGATTTCCCGTTCAATGCCACAACACCCGAGTGGTTGCGTTTTACCGAAGCTGCTATTAAGGCGACTCCCCATGTAGGGGAAGTTGATCTTGGTGCGTTGGTTATAGACGAATTGAGCTATCTATCGACTCGAGCTATCACAACACCTGAGAATTACAATCCTCTTTATTCTTATCGGGGAACTTATTATCCAGGTGATAATAAAGTTAGTAGATTTCAGGTAGAGGGAGGAGGTGGACCTTTAGATATGGATGAGCCGCTTAAAACTTTTCAAGTAGGTAGTAGGTTGCCGAGGCATGTCGTAGCGGAAATGTGGGCCTTACCACTTAGTCGAGAGAACGAGACAAACGAAGGTATTCCTGATGATTATAAATATTACGTGTGGGATACTATATTCGGCATTTATCATTCTCTTGCTGCTTTCGGTCGAGACATAAAAGCTCACTGGGATGGAGAATTATTAGAACTCGATGTTCCTATACTTGAAAATCCTTTTGCATATTTATTCCCGCCAACGGCGCCTGAGTCCGATCCTGGGAGGGTCATTGTTAGAAGGCGTTTCCCAGCCGGGTACCTTGAACCTCGGGCACTGAGTCGCCCGTGGGCATTAATATGGAAAGACCCAAATGTAAAATCAATTGCAGGTGGTACAATTTATGACGTAGGTAAACGAGCGCTTACTTATGGATCACGTGAGTACGTTTCGTGGGTCGGCAGAGGAATCGGTAAGGGAAAATGGGCAGATTACCTTGCAAAAAAAGGGTTATCACAGTTATCACCAAAATTGCAGAACCTAGCTCCTAAGATCGCAGGTCCAATCGCGATTGGGCTTGGTTATGTGATTCTTGGTGGAAGTGAAGTATTGGGGTCGAAACAGGTGGAGAAGAGATTAAGAATTATTGCATTGCAGGAAGAATTAAGAGCACTAGAAGGGGTTGGGTCTTCAATTGGAGAGAGAGGTTGTTACACAAATTCCAACGAGAGGATTGAAATGCCTGAAGTATCCTTGAACTGGGAGTATTTTTTTGACGACACTCAATTCCAACAGATTCAGGAGGCAATTGGAAGGATTGAAGCTCAGGAGAGGGCAGAGAGGTTAAGTGAAATCCTGCATCCGGAGCCTGAACCGTCTCCACTTTTTAATCTTCAGAATTCATTGAATCAGCAAAACTACGGGCAAGGCTTGAAGTTGTTCAACGGGGTTTATCTGCAACCGTCCAGCACCGGCAACTTTGGTTTCGATATTAATATGGATGTTCAGCTTGGGCGAAATCAGGGGGGCAGATTGAGTGGGATTGTCGGAGGGACAGAATTATCTCAGCAGCCGAATATAACTGTGGAGGTGGAAAGCGTAAACGATCATCCTTTGGATGAAAGAGTTCTAGAGGAGATGCTCTGCGAAATTTTTGCGGAGTACTCTAATCAGTAGCCCAGGAGGTAGCATATGTCTGTTCTGGATTTAGCAAGCGGGGTTCAGGACCTTTTCTTCACCACCCACCGGTCAGGAACATTCTACACCTATACCGATTACCTGGTTCTTGAAGGTGGGGGGAATGAGGTCCGAATCCCCTTCCCCTGTCAGATCACCGTCAACGGGAGATGCAAGATAGTGATAACCGAGGTTGACGGCTTAATTGATACGGTCAAGGAAGACATGGGGTTCTCAGGCTATAACTTGAATATCAGCTTCGAGGCCGGGGACTACCGCAGGCCGTTGATCTCGGGGGGCGGGGCGGTCAAGGCCCACAAGGTAATCTCGGCGCTGGCACTGCTCGTACGCAGCCATAAGGGCACGGTATCCATAACCGAAGGCGTAGGACTGCACTTCGACAAGGGTGGTTCATTTCTGGAAAAGGTTCAGGACGTGGCGGAGAGCGCCAGCCAGGTGTTTCGCGGACAGGAGTCCTTGTTGGATCCAAGAACTTCTCTGCTTTCTGACCTTGGAATCAGTAAGGTCGTGCTTCAAACCATTGCGGTGAATCCTGTCAAGAACCATCGTTACCAGGTCACACTCACCGCGGTGGCCGAGATGGACGAGGATGCCGATCTGTTCCCTGACGAAAGCAATACAACACCAGGAGGTTAATTATGGAGTATGATTCCGATCGCGGGTTTTTCCACTCTCTCAACCAGGTAGAGGATATCTGGCTTCTTGCCGAGCTTTACTACGGGGATGCCTCGCTTTGGTGGGTGATCTATCATGCTAACCTTGATCGCTTCGGCGACGATCCAGAGTATACGGCACCCGGGCTTGAGGTCTTTATACCTTACCTTGAGGTTTCCGAGCAGCAAGGGAAGGTTCCGGGGTTCCTGGCCCAGGTTGCCCTTGACCCTTCCTACGATCCTATGGTTCTTTTGGCTGCCAATCGCTACGCCGACCCGACGCTTTGCTTTGATCTTTACGAACACAATCGCTGGGATACAGATCACGTGCCCATAGCTGGCGACAGTGTGGGTTACTTTGCACGTGCGAGCAAACCTAATATGCGCAGGGCTCAGCGCTGGCGAGAGATATTCTACAGGGGGCAGTGATGGCGGTACTTCGGCCTGCTTTCCAGGTGACGATTACAAACGTCGATAAAGACGGCAAAGACGTGGGGACATACGATGTAAAAGCCATATCCCAGATTACGGTAAACCAGTCTTCGGAGAAGCCATGCGACAGCGCCGAGGTGCACATTCCCACCTCCAAGAAACCCATGATCAAGAACGATGAGGGCGAGGAAGTGGAACTCATAACCCCCAAAGATAAGCTAGTGATAAAATTTGGATACATAGGCGAGAAGGCTGAACGGGTGACGGTTTTCTCCGGCTATGTGTCATGGGTCTCGCCCGAGTTGCCGCTGGTGATTAAGGCAGAGGATGCTTTCCGCAAGGCCAAGCACAATTACGTAAAGAAGACCTATGGGACCGATAGTAACCCTGTGTGGTACAGTGATATAGCAAAGGATGTGCTTTCCCATGCGGGTCTGACTGCATACATACCTACCCCCGAGAAAGAAGGGGACTGTCGAACCAGCAGTCTTGAGTTAAAGGAACAAACGGTGGCCCAGGCAATGGCCAGGCTCTCCCAGGATACGGAGTGGATACACTTCTGTCTTCCCGGCACCGATGAGGTTTACTTTGGACCTCCATTTCCTTACCAGAAAAGCAGGAAATATCTTCCCAAGGATGCAGGAGCAGAATCATCCCGACTGCTCTATCGCATAGGTTCTGGTCGAGAAAAATCCAACGTTGAGGAAGGAAGCATGCCTTCTGCATCCTGGGGCAATATCATCTCCGCCAGCGACCTCAAGTATCAGAGCCAGAAACCCTACAGGCGTGTTACATGCAATCTGGTTGATACAAAGTACTCCTCGAAGTCAGTTAAAGGAACGGCAGAGGTGCCTGAAGAAGATAAGGAGTGCGAGGAGCAAGAGGTAAGCTTTACCGCGCACTACGATTTCAAATCCAGCAAGGCGGAAAACGAGGCGGAGGCCAGGCGCCGCGCCGAGGAGAGGCGCGCTATGCTTAACTCCACCCAGTACACGGGAAGTTTTACTACCTTTGGCAACCCCGGGCTGCGGCACTCCCAGATATTTAAGCTGGAGTCAGCTGAACATCCCGGAAAGATTAACGGTTACTACGAGGCAAAATCGGTCAGTTTCAACTATTCCCCTACCGGAGGATTCAGGATGACCGTCGAGGTCCGCAAGCCGCCGGATGAGTTGTGAGAGGGAGTAATGAGTGCATACGTCAAGGAGACAAAATGAGTTGCGACGCGGTCGCTTTATATTGGAGGTTTTATGAGTACGACATGCTCGTTTTATATCGGGGGGTCTAATGAGTGACGTAAGAAAGCTGTTCCAGGAACTCTCGGACAAAGGCCTGGATGACGCCATCATCGGTACGGTGGAGGCTGTCCAGCAGACCACACCGGCGGGATGGGCGCTTTCCGACCGCATCCCCGGCTTCTGGTGTGACGTGCAGCCTGAGAAGGAGTCCGAGACGCTTCTGCAGCACGTTCCGATGCCGTTGCGGGTTCTCAACAGGGAGGACGACAAGGACCTGGGGTTCATCCTGGTTCCTGAGAAGAACACCGAGGTTCTGGTTACCTGGGTGGACGGAAGGCCTACAATCGAGGCGTGTCAGCGCTGGGAACGCATGATCCTTAAAAAGGGTGATAACCTGTGGATAGAGATAGACGCCGACGACAACATCTTCGTGCAGACCGCAGGTGCGGTGGAGGTAAAGGTAAAAAAGACCATGACCGAGGAGATAGCGATCTCCAAACAGGTGAAGTGTCCTCTTATTAAGCTGGGGAAGACTGCTCCGCACCCGGTTTTCTGGGGGGATATGCTCATGACATGGCTTAGCACCCATGTTCACTCACCTGGCGGTTTGCCTCCAATTCTAGCTCAGACGGCGGCGCTACCCGGCATACTCTCAAAAACCGTGTTTATCGATTAAGAGAGGTGTTAAATGGTAAACCTTGGTAGAGATATAAAACTGGAACTCGATTACGATGATGGAAGAATACTCGATGTTTTCATAGAAGACGGCGACTTTGCCCTTCAGGAGTGCGAGGACTGCCTCAAGCAGGATCTTTTGAACGAGCTCTGGTGTCAGTACTACGACTGGGCGCTTGCCTATACGGTTGGCTCGCGTCTGCCTGAGTTTGTTAACATGCCGATGGCCGGGATCGTTGTTGCCGGTCTATACAACGCTATAAGAGAGCCGCTGCAGCGCGAGGACAGGCTTATTGAGGGTCGTTATAACATCCGGTTGACCGAGGACGGCTTTATCTGCGGGGTTTTCCCAAAATCCAGGATTCGCCCGCGCGAGATATCGCTTGTGATAAGGAGGATGTCGTGAGCTTCGCTCACAATTCAAAATTCAAATTGCAAAATGCGGAGCGCCCCCTCAAGGGTGCAAATTGTTCCCCCTCCCTAGTGGAG
Organism: Candidatus Stahliibacteriota bacterium; assembly: GCA_004375895.1. Lineage (GTDB taxonomy): Bacteria > Hydrothermota > Tepidihabitantia > B3-TA06 > B3-TA06 > B3-TA06. The sequence continues at coordinate 17,939 of SOJW01000017.1, forward strand.
GGGGATAAAGGGGGAGGGGACCCCGATCTTTCGCGCGAAGCGTGAAAGGAGGATTGTATGCACTTAAGTTTACCCCACGAATCTGCTTTGCATCTTCGCGGGGACACCGAAAACCTTAATTGGACAGAGAGGTTGCCATGAGCCTTCATTTCAAGACTGCTAGTGAAGTTTTTAACGACATGAAGGACCAGCTTGCCAACGAGGCACCACAGATCACCAACTGGCGCACACGAGGCGTGGTGCGTTCCATACTGGCGGTGGTCGCGGCGGCGATCAGCCTGCTGTGGGATAGGCTTAAGATCCTATACCTCGATCTCTGGGCGCAGTATGCGGATCGCACGACCCTGCGGCGTTACTACGAGCTGTGGGGAGAGGACTGGGATGAATCCATCGATACCGAAACCGCACGCAAGGCCGTGCTGAGCTGGTACCGCCAGAAGGGCAAGGGAACAAAGGCCTGGTACCGCAGCGTGGTGCTTTCAGAGTACAAAGGCTACGTGACCGACGCCACGGTCTCGATGCGCCAGCGGGGTCCGAACACGGTGGACATCGTCGTTTCATACAACGGCGGCCCGGTCTACGAGGATCACATAACCGAGATCCAGAACTTCTTTGACGACGACGAACAAAATGTTGTTGGCGCTGAAGTCTTGGTTAAATCAGTGGAGGCCGCATGAAGACCCACTTTTCAGTGTTGCTTTCCCCTCCCCTGGTGGGAGGGGACAAAGGGGAAAGGGATCACCCCCACCCCAACCCTCCCCCATTGAGGGGAAGGTGGATTTGGAGGTAGCATGTCCAGATTCCGCTTCAATTTCAACATCCTCACGAATCGCAAGACCTTGATCACCCCACAAAGCAGCTCCGCTCCTTTGCGGGGACCCCGAGAAGTAGCGGACTCCAGAAAGGAGTGTGTCTTATGGGTAGATTTCGCTACACATTCGATGTCCTAACCAACCGCAAGACCTTCAGGGACTTAAAGGAGTCATCGCCTTTGCGTAAGCTTTTGGAGACCATCCGCACCGAGCTCAGCCAGCGGGAGACGACTATCGAAGATGAGCAGATAGGCACGGGCGACGGGACCCAGAAGAGATTCAGGGGCACTCTGGCACACCCCGGCATCAAGCCCGGCTCGCTTGTGATCCATGCGGTTGTCACCGACGACACGACCGAGACCTTAACTGACAATGGTGACGGCACCCTGACTTCTGACAAGGACGGCATCAGCGGCACTATAGACTACAACGACGGCGATTTCGACGTTACCTTCAATCTGGCTCCTAAAGCCACCGAGGAGGTCTACGCCGACTACACCTACTTTACCGAGTTCGTCTCCTACGGTCTCAACAGGACTTACGAGGCGCGGTTCATACAATACGCCTGCGGCGATGATCTGGATAAATGGGGCGAGACGCTTGACTTACCCCGCAATTCAGGTGAGACGGATCCCGACTACCGCACCAGGCTGTTGACCGAGCTGCGCGACTTTACCGCCTGCCTGACAGCCGACGCCATCAAGGATGCGGTCGAGGGAATCACCGGGGTCAATAGGCCGGATATCGTCGAGATCCATACCCTGGCCCCGGACTGGCCCCTGGAGTGGGGGGAGAATGTAGGCTCGGAGCATGTCACCTGGTGCAACTGGGACGATCTGGTGGATTTTTTGGTTGTGCTTGCTGGGACGGCGATCTATATCGATGATGAGGTTATAGATACTGCAATCGAGGGCCAAACGCACTTCGAAGGTAATCTGGATCACCCCCCGGTTAAGAAAAATTCACTTTTCATCACGGATGGAGTGGAAATTTTTACCGACGATGGGAACGGGAACCTTAACGGTGATAAAGAAGGTTCAGGGACCATCAATTACGACACGGGTGCCTATGTCCTTGACTTCAACAGCCCTCCGGGGGAAGGTGTGCAGATTCTTGCCGATTATATCTCCTTCGAGAAGTTGGAGGATATCGCAAGCGCGGTAGTGCTAACAAAGTTCGCTCCGGCTCGGTGCCTTATAGTCACCGAGAATGTGGGCGGGTACTATGATCTGGTGAGGCTGGTGGAGTAGGGATGCGAATACAGAAACCATATACGTGTTTCCACTTCATACTTGCTCTAAGGATATTGCGGAATCACGTCTCCCTCATCCCACCTGCACTCACATACGAATATACCCCTCCCATACTGAATGACGATCTAAAGGAGACTACTTTACGCCCTTATCCTAGGACTCCACCCTCTTCTTTGTGCTTTTCAAGTCCGGTTTTTAAGAGACGAGAGAGGAACTCTTCCTTTGTGATTCGCTCTCCCTTGGCGCAGATCGCGTGCCATGTCCGGTCGAGTGTGTTCCACAGCTCGTCTGTAACCCGGATTGCAAGGAGCTTATTTCTTGGCTCCCCTGATCTTGGTCTCGCCATTATAACACTCCTGTTTAGTTGGCTTATTCCTAATTCTTCAACTCCAGATAATAAAATCTTAGTAAAAAAAGTAGGCATGTCAAGTTCCCCACCTAATGTAGTTTCATCGCGGGGAACCCAAATTTATCCCGATCTTTTACCCTGTCGGGTCACAATCCTCGCCGAAGGCGAAAAGAAGGATGTAACCACCACGAAAAGGAGGATTTGTATGAGTTCACGTTTTAACCGCAACGATGTCAACGTTGCTTCACCCCATGAAATCGCTGCACCCGACCGGGGGGCAAGCGCGCTTTTGCAGGGACCCCGAAAGGAGGTATAGATGTCTACCAGGTTTAATCGGGATGACCCGAGCGTAAAAGACGACAGATTATTCGTGACCGACTTTCAGGTAGATCAGGGCGGCCAGGATGAGGATCTGCTGCAGATAGCAAAGGACTTCGGCTGTCTGCCCTGCATCGGCAACGACCTCGTCGTTACCTCAAAAAGTGAAAGCGATCACAAGGTAGAGGTTTCCACTGGCTGGGCTTACGATTTGGATGGGCACCGCATCACCTTAGAATCCGCCCAGAACCGGGAGGCAGAGCTTGAAGACACCTCGGGCGGCAATAACTACATCATCCTTTCACACCAGGACGACTACGACACCCCACGCAACGCCCATCGCACCGGTACCGAATACCAGACTCGCAAAAAAGATTTCTTCCTCATCTCCGTCTCCACTTCCGCGCCCGGGATAAACGACATCGTTTTAGCCAATTGCAAGCAGACCGGCACCGGGCAGATCACCGTCCTTGACGATGTCTGGCCTAACCGCCTGGTGCGAACCTGTAAGCTTATTCCTCACTCCTCGATCCCCGAGGTGGCTGAGGAGGAAGGAACCGGCACCGGAGCCAAACCGCCGCCACCAGGCTCGAAGCCCGAACTGCCCGACTATCCCAAGGGCAAGGGTGTGGCCAAAAAGGTACCCATGCCCATCATTCTCTCCGGTACGCGCAATGGGAGCTCCTGGAACGGCATAGAGACGGTCCTGCGCCAGGACCTGGGGCGCACCGCCGCCGTTACCAACACACTCACCCTTGAACGGGTGAATCTGAAGTCGGGCACGCCGTTGGCCGACGTGCAGATATGGATAGGCGACTGGGGGACCGGTATACGCGACTCAGGGAATCACAAAAAGTGCAACTTCACCATGCCTGCTGAATCAGGGGTAAGCGGATGGGACGATGACCTCTGGATTACCGATCCGCCCAAATACTACTACCTGGTGAGATCCGATGAGAGCTGGCACTCAAAGATTACCGATTCCGGCGACAGTTGGGTGATCTGCGAGGATGATCTGCCTGACGCCGACTCCCACGAGTTCTATATATGCCCGTACGCCGAGAAATATCGCGGCCAGGCCTTCCCTTACAAGACCGATGCAGAGATCAATCTCATTCGCCCCAAAACCGCCGATCAGTTCACTCGCACCTTCTCTCCGGTTGCGCCTATAGTGATGATCGAGAACCTCAACCTGGGCGGGAAATACAAGCTCAAGGTGGCTTCGGTGGTTTCCGGCGACAACTACACCCAATGGGTGAGTACCGATTTCATCGTAGGCCAAGACCTGGTAATGTGCTGGTACCCTGCGAGCGAAAACATCACGGTAACCCCGGTTGACGGCGGGGTACAGGTTACCATACCCGGTAAGGCAAGCGGTGTTGAGCCTGAGGCCTACGAGCTCTGCTACACTTACGGACTGGACCCGGCAACCATTCCTGATCCTGACTTCGACAACCCGGAGCATTCCACCGTCCGAACATCGGAACGGGTCATAAAGCTGGATATACCCCCGGGCTACGCGATCAAAGTAATCGCACGCGCCGTCTCCCGCCGGATAATCATGCGCTGCTTGGGTGTGGATAAGACACTCACCCCTGCCGATAGTTACGTTACCGCAGGCGGCGTTGGACTGCGGCGCAATCGCAAATCCTTCACCGGAATGATTGCCGAAATAGATCTCGCCGCACAGGCCACAGCACTTGTAGACGAGGTACCACTCCCCAACCCGATCTGGCCGGAGAAGATCTTCCTGTTTAACCCCACCGAGTTGCCACAGACCGATTTTGAGGTCTACATCCACGGCGGCAACCAGACATACACCTCCGGTCGTAAGATCGAGATAGGCACCGGAGGCGACGAAGAAGAGGTCGCAGCCAGAAGCTCGGTCGAACTCGGCATCCAAGACTATCGCATCACCGACGACACCATGATGGTCACCATAAAGAACATCGGCAGTAGTCCTCAGACCTTTGATCTGCGCTACGGCGTCCAGTATAGGGAAGACTCAGAAGCTGAACAGGCATAAGATTGTAGCCCCTACCCCCCTCTCCCTTTGGGAGAGGGGAGGGGGTGAGGGCAGAAAGGAGTGAAGATGAGCACCAGAACCGTTGAAGTAATCCGGGTCGGAACCATAGACCTCGACATCAACTACCCTGGTAAGCAACTCGTTCGCCTGCGCGATCTAAGCGCACTTTATGAAGGAGGGTCGGTAAAGGACTTAAAGGAGCTTCATGACCGGCTGCGCGGCAAGCGCCTTTCGGCCATCAACGTTGAGGTGTGGGACCAGATCTCAGGCGCTTATCTGGGTTCCTATAACACCGACGAGCACGGCACCCTTGTTCTGCCGACGGACAAGAAGTTTGTTGAGGTTTTGCAGTGGAAGCTTGCAGGCGGGGGATATTCCGACTGCTTCAACGGCGAGCGGGCAGCGGGCATGCCAGGATTGTTCTTCTACTTCCCATGCAACGAATACAGAGGAAAGATTATCAAAAGCTTCCCCGGCGTCTCAGGCCAGCAGGTAGACATGTCTGAAATGGATACGCCCTGGCAGTGGTATGGCTCAGGGTTCTATAATAGACCGGCTTTGAAGGTTACAGATGAAGGGGGTATAGTAAGTCCTCTTACCATGTATGGGGCCACTACCCAGGGCTACTGTAGTTTCCAGTTTTTATGGTACTGTTCCGACCACACCGTGAACCGCAAAATATTTAGTTACGGCGCGATGAGAGGAGAAATTGGAAATTACTTCGCTACCCTTGAGGTCTATGACGACAAGTTGAAAGGAATTATAGGTAATGGGGAATCCGTAGGTAACACCCAACTGGCGTCAGGCAAATGGTACGTGCTGCACGTCGAAACCGCTATGGGCGGCGGAAGTGTTTATAACATTGAGCAACACATCTACGAGCCGGTGGTTATAGGGTATATGACTGTGTGGCTGGGGGATGGAGAGGTGAAGGAATTTGATGTTTCCGGCTCCATTGAAGGATCTTTCGGAGACGCAGAGCCTATAGTTGCGTTTTCAGGAATGGCGGAGGATGGCTTTGACGAATTGAGGAATCTGGAGAGAGAGTTGTACGAAAGCGAGATTTCCGGTTACGCCAAATTTCTGAAAAATGGGAGAATTCAAGGCAAGTCTAAAGGCGAGCTTGGCGACGTTGGATGGTAAAGACTTGACAAATGCCGGAGTTCTTTTACAATGTTGTAAACGCAAGGAGGAAGCGCATGAAAAAGGCCGTGATAACGCTTTTTTTAACAACAGGAATTGGGTTCGCGTTTCCGGTAACTGATCTTGGAAGCAGCGCCTTTTACGTAGAGGCGGAAGACACGGTACTAACCATCGAATGCCCGTCGGATGGAATACTGATGGTAGGTTTCAAGATAGCTTCTGAATCAATGTATTATGGAGTAATGCTTCTTGACGAAGTGGAAGTTGCGACAGATAAGAGTGTTGAAATAGGCTCTTTATGGAAAGCTTCCGGAACTGCAATTCTTCCAGTAACTAAAGGACAACACGAACTTAGAGCTTTAAACGATCTTGGCAGACTCATTGAAGAGAAACGTACCTGGGCGTTATTTTGGGCGTATGATACCGGCGGTGCGGTAGCCGAGCAACCGTCAGTAAGTGAAGAGGATATTACCGGCAGCGAGGTACATCGGGTAGGCGACCGGATAAATTTCGAGTATACCTCAACTTCTATCTACGATGCCTCTGGCCGTTTGGTAGGGCGAATGGGTCCCGGAAACTGGATACCTACCTCAACCGGCGTTTATTTCATCACCTACGTCAAGAACAACCAAGCCGAACTGAAGAAAATTGTTGTGGTGAATTAGCGGTTCCCGCACAACGAGGGAAGTGGCTCAACCATCAAATCCTTCCCCGGCGTCTCCGGCCAGCAGTACACCTTCCCAACAGGACCATCTCAGAGGTGGGGGTGGTATGACTCCGGGTTCTTCAACCGCCCGGCACTGAAGGTTCTTACGGAGTCCGAGCCCTTGCAGCTTTTTGGCGCTGATCCTTCAGGCAAGCGAAGCTTCCAGTTCCTCTGGTACTGCTCTGACCCCTCTCAAAATCGCACGATCTTTGTCTATTCTGATAGCATGACAGGCTTTTCTCTTAAGGTGAACCAGGGCGTACTTGAAGGCTGGCTCTTTGACCAAGTGTCACAATCAGGCACGACCCAGCTTCAGGCTGAAAAATGGTATCTGATCCAGATCAATACCATGATGATTGGAGGATGGAACCCAACAGGAGGCCCTTCACATGATGGCGCTTATGAATATTGGCTTACGATGAAAGTCTATCTTGGTGGAACACTGGAGCTTACGGCGCAGCCAGAGCAACCTCTTTCTCCTGGCATAATGGTGCCCCTTATTAACAACGTGGTTACCTTAGCAGGCATGGAAGGCGATGGTTTTGATGAACTCAGGCATCTGAAGCGTCATCTTTATGAGTCTGAGATGGGTGATTACGCCACATTTCTCAAGCAAGGCAGGGTAGCAGGGAAATCCAAAGGCTCGCTTGGAGAACCAGGATGGTAGGACTTGACACTGATTATAACTTGACTACAATAGAACCAAAGGAGGAATTATGAAAAGAGCCCTTTTGGTGCTATTTGTGCTCGCTCTAGTAGCGTGGGGCACGCCCAACCTTATATCCTATCAAGGCAAGGTGGAGAAGGATGGTTCGCCTTACTCAGGTGAGGCTACGATGGAATTTGCACTCTACGAATCGGAAAGCAGTGGAACCGCATTCTGGAGCGAGTCCCAGAATGTAACAGTAGTGGATGGTATCTTCAATGTGCTCTTAGGCTCGGTGAATGAACTTCCCGCTTTACCTACAGAAGGTTGCTGGCTTGAGGTCGCAATAGACGGCGATGCGCTCCCGCGCCAGCAGATAACCAGTGTGCCCTACGCTGAAGTTGCTCAACAAACCTGCGCTAATTTTCAGATGGTTCATGACACAGCGATGGACTATACCTGTCCTGCGGATGGTGTCTTGTTGATTGGGTGGTGTCCCACCACGGGACGTTGGTCTATTAAGATAGATGATTATCAAACCTCTATGAATCTAACTCAGGCAAGTATAATAAGTAAATCTGTTACTGCAGGAACTCACCACATTTCCGTTGGGACAGCTTGGCCCGAAGACTTTAACCCTGAAAAGGATTATCTTTGGGCGATTTTTATGAGGTGAGGTATGTGGATATTGCTTTTCTCGGCCTGGGCGCTGGCAGGCACCATGCCTGCATTAGGCACTGAGACCTCCACACTGGGTCAGCCGGCGATAGGTATATCCGAGGGTTCCTCGTGGACAATCTATTCCGGCTTCTGGTATGTTGAGCCTTTGTCTGGCATAGAGGAGACTGATTCCCCCTCAGAGATTCCAGTCCAGAGATGGACAACCATAGTCAGTTCAGGTCCTTACGTAAACGTGGCAGGAGCTACCGAGCTTGTGGATGCAAGTGGCAGGGTGATTGAGAACGCGATCTCAGAGGACAAGGTTTACCTCTCCAACCTGCCGCAAGGCACCTACTTTGCAAGGAACGGGGAGCGGACAGTTGTAAAGATCGTTAAAGTCCAGTAACTTTGGACTGCAACAACCGTGTTGTTGCCGCGACGACACGGTCGTCGCACTCCATATTAAATTTTAAAATGCAAATTGAAAGGCCGGCTCGCGCCGGCCCTCTTTGTTGACAAACCACACAACTCAGCCATAATAAAGCGCTAAGGAGCACCAATGAAGAGATTTTTGTTTGGGGTAGTGTTTTAATGAAAGATCTAGTTTCAGCAGAGCGCATAGAACGGATGATTATACTCATCCGCGGTAAAAAGGTAATGTTTGATTCAGATCTTGCAGAGCTTTATGTAGTTGAGACTAAGGTTTTGATGCAGGCGGTTAAACGCAATATAGATCGATTCCCGGAAGACTTTATGTTTCAACTAACCAAGGAAGAGTTTGATAACTTGAGATTCCATTCTGGTACCTCAAGGCAAGACTTGAGGTCACAAATTGTGACCTCAAGTTGGGGAGGCAGACGCTATCCACCGTATGCGTTCACAGAGCAAGGCGTGGCGATGCTCTCCGTCAGATTATGACTCCGTCAAAGGGAGACCGAAACCGGATAGGATTTGTACGCCGAAAAGAGAAGACTTGAAATCGCAAATTTTAAAATGCAAATTGAAAGGCCGGCTGTTGGCTGGCCTTAATCTGTGTTAATCGGTGTAATCTGTGGTTTTCTAGTCCAAGGGCCCTACAACTTTTTCAACCGCTTCGAGGATCTCGGCGGAGCGGACAACCTCGGCCATCTTGTTGTTATCGTCATATAATGGCCTGTCCTCGTCCAGATGCTCCACGTAGGAGCGGATCACCTCGTATGCGGCCTTGGATGCAGGCGATGGCTCGGCGTCGCGGAAGTCAAACGCCTGCGCCGCTGCGATGAACTCTATGCCCAGAACACCGTAGGCGTTATCCAGAATCTGGCGGGTCTTGATGGCGGTAGTCATGCCCATGGATACGAAGTCCTCCTGGTCTGCAGCGGCTGGGATGGAGCCGTTGGCCGCGGGATGTGAAAGCACCCGCTGTTCGTTCACCAGCTGACAGGCGGTGTACTGGGAAAGCATCAGCCCTGAGAACATCCCGCCGCCCTTGGTCAAAAATCCGGGCAGTCCCTGGGAGAGCGCCGGGTTCATCAGCCGGTTCAGACGGCGCTCGGAGAGTACTGACACCGTCGATATGGCCAACCCCAAAGCCTCCAGGCCGAAGGCGATGGGCGTGCCCTGGAAGTTTGCGCCGGTCACCACCTCATTGTCATCCGGGAAGAACAGTGGATTGTCCCCAACGCCGTTGAGCTCGATCTCGGTCATCTCGCGTGCGAAGCGCCACGAATCACGCGCCGCACCCGCCACCTGCGGGGTTGAACGCAGGCTGTAGGCGTCCTGCACCCGCTTGCCAGGGCGCTCCAGGAGCTTTGAACCTTCCATGATCAGACGGATATTCGCCGCACAGGTGACGGCTCCGGGATAACCTCTGGCCTTGTGCAGCCGCTCATCCAGGCAACTGGTGTTGATGTTTAATGCCTCCATGGTCATGGCCGCGGCTACATCGTGCATCTTCAGCCAGCGCATGGTCTCAGGGATCATGAGGCAGCCGTAGCCGTTGATCACGTTTGAGCCGTTGATGGTCGCCAGGCCGTCGCGGGCCTCGTATTGTATAATCGGGATGCCTGCGCGCTTCATCGCTTCGGCTCCCGGAAGTCTCTCGCCTTTGTAGAACGCCTCGCCCTCGCCCATCAGAACCAGGGCCATCTGACCCATTGGTGAGAGGTCGCCCGAGGCGCCAACCGAGCCGCGCTTGCACATCACCGGATGCACGCCACGATTGAGCATGGCAACCAACGTTTCAACGATCACCGCTCTGCAGCCGGAGAGGCCGTTGCATAGAACGTTGATGCGGGTGGCGATGGATGCGCACACCACGTCCTCGGGTAAAGGCTCGCCGATCCCTGCCGCGTGTGAATAGATCAGATATCTCTGGTATTGCTGGGTCTGCTGGGGTGTGAGTACCACCTCTGAAAACTCGCCTATGCCTGTGGTGACCCCATACATTATCTCGCGGGCAGCGATCTTCTCCTCGCACATGGCGCGGCAGCGTTTTATCCGCTCCCAAGCCTCGGGCGCGACTTCAACCTTTTCACCCTCGCGCGCGATGCGCTCAATGTGTTCAACCGTCAAGTCCTTACCGGTGAATAAAACAGCCATAGCGCTCCTTTCGCAGGGGTTCAATTTTGGAGAGCTTATCCGAAAGGGGCGGAATGTCAAGCATAAATCCTCCTTTTCCGTCTATGGCAGGGAAGATAGCATGTGAAAAGGCGGCCAACCTGGTTATTGATTAATCGCGGGTGAAGATCCTTGACAACCTATGTTTCCAGAATAGTATAGGGTGATCAAGGAGGAGTTACGTGAAGAATGTTTATGCATTCAATCGGTGGGCGCTTGCCTTCGTTATTGTCCTTGCCTGCGCGGTTTTGGCCTGTCCCAGACAGACGTTAGAACTCCAGCGGGTCGAGCAGCAGGGACGATACCTTCTGATCACCGAAGAAGGCGAGTTCTACTGGGAGCAGGATATCACCGGTTGGATACCGATGAAGGATTTTGTAAATCTCAGAGGTTTCTACTATCCCTGGCAGGGCGAGGGCTCCATAGACTTCCGCATCGAGAACGCTCTGTTGTGGGTGAACGGCGAGCTTGCCGGGGCGGTGCTGGGCTGGGTGGATATTGAAGATATACCCGATCGCGAGGCTGTCGTTACAGCGATTGCAGGACCCGAGGATCTGGATCGGCTGCACCGGCTTCCAACCCTTTGTGCCCTTGCTCTCACAGACGAGGTAACCGATGACGATCTATCCAAGATCGCCGGTCTTTCAGGGCTTGTGATGCTTGATATCTACTCCACCAGGGTCACGGATAAAGGCCTGGCTCATATCGCCGGACTTCGCAATCTTTTGAGGATCTATCTTCCTCCATGCATCAGCGATGCCGGTCTTGCCCATCTTGCGGGACTCAACAAACTCAGGTATCTTTTCCTGTCGAAGCACGTAACCGACGCCGGGCTGGCCCATGTCAAGGGACTGACCGAACTGCGCTTGCTTATGATAGATCACAAAGCACGAATCACCGATAAGGGGATGAGGTATGTTGCGAATTTCAAGAAGCTTGAGATCTTACTGCTGCCTGCCCGGGGGATCACCGACAACGGGATGAGGCATATTAAAGGGTTACTCCATCTGAGGGATTTAACGCTACCGAAGGATATAACGGATAAAGGGCTGGCTCACCTCAGGCATCTTACCAATCTGAGGGAGCTTGCACTGATAGGTAACAATATAACAGAGAAGGGGATGAGTTATATCGGAGGTTTTAACCGTCTGGAGGAGCTGTGCCTGGCATACAGTAGGGTCGGCAATGAAGGACTCGTCTACCTTTCAGGTTTGAGAAAGCTCAAAGATTTGGATTTAAGCAGGGCGGCTGTTTATGGTGCGGGGTTGGCTCCTCTGGCCAAGTTAAAGGATCTTGAAGAGTTACATCTTTCGAACACCGGCGCCGACGACGAGGGGCTTTCATATCTTGCCGGGCTTGACAGGTTGCGGGTGCTTGATCTGGCCTGCAGCAGGGTCACGGACCAGGGGCTTGTGCATCTTAGAGGCCTTACCGAGCTGGAGTATTTGAATCTCATCGGCGCCGAGGTGGGGGATACGGGTATGAGCTATCTTGAAGGCCTTGCTAACCTTAAGGATTTGAGCCTGGCCTGTACCAACGTGGGCGATGAGGGGCTTCGCTCCATATCCAGGCTGGGCTTGCTTGAGGATCTGGGGTTAGCTCATACCCAGATCACCGACGCCGGACTGGCGTATATTGCCGGGATGGATAGCCTCCAGACGCTTGATCTGGAGGACAACGCGATCAGCGATGCCGGGCTGAAACATCTTGAGGGGCTCTGGAATCTACGCAAGCTGTGGCTTGAGGGAACCGGGGTCACGGAGGAAGGCGTCCGATGTCTGCAGGCCGCGCTGCCCTACTGCGAGATCTACAGGTGATAAAGTGAGGCGGCCTTTGGCCAGGGGAAGCAGGAAGGTTTTCTAGCGGGTCCCCCTATTGCTCTTTCCCTGCGAGAGTGTGGAATAGCCCGCAAGCTCTTCCTCGCGATGAGGGATGGGTGTGGGCCGATAGCTGCCCGACACTAGACCGAGGTGTGACAATGCACTATAGGGATTTGACAAAACTCACAAATTGGATATACTCCAGGTATCAGGGGCTGAGAGGTCGAAGGAGGCTCTGCGGTTGGCTAATCCCAGGGGGGGAAACCTGAAATCTGCCCGTGGCAGGAGGAGGCGCAACAGCGAACAAAACCCGGCTAAAATCCAATTGGCCGATTACGGCCAAGGAGGAGAAAATGAGACGTAAAGGTCTCTTTGCAGTGCTGGCTGTGCTTATAGTGGTAACAGGCGTGTATGCATCGGTCACGGCGAGTGCCGCCGTAAAGATACACAACAATACCCAAAGAGAGGCGACCGATCTGCACTTTACCGTCTATCAGAAGGAGGGCTGGGTCTGGATTGAAGACTGGACGATCACTCAGGACGGCTTCCCTGACCAGAATGAAACCCCCTGGGATCATGGAAAGGGCGACGGCAAGACCCATGCAATAGACGTCGAATGTTCTGGAGCGGTGATACCTCACTGCACCTGGGTGACGATCACTGCGAAGTTTACCCTTAATAAATGGAACACGGTCCGGTTTGAGAACTTCCGTTGGACCTTTGAGGAACAAGACTCCACGGATGCAGATGCGCCCAACCACGGATTTGCAGTGGGGTATACCGATCCTGAGGGCAACGCTACCTACTGGTTCTACAACGACGATTCACTTCTTTCCATAACGGTAAAGAACTTCCAGTACGTGCGGCACCCTACCTATATCCCTCCGGATTCTCTCTTCGATTGGGAGGGATGGGTCGGTCCTACCCTAGTCCCCTTTACTGTCCTGCCAAAAGACTCGTTTGCCATTAAGCTTTCAGGTCTGTTGCCCACCGGTTACCAAGACATAGGGGATTTTGTATTCTTTGACCTCGATCTCTATCTCTACGAAGGCGAGTGGCTTGTGGCCGAGGAGACAGAGGTTCATGAGATTCAAGATACCATAGTAGGGGTTATCGAGGACCATGGATTGCTTGAGCCTGTGAAGCTGCTTGAGGTAACTTCTGCTCCTTCAGGCCTCTTCGAGATTCGCTACCAGTTGCCTCAGGCTTCCAAGGTTAATCTGAGCGTCTATTCGGTCACCGGCGAGCGGTTTATCACCCTGGTTGATGAGCAAAAGCCAGCCGGAACCTACACCGTTCGCTGGGACGGCACCGACGATCAGGGTAACATCGCTCCTGCCGGACTCTACTTCTGTCGCCTCTCAGCCGCCGGCATCCACGCAGCCGAGAAGATGATACGCATCAAGTAGGAACTATCACGAGCTAGAGCGAAGAACAGGGGAGTCCGCTGCAGGCTTTGTCTTAAGATGGTGCGTTGCGTATGCAGCCTTCGTCCCGACATGCCGGGGCATGCCTGCTGACCCGGCAAAGACGATGCTGGACGGGTGCAACACAGCCTGAATGAGGCTATGGACTTTGGAGAAGTTACTACCCTGAATCCAGATTATGGCTAAAGGCCGCACTTGACACCTCATGATTTATCTTTAGGATGCAGGGATGAGACTCGTCTTTTTTATCCTTGTGTTGCTCGGTGGATGCATGCCGCTTGCCGCCCGTCCTGCCAACCCTCTTTCGGTTGGGGCCGATCTTGCCCTGCATGTGTATCAGAAACTCATCTCACCACTTCAGGACGGACATATATGCAACTTCTCGCCCACGTGTTCTGCTTTCAGCAGGCAGTCTTATCGACTCTACGGCCCCCTCTGGGGGACGCTCATGACCTTTGATCGGCTCGAGCGCTGCAACCCCGGAGCTTGGCGGCATCTTCATACATACTATGCGGAGTTGAGGTCAGAAAGGTTATCCGACCCGCCCTCAAACCATTACCTTCCTGCCAGACTAAAAAGGCAAAAGAAGAAAGCAGATACCTCATCTGTAGTTATAACCGAGGAGGTGGAGGGTGATTAGCCTGCTCGTATCCCTTCTCTTTGCCCAAGCACCTATTGACTTCGCCGACTATCTTTACTCCACCGGCGATTGGAGCCGCGCCGCCCTTGAGTATGAGCGAATCGGCTTCCTTGAGCTAACCGACAGTTCATGGGCATCTTACGCCCTTCTGCGGGCGGGCGAGGCGCTCCTTAAGGCAGACGAACCGCAGCGCGCCGCCGGCCTTTACTCCTTTGGAATAGACAACCTTTCTGATGATCGAGAACGTTTCACCTACGGTCTCTTGCGTGCCGAGTTTGCGCAGGATCACTTCGATCGGGTGAACAAACTGGCATCCTCACTTGAGGGGACGGATTTTGCATACCCCTCAACCCTATATCGATCCTTTGCTCTGGTGTTTTCAGGTGATACGGCCTCGGCCACTCGTTACCTCTCTGTGCTCGATGGCAACGGCCTGCGGGATTCAACCATCGCGCTTATCAACACCCCTTTTAAGCATCGTAGTCCGTTTTTATCCGCAGGACTCTCGACCATCCTGCCCGGTGCAGGTCAGGCATACTGCGGCCGTTTGGGCGACGCATGGCAGTCGTTCTCGGTTACCGCCCTTTTTGGCGGGGCCGCGATCTACTACTTTTTCTTCTCGCCGGATACCTCCACCGGCAACACGGTTAAGGGTGCGGTCACCGCATCTCTTGGCGGGTTCTTCTGGCTCGCAAACATCTATGGAGCGGCCAACGCAGCACTGGACTACAACGACTACGCTGGACGCAAGCGTCAAGAGCAATTGCGCAATCTTCTTAACCGCTTCGATCTGGAACCAGAGCTGAAGCGTCCGTGAGCGCCCTCCTCGTCCTCCTCCCATTTTTTGCGACCACGCATGAGCCGGATCTTACGAATATTGAACGACTTGCCGACAGCCTCTACGCCTACGGCTCATTTGATGCGGCGGCGCTGGAATACAAGAGAAGCATCTATCTTTCGTCTTTCGACACCACCGGATCAGTCGATAGCCTCCTTACGCGTCTAAAACTCTCCCTGGCCCTCTACAGAAACAATGAACGTAATGAGGCGGATGCAATCCTCTACTCGCTCGAAGGGCCGATGGTGCGGATGGCCAGAGCGGTGCTTTTGATCGAGGAAGGCAACCCCTACCTTGCAGCAAGGGCGGTGGATTCGGCAACCTGTGCGGTATTCGGCGCATCAGCCTACCGTCTTCGCGGCTGGGCGTATCTTGAGGCAAAGGAGTTTACCAGATCGGCATCCGAGTTCCGCAAGGCGGGCGAGGATTCTCTTGCAATGCTGGTGGAGGATCTGAAAAATCTCAGGCTCAAGAATCCCAGGACCGCCCGACTCCTATCCATACTTCCCGGTCTGGGCGAGGCCTACGCTGGCAGACCTTTATTCGGCCTGTGGGCTTTTCTGGTGAACGCCGGTGATACCTATCTAATAGTAAATTCACTAATTAAGCGGCGCTACATTGACGCACTTCTGGTCTACACCTTCCTGTGGCAGCGCTTCTATGCAGGCTCGATGGCCAACGCCGACCGCTTCGCAAGGGATTGGAATGAAAGGGCTTATAAAGATGCCCTCGACCCCATCCGCGAGCGTTACGGCGAGCGCGAGGTGCTAAGGCTCGATCTTGCGGCACTTGCGCGGCTCAGCGCACCTTAAACGTCAGGTTTGAGTGCCGTTCGGCACAAAAAAAGCTGGACAAAAGCTGGTCAAAAGATGGACAAAAGCTGGTCAAAAGCTGGTCATTTGAGGGTGATTTCTGGTGATTTTGGGTGAATTTTGCACTTTGAACCGAAGGGTTGCGCTTGCTGAATAATTTGAATTAATTTGATAGCTACCGCTTTCCCCTCCCCCCGGCACTTCGTGCCGACCCCCCTGCCCGAATGGGGCACGCTGTCCACCAGGGAGGGGGAATTATGGTTGGTGTGCCCCCTGCATCCACCTCTCCCTT
>SOJW01000062.1 GCA_004375895.1 Candidatus Stahliibacteriota bacterium
AAGATGGAGAAGGGGGTGATCTGTTTCACCCTCCCCCTACCCCCTCCCATAAAGGGAGGGGGGATTTTCTTCTCGTCGAGTGGAGGGGCTAGGGCTTCTTCCGGGGTCCCCGCGCGAGCGCGAAGCGGTCGTGCGGGGTGAATTCACTTGACATTTACACCCCCCCAGCCTATCATCCCTCATGAGCAACGAAGAAAAACCCAACCGTGATACAAGACTATTTCGAATGTGGAAAACATTCCCTTGGATGTGGATTCTGGTTGTGATTGCGATAATTGGTATATTGGCAATCCTCGCCACCGAATTAACAGGGTTAATATACCAATGGACACTCAGTGAACCAAAAGGATGGTGGCAAAGATTATTCTTTGAAAGCGACTTCGATTCACGAAATAAATATCTCCTCAGCGCAGCTGCGCAGGTACTTGGCGCTGTTTTTGCTCTTCTCTTTTCAATTACCCTTGTTGCAGGGCAGTCTGTTGCAAAATATACCCACAGAACGCTGACGGTCATCTTCAACAAGTGGATTTTAGGCTACATGGGTGCATTTGGTGGAGCTATCATCTGGATACTTTCCTGCATAAGCTACCCTACAGACGCAAGGGCCGTTATGACAGTGATGGTAGGAATTATCTTTGTTTGCCTATCTGTCCCTTTGTTTTTCTGGTATCTAGTTCAAAGAATGAATCTTGAGGGAATGTCCCTAGAGCTTAAAAGGATAGGTCTCAATGCTACGAAGAAAAATGTTGAGAAAAAAACGGTGGAGATGATTTCGGCGATCGCAAATATCGGTACGGTTGCCTTAAACGAGAGAAACTTTGAAGCCTTTGCTAGCGCTCAAGGCGAGTTGGCTAACTTCGCTCTAGAGCTAGAAACTAAAGTCGAGGGCCTAGAAGATAGACCTGACGTCAAAGAGTTACATGAGTCACTATTTAAGAGATTAGGGGATACTTGTAAGGAATTCATAGATAACCCCCGCGCACCCGGAATCATAATCAAACACTTAGGCCGTATTGGAGCCAAAGCAATGCAGTATCAACCTAAGAAGCTTTATGAAACAGAATGGGCAGCAAGAAACATAATTGTCGAAATAGCTCTGTTGTGCGATAGAGACAATCGTATACCCCTCTCAGTTGAATGTGTAAAATCATTAAAAATAATGCTAGATAGTGTTCCCCCGGGAAAGACTAATCGCACAAAGGAATTAATGGAAGATATAATTGGTATTTTCAATATCCATTTTGAACATAAGTGGAAAGAACACTTGCCCAAATTTTTACATATGACATTTGAATTCCTTACAAAATACAAAAACCAACCAGATACGCCGGAATTCTCAGGGCGGCTACTAGATCATTTCTTCAGTTATTTCAATTTCTGGGCTAAACATGATATGCTCGACGAAGCCTCTGGCAATTACAGACACGTTCTCAATCTCCTTGATTTCCTAAAGGAGAAGGAATACTTCCCCCGATATACAAAGCCTGTGCTAGAGCGTCTTGGGGAATACGCTAAAACAGCCCTAAGCAAAAACCAAGTGTGGCGGGAAAAAGTAGCGGAACGAATCTATCGCAAGGTTGAAGGTTTGTCAAATGACTTTGTTAAAAATGGCCCACATGAACTTCTACCTGTGGCACAAAAGATATACTTCTACTCGTTAGGCACAAATCAGCTAAAAGATGAGACATCAAAAGACCTTTTCAAAACTCTCTTGAATCAAATAGCTAAGATCAGCAATATCAAAGGTATAAAGGACGATTACTGGGATGCAGAATGGAGCACCGCATTAACCAAGGCTTTTGAAGTGACTGGCCGCCAATTCACAAAGAAGTTTGGAATAAACCTTATACAAGAATTATGGTATGATATTAAAACCACTGGGGAATGGATTATAAAACAAGCTTTCAAGAGAGGCAATGATTGGGTAGAGTTACTTCTTGAGTTGCATCAATTCTTTTTCCAAAGCATGGTTTTGGCCCGGAGTAGTGATACCTTGCCTGTTCCTTTCCAGGAGGAGATTTTCAAATGGACTTGGATTACATTTGTCACTTTCAGAAGAGAAGGTGCCGGTTGGGATGATTTGGGAAATTATTTGCTGCAAAATAAAGGATTCGCCAAGGATTTTTTTGATCAATATTATCGAGCCGCAAAAGAAGAAGGAATGAAATTAGGAATATCAGGAGATACTTTTGAAGAGCGCAGAGGGTTTTTGGCGGCGATCTCCCAATACAATTTACCTCAAAGTTCGTAGGGGCCGACTTCAGCGTGCCCCTTGGGATACTTTGTATTCCATAGGGTATTAAGTCGGCCCGCGTAATAGTTTTCCGGGCGCACCTAAAGGTACGCCCCTACGTTTAATGAGATAGTTTCGCAAGCCCGCCCTCGGTCGTCGGTTTTCCTGAAAACGCTCAGGTTAGAGTTGCGTGTCATCGCATCCTGCCATGAGATCGCCACGTCCTTCCTCCCTTTGGTCGTCACTCCTCGCGATGACGGAGGGTGGTTGTGCTATGGGATGGTTCCGCAAGCGTCACCCTTCGGAGCTTCGCTCACAATGACGAACGGGGGTAGCATGATCGCAAAGACAATTTCGGCGTTGACCCTTGCGGCCTTTTCTCCCACGAAGAAAAGGAGCACCAGCTGTCTTGACATCCTAAACTCACCTCTTATAATCCCTCATAATTTCTGCTTAATCACGAAGGAGAGAGATATGTTCAAGTGGATTGACAGGACTTTCATCAAGCCGGTTGAGAACTCCAGGATGCCTCTGGGCACCTTTATTCTTCTGGCCTACGGCTACATGGTCGTCCGCAACATGCTGGAGGGCGTGCTGGAGACGCCTGGGATTGGATTTGCCGCAACCACCATCATAACCCTCGAGATACTGCTTATGCACTTCCCGTTGTTTTACTTTATGCTTTTTACCATCGTGATACTCTTGATTCACTTCAGCACGGGTCACGACATCCGCAAGATAACGAGGGTGCTTTTCATCTACTCGTTCATCATCCTCATCGCCCCATTGGCTGATCCCCTGTTCCGTTCGGGCGGCTACAACCTTGCCTATCCAGGGGATCCACGGATGATCTGGGAGGGCATCAAGGCGACTTTCGGCCTTGGTAAAATGTACTACGGCGGTTCACCAGGCATGTTAATAGAGGGTTATCTGGGCATGATACTGGTTGCGATCTACGGCGGCCTTCGCGCTCAAAAGACGTGGCGTAAGGTGCTTTCGATTCTACTCGCCCCGGTTATTCTCGTGGTGGCTGTCTTTATTGCAGGAGGGTTACAGCAGATTGTGGGGGCTATTTTTGGGGGCGGTTCGATAGGGATTGCCAACATCTACGCCACCGGCGGTCTGATCGGCTCTGCGACGCGCAAGTACTCATTGGTGCTGCTCTTGCCGTTGATACCGCTTCTCGCGCTCAGCTTATGGCTCTATAGCCGTGAGAAGGTTCGTTTCTTGTTTCGCTCGCTGAAGCCTCTCTTGCTTATTGTGTTTGCACTTGGCGCAGGGGCTGGGTTTCTGTTCGGCTGGCTTAACCTGCGGGACGTGCTTATTGGGGTGCCCCGTAACCCGTTTGATTATATCGCCTTGTTTGCGCTTTTGGTTCTGGGTGTTTTGGCTGGCAGTGCAAGTCTTTTCTTCGCTAACGCTTACGATCCTGCCGTTGATGCAGGCGCCAGGCGGACGTTCCGTCGGGCTGCCGGGGGGCTTTTTATTCTCTCTATGCTCCTTGCCTGGTGTCTGGGGTATACGGCACTTTTTATAGTCATCGCTTTCTTCGTCTGCGGTCTTGTTTTACATATTCCCCCCCTGCGTCTGTCACGCTTTGCCGTGCCCTCCTCGTTCCTCCACGCATTGGCTGTATTTCTCCTCGTGCTGGCCGGGTATTCCCTGTTCGGCATGGAACGAACCTTTAACCTCTTCCCATGGCAGTTAGGGCTGGCTGTTTTCTTGCCGCTTTGGGCTGTGTTTTTAGGACGAGAGCTCATCCTGCGGCGTGCGGGGCTTAAAGCTGAAGAGGAGGCAAAGGAGTGATGAAGGGCTTGCGGATATCCGCGGGTCTTATAGCCGCGGCGGTGCTTTCGGCCGCAACTGTTGCCCTTCTCCCGCCTCTGCTTTTGGGGATTGGCACCTTGTGGTTCATCACGCCGCCTCTTGGTTTGTTTGCTGCAGCGGCAATTCTTCTGCGGAAAAACGCCTTGCTTATGGTTGCGACGATCCTTGTAGTTCTTGCCGTGAGCATCGCGGGTGTCCTGCATCCCATGCGTCTTTCCCCCTCCCAGGAGCGCAAGCTTACAGCGACCGGCTACTTCCTTAAGGGGCAAACCTTCTTCCTCCGAGGTGACTACTCCCAGGCCCTGACTTCCTATACGGAGAGCGAGAAGGCCGGGTTTCGCCACCCCTGGGTTGCCTTTCAACGCGCTTACTGCTACAACTTCCTGGGACGCTCCCAGAACGCGTACGAGATATTCGCACGTCTGATGCGGGATACGCTTCTGGGTTCCCTGGAGACAGTACACATAAACTATGCGCTCTCCGCCCTGAAGTCCGGCAACTATAAGCAAGGTGAGCAGGCTTTCTGGCAAGCGTTGAACTACAACCTCCAGCCAGGATACTGCTACTACCAGCTGGGCATCTACTATAGATTGCGCAACGATCAGACAAAGGCCGAGGAGATGATGACCAATGCACATCGGTTGGCTTACAACCGTAGCCAGTGTTCGTCGATACTCGGGTCGATAGCCGAATCTCGCAGGGATTATGCACGTGCGGAGGAATTCTACCACAGAGCACTGCGTGAGAATCCTGAGAACATCGCGGTGCATGTAAAGCTGGGGAGCCTTCTTTTCCGCCTGGGGCGCCTGAGCGATGCCAAACAGGTGCTGCTTGAGGGGGTGCGTATATCTGAATGGATACCCATTAACTTCAGGGTATACGCCATGCTTCTGAATAACCTGGGGTTTGTCTATGCCGAAGAGGGACAGCTTGCGAAGGCGATTCCGGCCTTCAAGCAGGCAATCCATCTTGACCCTGCGTTCATGGATTCCTACGATAACCTCGCCCACCTCTACATAAAGAATAACAGGTTTTCTGATGCTGTTGTTGTGTTAAGGGCAGCTCTAAAGGTTAATCCGGGCTATAGGCCGGCTCGCAGGACGCTTGATCAGCTGCTCGCCGTGCCCGAGGCTGGCCAGCCGCAGTAGCTTTCCCTTGGCTGCGGGAATTCTTCTGACTAAAGGTTTATCCTCTGGTTTCTTTCTCACCCAGTTTTGGGAAGAAGACCTGTTTGCTGTCGTCTGCCAGGGCTGCGGCTATCCGGTACATGCCGGGCTTCTCGGCGGTGCGGCGGGCGAACTCAAGGGTATCCTCGACATTCCGCCGCTTATCCACCACCGCGAGCGCCTTTTGGGATAATACCCCCACGTCTTAAAAAGCATATAGCCTGCCACTAACTTGTCAAGTGTCCTCAGACTGACTTGTCTTCCGGGGGCGGGTGGACTCGTAACCCTTGACTGATAGCTTATCAACCCAACTTCCGCCTTGCCTCTAATCCACAGAGGGGGGTAAACTAATCGACAGGGATGAGCATCCAGGAGGTGTAGTCGGCTACCCCTAAGTAATCATCCGATGCGGCCACGGAAAGCGCACGACCAGGGGTTTCGATGAACTCACCTATTACGGGATTTCTGACATCGCTTACGTCTATGGGAAGAACCCCCTCTTCACCGCAGGCCACATACAGGGTTGAGCCTTCCAGGGCCATCCCGTAGGGTTGCGTTTCGATGAAGGCGAAGGAGAGTTGTCGGGGATTCTTTGCCTCGGAGATATCAAGGGCAACAATGGCACCGATCGAGTCGGCCGCATACAGGACGTCGTCTCTGCGCAAGAGCGCTTGCGGGCTTATAACGCCTGGATAGATAGAAAGTTCGTGAATTTCCTGACTCTTATTCCTTACCACCATCACCCGCAGTCCGGAGTCGGGGTCAGCCACGTATACGATGGAATCCTTTGCCGCCACGTCTGCTGCCTTAATACCCTGTAAGGCTACCCTCTGCTGGAGCGGACCGCAGGGGCAGATCAATAGGACCCTTAACCCTCTGTCGCCTGCGGCAAGGAATATCAGATCCTCGCTCAGGGCAAAACGTTGAGGCGTACCGGGCTGATTCAGGTCAAACTTGCGTTCTGCAAAGGGGAAGGTCTTCAGGTTAAATATGGAGGCGCCGCGGTCTGCGTCTGCTACGTAAAGGTATGTTCCAGAGAGCAGAACCCCTGCGGCCTTTTTGGGTGCCGGCTCGGCATGACCCCAGGTTACACACTCCTCCCCTTTCAAGAGTCTCCCGATACTCGCGCCGTCCCGATCCCGTGCCACCGCCCAGAACGCGCCGCTTTGTGCGGTATGAACCGAGGGGGAGTTCTGCTCAAGACGGGCGGCTACCTTCAGCTCCTTTGGGCTCTTGCCTTCAAGACGCACCAAGCCTCGCTCACGAAGTGCCAGGAACACACCCTCCTTGGTCGCCAGGATGCTCGCAACGTCCCCCTGGCGGAACGGCTCGGCTATCTCCAAACGCTCGCCACGGAGGTTGAATACCGAATACCCCGCATATCCCTGGGCGGCATACAGATGTTTGTTGTAATAGGCAAGCGAGACCACCTCCGAACCGCTTGAGAAGCTCTTTTTTCTCTGGGGAGAGGAAGGCTCGGCAAGAGAGAAACCGAGGATATCTGCTGCGGTTGTTGCAACGAAGAGAAGGTCTTCTGCAACCGTAAGTGCCTGGGCACCGGAAACATCCATGGCCCGCACAATAGAGGGATTCTCTCCAAGCTCAATGATCGCAACCCCGCCCCTGCCGCACGCCGCATAGAGGAACTCACGGTAGATAAAGAGGTCTTGCACCGCACCGGGTGCGTCAATCGCCCCGAGGAGCTTCGATTCCTTCCCCTGCGAGAAGATTACAATCTTTGCCGAATCCGTACCCGCTACCAGCAAATCCTTGCGGGCCGCAAGCGCCGTCACCTTCCCTGCGACAGGATAGGTGGTCAACATCTGGGTTCCCCTGGTCGAAATCTTGAACTCGGTGATCCGGTTGCCTTCACCAAGATATACTTGCTTGCCCGCCAGTGCTATCTTTCTTGAGTAGTGTGGTGTGGGGATGTGCTCCTGAACACTGAGATCTGCAGGAACTATCGTAAGCCCGAAACCGCTTGCGGCGTAAATAGTCCCTTTGACCTCAACCAGATCTGAAAAATCCCCTGATATGAAGTAGTTACGTCCTTCCTCGAATAAGACCTCCACCTCAGACGATGCGGTCATCAACGTTAAAAGTAATGCTGCGAACATGCTCTCACTCCTTACGGTTGAATCCTATAGGCCTCTATGGAGTAGAGGGTCGAGACGAGAAGCAGATCATCGAATACAGCCACCCCCATCGCCGGTCCCACGTCCAGCGTGGTGACGAGTTCAGGCGATTGAGGTTTGGATATATCCACCACATGCACCCCTGCGTCCTGTGCCGCTATGAACATATAATCCTCGTAGCGTGCCAGGGCGGTGGGGGAGCCTTCCAGTTCGAGCACAGCGAGTTTCTTCGGCCGTGTGGGACGTGCCACGTTGATAACAGCGAGCGCCCCTGAGGAATCAAGGCCAAAAAGGAGATCTTCGTCCGCATACAACCTTTCGTAGTCACGTTCAAGCGCGAGGCTTGCCACCTCCTCCGGGTTGGTGCTGTCTGACCACTCGATTACGTACATGGCAGGCGGATTGGCGGAGACGAAGGCAAGCTTATCTCTGATCTTCACATCCAGCGCCTGACCGCCGAAGCTGTAACGTCCCTGCTCCTTGAACGGCCCGCACGGACAGCGCCACCAGATCCCCACCCCGCGTTCATGCTCCGCCGCAAGAAGCATCTCGCCCTCCGAGTCCACCCCCGAGGCTGCCGACGCAAACTGCAGGAAGGTGCGCTTCTGGGGACGCTTGGGGTCCTTTATCTCTACTACATACATCATATTACTTGTGGTCAGCACATAGACCTGGGAGCCGAAGAGATACACCCTGCGGCAGCCTGACATCTGAGAGTACTCGCCAAGGAAACTCAGGCTGTCTCCCAGACCGACGGTTCTTATTCCGGCGTCGCCCGCCGCAAGAACCGCCACCCCGCCCCGGGTCAGGATGTCGTAACCGGAACCGGCACCCCTGTAGAACAGTCCATGCCCTGCCAGGGGTTTGGTTGAGAGATCCATATGCCCTATGCCTGCACCTGTGAGGACAAAGCAGTCCTCATCTGCCTTAACAAGATCAAGTCCCATCCCAGGGAAACGTTCTCTCTGAATCTCGACGGGTTCATCCGGGTCAGCAATTGAGAAGAGAAGGAAATCCCCGGTTCCCGCAGCCGCTGCAATTCGGTCATCGAATAGCTCCAGGCTCATTACCTCACCCGCAGCCTCGATACGCGTAACGACCTTGAGTGAGTTGCGCCTGGGCTCGCTCACCCAAAGCCCCTGCTCGGCACACGCAAGGTAGACCGTCTGGTCTGCAATCAAGATATCCATAACCGCCGGGTCACCCTCGATCGCTACTTTCTTTGCCTGTAAGGTTTTTGCCTCAAGATCCAGCACAAAAAGCCCACCTGTGTCTGCCGCCAGATAGAGCCTTGCTCCATTGCCAACAATCCTTACAGGGGGCATGGGTAGCTGGATCGGCGTAGAAGGGGAGCTTTCGCCTCCTCCAATATCCATACCATAAAGTTGTCCGTTGGCATCCGCGAACCAGAGCTTGCGCCCAAAGAGTTCCAACGCCGTTATCGGCTCGGTATGCAGCCATTCTACCTGCGGTTCTGCTTGGGAGAAGCCAGCTGCGTCTATTACCGCGAGGCCTCTGCTTCCCCCTACAAAGATGCTAGACTCATACCGTGCGATCAGGTTGGTTCTACCAGAAAGCATGAGCTCGGCGTGGCGATTGAGGGTCCTTCGGTCGAATATGCTTACGCCTCTGCCGTCGGCTACGTAAAGAAGGTCCTCGTCCGCTACGCCTGCCTGGAAATAACCCCCAAGGAGCAGTGAGGAGGTATGTTCGAACCCCGCCTGCAGAAGAAGGATTAATGCAAGAATCATTTCGGGACGTTCCTGATCAGATTACTTAAAGCCGGTCTATTGGCCGCGCATGTCAAACGCACGCTGCATGTTAGGCGGCAGGTCCACTGCAAACAGGTTATCCTTGCGCTGACGCTTGAGGCTTACCGTCCTGATATTGACCCGGGTCGATGCCGCATCCTGGAACGGGGAAAAGAGAGACGCGTTCATCTCTATCCTTGCAGGCCACATCCACTTCTTGTCTACAGAAAAGTCGTGGAAGGTGATCGTGCTTTCTCCTCTCGTCATATTGAGTATCTGTTTGTTCTCCGCGTCGAAGGAAAAGAGAACCCTGTCTTGCCTGATTGCAAGAAGCGAACCTTCGCGGTAGAAGGTATCGATCTCGGCAAAGCCCTGGGGGAAGATGCCGAAAATGCCCAGCAGATTCCCAGCCGAGAAAGGTACGTTGCTCAAGGAGGGGAAGGTTTGATCGCGGAAGGCGGTGATTTTTACCCCGTTGAGGAAGTCGTATATCCAGGCCGTATCGGCTATCCCCAGCATATAGATAGCGGGTGATCCACCAGGTAGCCGGATATCCATGGCGTACTTCTCGTTTTCCGCTTCCCAATAGAATCGGGTTGGCAGCTCGACCAGCACCTCGCCTGTGCTGTCGAGAGGGGTTATAATTCCGTTCGCAGCGAGGTACTTGGGGGTGGTGATTTCGGCCAGGAACCCCAGTTCCTCAGGGTACTCGTTTGCTTCCATAGCCATTGCGGGCAGAGCCAGGGCAAAAAATAATCCCACAAACCACGACCTTCTATTGATACTTCTTTTCATCGATCCTCCTAAACGGCTGATTAGTAGAGAATTATAGGATGGGTCTGGCTCTTGT
The DNA here is from genome assembly GCA_004375895.1 of Candidatus Stahliibacteriota bacterium. GTDB lineage: Bacteria > Hydrothermota > Tepidihabitantia > B3-TA06 > B3-TA06 > B3-TA06. The sequence goes on from SOJW01000062.1 coordinate 9,963, forward strand.
CAAGGCAAGTGAGTTCGTGCGCGGGTAGATAGTTGCCCGGGTTGGGGTATGCGAGCAAGGGTGTTATTAGGAAAAGCGGAGATTTCCTTTAGACTTACAAAAAAGGAATTAACCAAACAGATCCACCGTCTATGCAGATTAACTACAAGAGATCATACGTCATGAATGCCCTCGAAGCAAGGCTTTTGATCATTGAACACTATCTAGCCTACAATGTAGCGCAGACACTCCTGTCTCTTTTTCGGGTTTGAACAGACAAGCTCAAGCGTGGCAGTTCTCAACCCCTTGCTACCTGGTAACGATGTATTGGACTATCTACAATGATGTCTTGACAATGGACATTTCGTCCTCTTTTGGGACGGTAGGTTGAGGTCTTGATTTTTCCCGCACAATGTATAAAGTATGATGTGCGTTTTGTAGACGAGGTAACGATCCGGGTGGCCGCAGGTTCAGGCGGCTCGGGCTGCGTGAGCTTTAGGCGCGAGAAGTTTGTTCCCAGGGGTGGGCCTGACGGCGGGGACGGAGGCGACGGTGGATCTATCTATCTCGTTGGGAACCTGCATCTGGCCACGCTTGCCGATCTTGCCTACCACGTCTCCTACCGCGCTGGCAAGGGCGGCAACGGTAAGGGCAAGAACATGCACGGCGCCAAGGGTAAGGATGCCGAGATCAAAGTTCCCCTGGGTACCGACGCCTACGATGAAGACTCGGGGGAACTCCTGGGCTCGGTCCTGGAAGATAGCCAGCGTCTTCTCGTGGCTCGCGGCGGACGAGGCGGTCGAGGCAACGCGCGTTTCGCAACACCCATACATCAGGCACCGCGCGAGCATGAGGAAGGAAAACCGGGCGAGCACCGCAAACTCAAGCTCGTTCTTCGCCTCCTTGCAGACGTTGGGATTATCGGTTTGCCCAACGCTGGCAAATCCACACTCCTTAAAGCACTCACCCATGCCGAACCCAAGATCGCATCCTACCCCTTCACCACCCTTTCACCCAATCTGGGCGTGCTGCGTGACGAATGGCTCTCATTCACCCTCTCAGACATCCCAGGCATCATCCAGGGTGCAGCCGAAGGCAAAGGCCTGGGCCTGCGATTCCTGCGCCACATCGAGCGCACGAGGCTTTTGGTGTTCGTGCTTGCCGCGGATGAGGATCCGGCAGTGGCCTATCAGACGCTTCTTGCAGAACTTGCCGCCTACAACCCGGAGCTCCTTGAGCGCAAAAGGATAGTTGTGGTAAACAAGATGGATCTGGTCTCTAAGAAGTCAAGGATAGCGGGCGAGAAGGGTATACTTTACATCTCCGCCCTCAAAGGTGATGGCATTGAAGGGCTCAAGAAACGTCTTACCGAGAGGCTTGCAGGGTGAAGAACGAGGCATACGTTGATCTCCTTTCGGTCGAGGGTTTGGGACAGACGCGTATTGCCCGGCTCATGGAGATCTTAGGTTCGGCAGAGGAGATACTCGCGCGTTCAAAGGCTGAGCTGACGCAGGCGGGTGTTCCACAAAAGATCGCCGCAAGGATAGCTTCCTATTCGCGTTCAAAAGAGACAGCAGATGACTTGAAGTGCCTGGAGCGCTGCGGTGCAAGGATCGTTACCTCGCTCGATGAAAACTATCCTCTGTTGCTAAAATCCTCGCCCCAGCCTCCGGCGGTGCTTTTCGTGCGGGGAGAGTTAAGAGCTGAAGAGAAGCTTGTTGTGGCGATGGTGGGCACCCGCACGCCTACCGGTTACGGCCGGGCAGCGGCCGAGCGACTTGCGCGAGAGCTTGGTGCACGAGGGGTGGTGATCGTTTCAGGCGCGGCGCGCGGGATAGACAGCCTGGCGCACAAGGGATGTCTTTCTGCGGGCGGGCGCACCATCGCGGTACTGGGCTGCGGGATAGACATATCCTACCCGCCGGAGAACGCCGAACTTTTCGACCGTATCGCAGCGCAGGGTGCGGTTATAACCGAGTTCTTGCCTGGCGTCATCCCTGCACCTGGACTTTTCCCGCGCCGCAACCGGATAATCGCCTGGCTCTCGCACGGGGTGGTGGCGGTCGAGGCTGGGCCAAGATCGGGCGCTTTAATCACCGCGCGCTGGGCCGCCGACGCAGGACGCGACGTGTTTGCCGTTCCGGGCGGCATTTTCTCGGAACAATCCGCGGGCACGAACCGACTCCTGCGCGACGGTGCAAAACTCGTGAGCCGGGTGGAGGACATCCTTGAGGAGTACGCCGCGGTGTATCAACCTGTAAGCGTCGAAGGTACGCAGGATATGCCGGACGACTCCGCGCTTTCTGACGAAGAAAAACGTATCTACCGATTACTAGGTCCTGAACCGATTCATGTGGATAACCTTGTGGATAGGTTGGGGATTCCTTCGGCGCAGCTGCTCCCAACCCTCCTAGGTATGGAACTTAAGGGCGTTATCAAGCAATTGCCAGGGATGCGGTTTGTGCGGGTTTTGTAATCACCCCACGAATCTGCTTCGCAGCTTCGCGGGGACCCCAAAAGCTTTAGAAGGTGGACAAAAGGTGGACAAGGACGCGACTGCGTCGCAATTGCAAATATCAAATTTCAAAATGCAAAATGATGGGACGGACACGGAGCGAAGCGGACGCGCAAGCGACGTCTGGGGTAAATTTCGCGTCAGGTTTGAGTGCTACTCGTCATCTGCTTTCAATTTAGGAATAATTTTGCTCCGCAAGCGTCGTCCTCCGGTTAAATTGCAAAGTCATTGCTGCGACAACACGGTTGTCGCACTCCTAAAAAGCATCCAGCGGCTGGAGCACCCGACAGGGGGCACGATGAGCCCGCCCTTCACAATCTCATGGTTTCTTTGCGATCTTTCCCCTGCAGGGGGAAAGGAGCACTAAAAAAGGAGCATTTAATCGGGGTAAAAAAGGCGGACATCCGTTGGGGGGTTCTGGATTCAACTGAAGGCTTGACATATTTGGATATTTGACTATACTGATAGCACGATAGTTCTCTACCTTTTGTAGGGAACCCATAGAGGTTTCGGCCGCTGAACCAGATATAATCAGCGGTCTTTTTTATTTGGTATGTGGGCGCGGGGTTTTGCGGGGATTACTGCGGGAAGTGTCCGAATTATCCAAAAGAATGCGCAGGCTGCCTGCCAGAGCTGCACCCCGACTGCCACTTTATCCAGTGCTGCCTCGCGAAGGGGATTGAGCACAGCGACGTGGCGATCTATTCCCGAAGGGAATGCGCCTTAGTTAATCTGATTGTTCAGGGAGATGTAGAACGAACACTCTTGCCCGTTTGGATATGATGCACTTTATTCAACGGAGTCAGTCCTTCGCTTAGGGAGGAACGCCAGCATCTTTTCACGCTTCGCTCGTATACCTTTTGGGGTTGGCTCTACAAGATCCATTTCAACGAGTGCGTTTACGTCTCTTGTGACTGTCTTGGCAGTCTTTGTCGCATAAGCTTCGGCTAAGCGGGGACTGATATGTCGAATCTCTGATAGCGGTACGGGTTCTTCCTTGTAAGAGAGGTCCAGCGCCAGATGACGACGCCTCCTCGCCACATCACCAGGCTTGTCTTTGAATGCTCCATGGATGTAGTCTCTCCAGGATACATCCAAAATCTGAATCTGAATAACCTGCATCTGTTCGTCTAAACCGTCTAAGAACCCGCGGACTGCATATTTAATGAACGGAAAGACTTCACCACCTGATTGAGAAGCTCTATCCAATTGTCTATAATACTCCTGTCGAGTGATATTATAGTGGTTACTCAATAAGTGAACCGCCAATGTTGGCGCTCCAGCGGCAAGTAGAATCTGAAACTCCATCAGTCTGGCTGTTCGTCCATTGCCGTCACCGAAAGGATGGATCCAAGCCAAATACAGATGAGCGAGGATCGCACGAATCAAGCCGAAAGCGATTTCTTGGTCTATGGGGGCACGAAGCCTTTCGGCGTTTAATAACTCACATAAGCGCTTCAAAAGATATTCGCAATCTTCAACAGGGGCGCCAGGGTACCGGCCGACAACGACAGAATAATCTCGAATCTCGCCTGGTACAACTTCTTCCGGGAGTTCAATGTCTTTAAGGACGAGACGGTTGAACTCCTTGATCTTGTCAACACAGAGATCGTCTACATCTTCTTTTTCTAACAATTCGTTGCCGATTCGGTTACACGCATCGATAATGTTCTTTACTTCTTGAGCGAGATACTTCTTGGAAGGTGGAAGCGTCAACTCTCCATCAACCAGTTTCAAAGCCTCTTCTTCAGATAGGGTATTACCCTCAATAGCTGTGGTAGCCAATGCCCCCTTAGCCAAATAAATCTTGTGAAGTCTACCAGCTGTTGCTGGCTGCAAAGGCAAACCGGCCAAATACTCACATTTGGCTTGTACCTCTCCAAGTGCCAGCCAAAGCTTATGATCAGCCTGATGCAAATCCAGACTGAATTTTATCCAGGGATGTGTCCTTTCGTATGTCCTCATAAATGTCTCCTAAGATGTCCAACGATATGTCACAAAGAAATCACCTATTTACTTGACTTAATGAGCAATCCTTGTTAAAAATGTCTAGCTTTGTGTCTACACCCATGTCCCAAGTATAGTCAAAGAAAAAGGGATGTCAAGGGGGGAATTCTTATCAAGCTGGCTCATTTTACTTGACAACCTTGCCTGAATCCCTTAATATCTCATAACAATCTGGACTAGACGGCGGAAGTCAGGGAAGGCCGTGAGAATCGGCCGCGGTGCCGCCACTGTGATCGGGGACTGAGCCTCCCGAACGACTACGAATGAGAAGTCGTAGCCACTGTCCTAAAATCGAGGTACATGCCTTGAGGATGGGAAGGCTGGAGGCGAAGAATGATCCGTAAGCCAGGAGACCTATCCGTCGTGCTGCCTTACCGTGTCTGCTCCGGGGCAGGGCAGGTGCGGGTATCTACTACGCCCACAACCTGGAGACTTACGTGATAAAGCTCGTGCTTTTATCCTTGCTTTTCTCGCAGGCGGAAGACCTGACCGTCTACGAGATGCCCGAGGTTATCGTCACCGCAACCAGGCTCTCACTTCCTGCCGAGGCGTCCCCATGGCCGGTGGAGGTCTTAGTAGTAGAAGAAGACGAGGTCACCGACCTCACCGATGTTCTTGCACAAAGCGTATCTGCAGACGTGCGATCATACGGTTATGAGGGACACTCAGCCTTTCCGATCCTGGGTGGAATCCTGGCATCCAGAGTACTGGTGCTTTACAACGGCGTGCACATGAACTCCCGGCGCGACGGGGTGATTGATCTCTCCCTTATTCCTCTTGCACCAGGCGATCGGGTGGAGATCGTTAAAGGTCCCCTATCCGCGCTTTACGGGTCGGCAGCCATCGGAGGGGTCCTAAACGTTATCCCATCCAAGGAATCGGGGCTTGCTGCTCGTTATGAGGCCACCGATCAGTGGGGCATGAACACCGGGGCACGAGGAGCAATCAATTGGGGAATACTGGGAGCACGTGTTACCGGTTCCTGGCTTACCAATCCTGGATTCCGGCACAACGACGATGTAACCCGATATAACGGAGGGATTGGATTCTGGATCGCTCCCACCGATGCATTCAACATCGAACTCAACACCGCCTATACCTGGCGCCAGATGGGTGTGCCCGGACCTGCGCCTGACACATCAGATACCGCCTTCGTGCCGCCGATCTTCGGCGATTCCCTGGTTTACTCCCTTTACGACCGCCAAGCCGACAAGCTGCTTCGCGGGAATATAAAAACCTCGTTCGGAAAGCAAGCCTTCTCAGGATACCTGAACCTCTACGCGGTGAATCAGGATTTTACCTACAATCGGCACTCGGACCGGGGTTCATACACCGAACTGGTGGAGAACCGGTACAACGACCTTCGGCTGGGCGCAGACCTGCAGCTTTCGGCACAGCTTGCCCGGCTGTTCAGGCTTGCCGGCGGACTCTCGATTGAAGAGGAGATGCTACAGGTCAGAGGTATCTATACCGACTCTGCAGCCGATACCGTCATCTGGGATTATTCCTGGGACGCCGACGATTTCCACGCCGGCATCTGGATCGAGCTTCTGGCCGAGCTGGGCAGGTTTACACCACTCGCCGCGGCCAGGCTGGAGTACTCCGACCGGTACCAGCACTTCTTCTCGCCGGAGCTTGGCTTGAGCTACAAGGTCGTCCCGGAAAGATTGAAGTTGTCCGCGGCCTACGGCCGTTCGTTCAGAGCTCCTACCCTCAACAGTTTGTTCTGGCCAGCCGATGAATACTCGCAAGGCAACCCCGACCTGGTGCCGGAGCGCTCCCAGAGCTTTGTGCTCTCAGCTGATGCCAGGCCGTTCCGGTTCCTTAAGTTAAGTGCTGCGGGTTCGTGGAAGGATATAACGGACATGATCTCGTGGCTGCCCTTCAGAGGCGGGATATGGCGGCCTGAGAACGTTGACCAGGCAACCATCTGGGGCGCGGAAGCCACAGTGGCGTGGCGGATAAAGGAAGGCCTCTTCTCCGGCTCGCTGGGAGCAGCCTACAACCATGCAACGGAAAAAAGAAGAATAATCGACTTCTATTTCGAAGACGAACCCCAGCTCTACGAGGTCACCCGTCAGGCCGCGTTCATCCCGCCGCTTATCCTGAAAGGGAATCTGGCAATACGGGCTTGGGGCGGCGGAGAGATAGCGACCGCTGTCGCATGGACGGCCAAGCGCATCAACTACTACCCGGACTACTCGCCTTATCCTGAGATCGGGGTTATCGAAAAGACCATCAGTTCGTCACTTAAACTCGATCTCTCGGTATCGCAGAAGTTGTTCAAGCTACTTACCATCAAGGCAGGGGTTAAGAACGTCTTAAACGATCAGACCGCGGCGCACTTCGGCGGTTACAACGACCTCGACTATCCTACGGCTCCTCGTAGATTCTATGGATCGGTAAGTGTTACTTACTAAGCGAGAATGGACCACTTTTTGAAGGCTCCCTATTCGGGGTCCCCGCACAGCTACGAAGTAGATGTGCGGGGTGAAGGTTACCCTACGGCACCGCGCAGGTTCTACGCAGGATTGAGCGTTTTCTACTGATCTAAAGGATAGCAAGCTGAACGGCCTGCGATCTTTTCTCCGCAGGAGAAAAGGGGCATTAAATTGGGGGTCCCCGCACAGCTACGAAGTAGATGTGTGGGGTAAAGACTACCCTACCGCGCCGAGAAGGTTCTACGGAGCCTTGAGCGTAAGCTACCTGTAGATTTACAAAAGAAGTAAAAATTAAGGCCTGCATCATGCGGGCCTTTTTTTACCCATCCTGGACTTGACATTTGCCGCCGAATGTTTACACTTCGAATATGGACATCTACGAGGAGGTATAACGCATGGTAAAAGGGCTGATTGAATTAATACTTTGCGTGATTTTCTTGATTTCCATTTCGGGCTGCCAGGAGGAAGAATGCACACCGCACCAGCACTTCGAGATCATGCGGGAGATCAGGGCATCTCAGGAAGAAATTTGTAACAATCTTCCTCCTCTTGCACTATTTGTCGGTAGACTGGATTACGTTTTGCAAATCGGGTTTTCAAAAAAGCCAGTCCGCGAATACATAATTAGGTGTGTGAAAAGGATTTGCAATCGTCAAGGTGTTTCTTACAGAGCCTTCGATCGTGCTCACCAAAAATATGGACTTCTGGAACTATCTTATACTGAAGAGATCACTATCGATATCAATGAGAGGTGGAAAAATAGAAATCGTGTTGGATTATGGGATTACCTGGATATTAAAGGACGCACGATTACCAGCGAAGATTTACATTATGATCTGGGCTTGGACTATCATTCAGGTTTGATTATTATAATAATAGACAAAGACGGCAATACTGTTATTGACGGCTTAGCAATTGAAGGTGCCGAATTAGATACTCTGTTAAAGAATCATTATTGTTCAAGTGGAGCTGTAGTCTGGCACATTAAAACCCATCCTCAAGTTAAAACAAAACACGTGTTTGATTTGATGGATGATATCTTCGTCATCATGTTAGCCGATTCCCTCAGGGAAATAGGTCCTGTTAGCGGCATGTTCACTTTCAGCGAATCAACCGATATTACATCTGATCGATTGAAGAGATTGGTCAGTTCTGAGTTCTCCAACCCTGGTATTTACACATTTTTGAAGGTTGACTTTGTAATACACATTGCCGAATCAGATGAAATCTTCCTCAACGGGGAGCGGCAATCCTCGATCGAGGAGCTGGTTAATCATTTGAAGGATTCCATTGATTCCAAAAAAGATGTTGTCCACGTCGTTGTAGATGACGAGGTGCTATGGAGTAAAGCACTTGAGATTGGCCGCAGACTCAGGGATAAAGGCCTGTGGATACATGGAAATTTTTACCGCTCAAAGTATCTCGCCGAGATGCAATCCGCGAGGAGGGGTACCCAATAAGAAACAAATCCAGACCATGAAAATCCTGGAATTTATAAAAGATGGAGTAACAATGATGAGGGAATTAGCCATTATAAGTTTGTTGCTTGCGGCGCTGTGTTCGCGGCCTCGGTTCGTGCGAAGCGTCGTGGGTGTTAAATCAGGTAATCGAACAACTTTTTGCGCAGCTCCTCGGGCAGTAGGGCGTAGTGTGAGAAGTGCATTGCGAAGCTGGCCCTCCCTTGGGTCAAAGACCGCAGCGCCGTCGCGTAGCCGAAGCTCGCGGCAAGTGGCACAAAGCCATTGATGAGCTTATGCTCCTTGATGCTTTCCACCTCCTCTATCTTCCCTCGCCGTGTGCTGATGTCAGCAAGCACGTCGCCCATATACTCCTCAGGCGTGATTACCTCCACATCCATTATAGGCTCAAGCAGTGCGGGTGAGGCCTTCTGGTAAGCCTTGGTGAACGCCTGGGAGGCCGCGGCCTTGAACGCGATGTCCGAGGCCTCGTCTTCACGGTAGTCCACGCCGGTAACCGTCACTCGAACGTTGGTTATAGGGTAGCCCAGCATGGAACCCGCACCGAACGAGTCATTAAGGCTCTGCCGGATCGCATCCAGGAACTCGCGCGGCAGCTCTTGTGGCAGGTGTATCTTTATATCCTTACCCTTATTGTAAGGTTCGAGTCTTAACGTGACCCCTGCGTAGTGGGTCTTCTGTCCGATCAAACGGGAGAACGTGGTCGAGTGTTCCACCTTCTGGGTTACAGTTTCCCTGTAAGAGACCTGTGGCTTGCCAGTCCGCACCGGCACCCGGAACTCACGCTGGAGCCGATCAACCAGTATCTCCAGGTGCAGCTCGCCCATCCCGCTCACAAGAAGCTGTCCGGTCTCCGGATCACTGCGCACCTTGAAGGTTGGATCCTCAAGCTCAAGGATCGCAAGACTCTTGCCCAGTTTGGCCTCGTCCGCCTGGGTATGCGGCTCGATCGACTGGTGGATAACCGGCTCAGGGAAACGCATCAGCTCATAGACGATGGGGTGCTTCTGGTCGGCCAGGGTGGAACCGGTGGTCACGTGGCGCAATCCTGCAATCAGTCCAATTTCTCCCGCCTCGAGTTTGGGGACCTCCTCGAAGTGGTTTGAGTGTACCAGCAGGAGCTTAGTGGCGCGTGAACGCTTACCGCCCGGGAATCCTCTGATTGTTTGACCACGCTCGACCCTGCCCGAGTAAACCCTTGTGAACGCCAAAGGCCCCATGTGCTGGGAGTAGGTTAGCTTGAAGACCAGGGCCGAGAAGGGAACATCAGGTGAGGGTTCCCGGACAACTATTTTTTCTTCATCTTCCGGATCATGACCTTTAACCGACGGTACCTCAAGTGGCGACGGCAGATACTCGAGCACCGCATCAAGAAGAGGCTGCACACCCTTATTCTTCAGAGCGGAGCCGCACAATACGGGCACTATCTTGTTTGCAAGGGTAAGCTTGCGTAACGCCCTCCGCAGGGTCGCGCTTTCGCTCTTCTGGCCCGCCATGTAGTCTTCGATGATGGTATCTTCCGCTTCGCTTGCCTTATCCACAAGATGCTGGCGCCAGCGCTTGGCTTGTGGGATAAGTTTCACTGGAATATCCCCTATCACGTACTCCGCCCCCAGGGTCTCGTCCTTCCACCGGATGGCACGCCACCCCACTAGATCTATCACGCCCACGAACCCCTGCTCAGCACCCCAGGGAATCTGCACAGGCACAGGGAACTGAGGAAGGCGGGAGGACATCATATCTATCACCCGCTCGAAGTCCGCACCCACCCTATCCATCTTGTTTATGAACGCGATTCTGGGAATGTGGTATCTATCCGCCTGGTGCCATACCGTCTCCGACTGCGGCTGGACCCCACCCACCGCGCAGAATATGACCACCGCACCGTCCAAAACCTTTAAGGCACGCTCCACCTCGATGGTGAAGTCCACATGACCAGGGGTATCGATTATGTTGATTCGGCAATCCTTCCAGCCGACGGTGGTGGCCGCCGAGGTTATGGTTATCCCCCTCTCGCGCTCCTGCAGCATCCAGTCCATGGTTGCCGAGCCTGAGTCCACCTCGCCCATTCGATGTATCTTCTTGGCGTAGAATAACACCCGCTCGGTGGTGGTGGTTTTACCTGCGTCTATGTGTGCGGCTATCCCTATGTTGCGAAGCTTAGCAAGATCCATTGTGGATTAACGGACGAGTTCTTCGATGAGCTCTGAGACGATCCATGCGGCCTTGATGCGGTCAGAGGACAGGCAGACAAGGGTATTAGCACCATATGTCTCCGGACCAAGCTCGATCTCAGGATGGGTTGGATCGGTGTTTATGACGATCTTCGGACCCTGTATGCGTGGACCCAGAAGCAAAAGCGCAAACCGCAGGTTGTCTACCTCCTCCTCGATGCTGGCGTTCGCCAGAAGTATCATCCCGTGAACCCTTTGAATGAAGGTTTGCCAAAGTGGGGCGAATCGCTTTGCCCCGGGTAGCCCATAAATGTTGAGTTGGTGAGGACCCATCATTACCCTTCCGAAGTTCAGAACCGTCTCTCCTTTGCCCTCTGTTTCTTCCTCGCCGGAGAGCGCATGGATAAAGGTGTTGCGGGAATCCCTGTCCGTGCCAATCACTATAAGGTTGAACTCCTGCGGTAGGAGTTTTTCTTTAACCTCAACCTGGGGTCCGGCAGGGGCCGCCCCCTCCTTAGGAGGTTTTGCCTTTTCCAAAGGTACTGTCTCTCTGGTTGCTTCCGCTCCCTCCACTTCGATGGGTAACTTAGGCTCCCAGGCTTCCTCGCCAGGGGGTTCCTTAGCCTCGGGTTCTGGAGGAGCCATCACCTTCGGAGCTGCCTTTTCCCCAGGTCGCAGCTCGATCTGCCCCTTTTCTACCATCTTTTTTATCTCCTCGATGGTCTTAAGGTTCGAGAGAGGACTCGCTGCAAGCACCTCCTTGATACTGTGGCTGCCGTCTACCAGCTGGAGTAGAACTTCCTGCACCTCCGCTTCGGGCTTGGGCTTTGCCGAAAACACCGGGATAGACCTTGCGTCGAGCTCCTGTTTTATGCGTTCGGTCTCGTCCAGCTCACGCAGCGCCGCAAAGATCGCCTCGTCGGTCTGACTTTCGATCGTAGGGGTGAGAGAGAGGCTATCCGTGAGCTTGACTCTGAATCTGCCCTGCGACCAGGAAAGCAGGGTGGGCAGTGCGGCACGCCCCTGCTTGCTGCGGTAGGTTGCGGCTATGAGCTTGCCCGACCTCAGATAAAGAAACCCCTCCTCTTCACCCGATTCAAGATGCACCTGGCCTGTCTTCTGGCCGAAAGAAAGCATCTGCAAGAGGTCAATCACCCCCAGATCCTCGATGTTCCCTGTGGTAGCGATCTCTGTGGCTTGTTCGAAGGTCTCCTGGTAGCGGGAGTATCTATCCAAAAGTATCTCTATCCTTGCCAAAAGCTCATGGAACTCGAACGGCTTGGTAAGGTAGTCGTCTGCACCCAACCGCAGACCCTTCACCTTGTCCTGGGTGTCGGCGAGTGCGGAGAGGAAGATAAACGGGATATTTTTCAGCTTTTCGTTTGCGCGGACGCACGCGCAGAGCTCATATCCGTCCATGCCGGGCATCATGATGTCCGCGATAACGATGTCAGGCTTCTTGTCTTCCACCTTTGTGAGCGCTTCATGGGCGGATGAAGCCAGCATAACATCAAACCCCTGCTCTGTCAGGCGCAGGTCAAGAAGATTCAAAAGATATGGGTCGTCATCTACCACCAGCACCCGACGGGTGGATTTTTCTTGATTCATGAGGGCTCCACGCCCCCCAGTTTCAGAAACTCGGCAATCTGGGCGGCCAGACTGCGGGTATCCACCGGCTTGGCGATGAATCCCTCGCAGCCGCAGGCACGAACACGTTCCTCATCGGTGCGGTCGGTGACAGCGGTGACCGCGATGACCGGGATGTGCTTCAACTCCTTATCGCCCTTTATGATCCGCGTCGCTTCGTATCCATCCATACCCGGCAGGTGCATGTCCATGAGTATAAGATCGGGGTGAGCTTTTCTGGCCGCCAGCAGCCCCACGTCGGCACTCGACGTACCTATCACCTCATACCCTGCCATCTCCAGGACCACTCGTATAAGCTCCAGATTCCCCTCATTATCTTCCACCACGAGGATGCGACTCATTCCCCCCTACCCCCTTTTGGGTGAGATAGAAGCTGGGCGATCTTTTGTCGAAGTGAGTCGCGGTTAAGCTGTGCCTTGCCGAAGATATCGCGGATGTTGGCACCCAGATTGGCTCGATCGATCTGGGTAAGGTCCTTGGCGGTAAGGATGATAATCGGCAACCCGCGGGTGGCTTCATCGGACTCCAAAAGCCTCATAACGTCGAAGCCGTCCAGGTCAGGCATCATCAAATCCAGAATCACGAGATCCGGCTTCTCGCTGCGCGCGGCCTTGAGACCATCCACTCCAGAGGTGGCTTTGAGCACCTCGTAGCCGTCCAGCCGAAGTATCTCCTCTATCAGACTGATGTCCGCCGGGTTGTCTTCTATCACTAGGAGGCGACCGGGCCTTGGGACGCTCCTGGTGAGGCGCTCGATCTTCGAGATAAGATTGCTACGCGAGACCGGCTTGACCATGTAGTCTACCGCGCCGAGCGAGAGGCCGAAACTTTTGTCCTCCACGATCGAGATCACTATGATTGGTGTATCCTTGATCTCTGGCATCTCCTTGAGACGATGCAGCACACGCCAGCCGTCCATCTGAGGGAGTAGGATGTCCAGGGTAATCACAGCGGGGCGCAGGGTTACCGCCTTCTGCAGGGCTTCCTCACCGGTGGAGGCCACCTCGACCTTGTAGCCGGCCTCAGAAAGCCACACCGACATGAGGTTCGCCGCCAACGGGTTATCCTCAACCACCAGGATGGGACGCTCGCCAGCCGCAGGAAGCCTGTGAACCAGCTCATCTCGTTTAGCTGCCTCGCGAGGCTTCTCGGGTTTGAACTCCACAAAGGGCAGCCGGAAGGTGAACCTCGAACCCTTAGAAGGAGAGCTTTGAACCTCTATTGTACCATTCTGAATCTCAAGAAGTTTCTTTACCAACGTCAACCCAAGTCCTGTTCCCTGATAGCGCCGGGTGGTGGAGGCATCCAACTGACGGAATGGATCGAAGATGTGCGCAAGCTCTTGTAGCTCCATCCCTATCCCGGTGTCGCTTACCGTCACCTCAAGCATATCATCTTTGCGCCTGGTTACCACCACCTCCACACACCCCTGGTCGGTGAACTTTACGGCGTTGGAGAGTAGGTTGTCGATTATCTGAGTGAGTTTGCGCCTGTCTGTGAGCAGAAGAGGCATCTGTGGAGGTGTATCTACGTGAATCTCAATCTTCTTGCGTTCGGCGATCACGCTGTATACACGCAGAACGTCTTCAACCACCTCGCGCAGGTCGGTAGGTTCGTTGAAAACCTCAAGCATACCCGCCTCAAGCTTGGAGAAGTCAAGGATGTCGTTGATCAGCCGCAAAAGATGTACGCCGGAGGAGTGGATGATCTTTATATAGTGGGTCTGTTTCTCGTTTAGTTGCCCCACCAGCCCGTCCATCAAAAGCTCGCCAAAGCCGATTATCGAGTTCAAGGGCGTACGTAGCTCGTGGCTCATGTTGGCCAGAAACTGCGTCTTAAGCCTGGCGGCTTCCAAAAGTTGCTTCGTTCGCCTGTCTTCTTCCGCGTTCACCAAACCTCCTTACTCTGCTGCATCTTTAAGATAATTAAGAACGTAGTGTAGGCGAAACCAGCGGTTTGTCAATACAGCCGAAAAAGGTCTGTGCGCGGGGAGACAGTTAGGGGGGTTACGCAGAATGAACCCCGCAAGACGCATAATTATAGAGGGTTACCACCTTGCTTTGGGACCCCAAAAACCCACTTTCTCATCGCGACCGACCGAAGATGGCGATCTCATATGCGGCAGTATCCGAAGGATTATCTCCAAGTGTTTATCACCCACCTCCCCGTATGTAAAGCGCTCAAAGGTCGAATGTGGCACGGACTCTCCAGTCCGTGCAGATATAATTGCTCCAATCTTTATGTCTTTATGTCACACTCACCTTGATGAAAGCCTCATCCACTCCCCTCTCCTTCTCGATAATCTCAACCCCCTCTTGCCTGGTAACGATGTATTGACCATGGAAAGACGCAGACTGCTGGAGAGATCAAGGAATCCACAGCCGCTATCCCTATCGCCACCCCGTCTTTCCTCAGAAATAAATCTTCCCGAAAGGAGGAGGGTGGATTTCATACTGCCTCCTTGAGATGATATCTGTTGTTATAGGCGAGGTTAAGTTTCTTTCTATGATCTGCCATAGACTTTATGAGTCCGAAGAAGTCGCGCTCTTCAGGCACCCTGAGTAAACAGAAACAACTCAGGCAGATTATCTTTGAGGAAGATCGCACCATTGACCAAGGCTCGGATTTAGGTATAATCCTTGTTATGATGGGGTTATTGTTTTGGTTTCTTGCAGGGGTTGGTCAGGTCTCCGGCGAGTCCTTTGGCCGCCAGATGCCTGTTGAGCTTGGGAGGGTTCCTGAACAGCCGGTTTCCATAGATGACTACGTGCTTAACGCCGGCGACAGCCTGCTGATTATTGTAAAGGGCAGTTTTTCCTACAGCTATCCTACCCGGATTACCCCTACCGGGCAGCTTGTAATTATGCTGCCTTCAAGCCGCCGGATGACAACCTTCGGACAGACCTTTGGAGAGGTGAGTCTTGTTAACCTTGAGGCCGTGGGTTATATGGAGGTCGTGGACGTGGCTGTCAAGAAGGCTCGCAAGCAGGTGGCTGAGGCCTTTCGTGATTTCATCAGGCCTGTCGAGATAGACTTTGTCCTGATTGGAGCAAGGCTTTGCAAGATAAACGTCCTTGGCGATGTCCAGTGGCCAGGTAGTTATCTTGTTACCCCCTTTATGCGGGTAGAGGACGGTATCGATCTGGCTGGAGGCATCACCTCCATGGGATCGGTCTCAAACATCTCACTGGTCAGGCGCTCCGGTGACACCTTAAGGGTCAATCTTCGTCGTTATCGTGAGGATGGTGAGTTGAACGCCAATCCCCCTCTTTCAGACGGAGATATCATCTATGTACCGAAGATGGAGCTCTTCGTTCTCCTGCGGGGTGCGGTGTTTGCCAAAGAGGCCGTTGATGAGCCCGGCATCCAGCTGGTTTTCCTTACCGATACACTGAGTCGCCAGTTCAACGCCGAACACTGGCTGGAGTTCGAGCCCGGCGAGCGGGTGTGTGATTTCCTTGAAAGTCGTGCAGTTCTTATTCCACAAAGCGATCTGGCTCACTGCTATATCCAGCGGGGAGACGAGCGGATATTCTTTGATATGCAGGAATACCTCGCCACCGGGCAAGGAGAGAACACTCAGCTTGAGCATGGAGATATTGTAACCGTGCCTCGCTCAGAACGATTTGTATATATGACCGGCGAGTTACGCAAGCCTGGACCGGTCATCTACAACGAGGCCCTGACCCTAAATCAGTACCTGGGACACGCGGGCGGCTTCTCTTCGACGGCCAATCTAGGGGCAATCCGTGTTATATATCCGGACGGACGCACCCGGCGTGCACATCCTGATATCCAGCTTGAACCGGGGGCGATGATCTTTGTCCCCCGAAAGCCACTTTATGAGGTGCGAGACTGGGTTGGGCTAGCCGCATCTGCTTTGGGATTGGTGGCCGTTATCTTAGCCTTTGGTGAGTGAGATGACTTTCAGTGTTGTTGACCTTTTTATTTTCATCGTTCGCCGCTGGTGGAAGATGCTTATTGCTATCGCTTGCTTCGGCGGATTGGGTATTGCACTTGCCTTTCTTCTACCAAAGAGGTATAGAGCGGAGGTTAAGCTTCTTCCCGTCACACAGGAAAGCGGCGTTATGGGCGTGCTTTCGGGTCTGCAGTCTCAGTTGGGGATCACGGGTTTGAGTATCCCCGGGGTCGAAGCGAGTGAGATGCTCTTCTACGGGGAGATATTGCGTTCCCAGACCGTTACCGATCGTGTGATAGATTCCTGCGTGCTTTTAGAAAGGCTTGATGTGACCGATCGGGCCGAAGCGCGCGAAGAACTTGCAGGTATGACTGCATACAAGCTTCTACCTCGTGAGCAGGTTTTTGTAATCGAGGTGGTAGGTCCGGACAACGTGCTTGTGGCAGACATCGTCAACACCTATGCAAAGGCTTTGGATTACTATCTCACACATTCGAGCAACACAAGGGGTCGTCATATGCGGGAGTTCATCGAAGGGCGACTCGCGCAGGTTGAGGAGGAGATGAAGACAGCCCAGGACTCCCTCACCGAATTCCAGCGCAAGCATAAGCTGCCAATGGTGAGCCCTGAGATGGGCCAGATACAGGCCTTCGCCGAGCTCAAGGCACAGGCGATGCAGAAGGAGTTGGAGCTCGAATACATGCGCTCCTTCTCAACCACCGACAACCCGCAGTATGAGCCGGCACGTCGGGAACTTGCGGTTATCCAAGCAAAGCTTGCATCGCTGCCTCCAGTTGTATCACGTTACTTAGAGCTCTACCGGGACTTCATGGTGCAGCAGGAGATATACATGTTGCTGATGCAGCAATACGAGCAAGCCAAGCTTATGGAAGCCAAGGACACCCCCCTTATCTCCGTGCTTGAGTGGGTCGAGCCTCCCGAGGTTCCCTACTTCCCGCCTAAGAAACTCGTGGTGCTGGCAGTGCTTCTTGTGGGTCTGGTGCTTATCGTCGCCTACTCTATGATTATGGTTTACTGGGAACATGTTCTCGCCCACCCCCAGGCACACGAGAAGATGTCCCGCCTGCGCAGCGAGGCAAAGAAGACCTTTGGTAGACGCAGGCGCTGAGCACTTTCCCTTACTGTGTCTTTAGTCAGTCTGGGCAACTATTCAGGGCCTTGAGAGGGAGTTAGGATTTAATCATGCGGCTTAAGGAACTCAGGCTCTACGGGTTCAAATCCTTTCCGTACAAGACGGTTCTGGAACTCTCGCCAGGCATGACCTCACTTGTTGGTCCAAACGGTTGCGGTAAATCAAACGTTCTCGATGGTATCCGATGGGTCTTGGGTGAGCAGGCGTTATCTCGCCTTCGCTGCGTCAAGAGCGAGGATCTTATCTTTGCCGGAAGCGGCCGGTTGTCCGAGTTGGGGTATGCCGATGTCAGTCTGGTTATCGAAAACGAAGGCGAGTTCCCTGATCTTCCGGCCGAGGTGGAGTTACGCAGGCGCTACTACCGAACCGGCGAGTCGAGCTTTGAGATCAACCGCGAGGAGTGCCGCCTTAAGGATATCGAGGCGATCCTTCGCGGCGGGGCTGCCGGAGGCCGTCTCTACTCGGTATTTGACGCTACCAAACTTACCGCCATCGTGGGCGGCGACCTGCATAACCTTTTGGAGTCCGCGGCCGGGGTGCTGGGATTCCGCGAGAAACGCAAGGAATCCGAGCGCAAGCTCGACCTGGTCCGTCGTGATCTGGTTCGGTTGGAAGATATTATAGGCGAACGCAAGCGTATCGTTCGAGCCCTGGCCCGTCAGCGCAGGCGTGCACAGCTTTACAAGGAACTGCGGGAAAAACTTGTAACCCTGGAGGCTCGTAAGATGCACGCCCGTCTCGAGGCGGTTCTGCAGGAGATGCAGAAAAAGGATAAAACCATCTCTGCACGGGAGGAGGAAGAACGCAAGCTACTGCTCTCGATTGAGGGGATTCGCAGGGGGCTTAAGGGGAAGGACTCTGAACTCATGCGGCTCATGGCAGCCGAACGAGAGACCAGGAGAGCACTTGATGAGGTGAATAATAAGCTCTCTGAGATAGCCGCAAAACTTTCTTCCTCACGTACACGCAGCCAGGCACTTGGGGAGAGCATTGCGCGAATCGAGGAGGAAAAGCTAGAAGCCGAGCGTCGCATCGAAGAGATCGTTTCAGAGGCCGAGCAGACCAAACGCGCCCAGGAGGAGGCGGCAGAACGCAGACAGGAGGCAGACAGAGCCCTACAGGAGGCAAGAGGCAAGTTGCACGCCGACGAAGAACGTCTGGCAGCTTACCGTTCCAAGGTGCGCGAGACACGCGGAGAGCTTAAGGAGCTCTCAGCCGAGCTTGCTCGGCATATAGAGGAACGAACCCGTGAGTATTCCCGCGGAGAAAACGCCGCATCTCTGGCCTCGGTCGCCCGGGGTGAGCTTTCCAGGCTCTCCGAACGAGCCAGCTCTTTCCGCAGCGAACTTACAAAGATCAAGGGGAATCTCGAGAAGGCGGCATCCGCACTGACCGAACAGGAAGAAGGGATCCCCCAGGTCGAGAACCGCCTTGCTCGACTGAACGAGGAGATTCAAGCGTCCGAACGCAAACGCCAGGAGCAGATAGAGCACCAATCCAGGCTAGCCGGGCAGGCAGCGTCGCTTCGAGAAAGGGTTGAGAATCAGCCGCGGCGTGCTTTGCGTAAGCAGTTGGGTCCTCGATTCCGCGGGTTGATGGAGGGGTTCCTGAGCTATCCAGCGGAACTCGAGGCGGCCCTTGAGGCGGTGCTTTACGATGTGCTCGGATTCGCTGCGGCAACCGGCATGCCTGATCTTGAAGATCTTTCCCTCGAAGGTCAGGCCGGGCTGGTGCTTGACCGCAGGCCCACCTTCTCATCCCCCCAGCGCCCATCTGATGCGCGCTTCAAACTCTGGATTGCTGATAAGGTATCTCTCAAGAAAGGTGCACCTCGGTTGCTTGCCGCGCGTCTTGAGAGTTGGGTGCTTTCCGATCTTGCCGATCTCGATTCTCTTGCCGGACAATATCCCCAGCTTTCTTTCGTTAGCCCGGACGGGACAGCGCTTCGTTCGGACGGTGTTGTCCTTCTGGGTAGACCTCGCGGGGTGCTTGCCGATCGGCGCAGGCTCAAGGAGTTGGAAGGTCAGGAAAAGCAAGAGAAGACCTCGATTGCTTCCCTGGAAGAAAATCTGGACCGATCACGCAAAGAACGCGATGACCTTGCCACCAAGCTCGATGAAGCGAGAAGTTCATACCTTGAGGAACGAAGCCGCAAGCAGGCGTTGGAGACAGAGGTTGCTCGCATAAATGAACAGGTCGCCGAGCTCGAACGAGAACGCGACCGCTTGCGAGCCCAAGCACACAAATGTGAACAAGAAGCCGAAGGTGCTCGAGGAACGCTCGCGGAGCTTGAGGAAAAGATAAGCATGCTGGAGTCGCAGCGCTCCGAGAAAGAAGAGGCGCTGAGTGAGCTTGAGAAGACTCTCAGCGAAGAAGAGGAAGCCCTGCGTGACAAACTGGCAGGGCTTAACGATCAGCTTCTTACCTTGGGAAAGGAGGAGGAAGCAGAGCATCTGGCCGGCGAGCGCAACGAGCGTCTGAAGGCCGAGCAGGCCCGTTTAGATCGACTTCTTACCTCACGAAAGAAGGAAGCTGAAAGCACCCGGCATGAGATATCAGAGCTTGGCAAGGCTATCGAGGGGCTCGAGGAGGAACAAACCGCCCTTAACGAACAGCGAAAGAAGGAAACCGAGCGCCTGTCAGGAATCGACACATCCGGAGTGCTCCAGGCCAAGCGCGAGAAGGAGGAAGAACTTACCGAACGTGAGTCCGGGCTTGAAAGCTTGAGGCAGGACCTTATTCAGCTTCGCACCGAGCTGCTTCTCTTGAAGCGGGAAAGGGAGGAGCTGGAACCTCTGGTTTCAACGCCTCTACCTGCGGATCAAGACGCGGACTCGCAAGCGATGACGCCTGAGGAGGTGGATGCTGAGCTTGCCGAGATCAAACGTCGCATTGAGGATTTGGGGCCGGTCAACGAGTATGCCGCGATCCAATACGAAGAAGAAAAGGCGGAACTGGATCGCTTAAAGGCACAGCATACCGACATCAGCCAGGCGGCGGAAAGCCTGACCACTATCATCCGCGAGATAGACGAGGAGGCCCGGAGCCGTTTCGAGACCACCTTCAGGGCGTTGCGGGAGGAGTTCCGTCGGACATTCAACTTCTTTTTCCCTGGCGGCGAGGCGGATCTGCGATTAGAGAATCCGGACGAGCCCTTCAACTCGCCTATCCAAATAACCGCTCGTCCCGAGGGTAAACAGCTCAAGCGCCTCTCCCAGCTCTCAGACGGCGAGCGTGCCCTGTTGGGCATCGCGCTGCTCTTTGCCTTCTACGGAGTGCGTCCCGCACCCTTCATTTTTATCGACGAGCTTGACGCCCCCCTTGACGACGCTAACGTACTCAAGTTTGCATCCTACCTCTCGCACATCAAGGAGCACATCCAGGTCTTCATTATCACCCACAACAAACGCACCATGGAGAAGGCGGATACAATCTACGGGATAACGATGGAGGACCCGGGTGTGTCCAAGATCATCTCGGTGCGCTTAAAGGACGTAAAGCGCCACCATGTTGCAGTGGAAGAAGCTTAGGGAAGGCTTCTTAAGCCTGCGCCGCCGGTTCACGCGGGCGTTCAGCAGCGGTGACCGCGATGAGCTTGAGGAGCTACTCGTAGAGGCCGACATCGGGGTCGAACGCGTCGAATCCCTTCTTTCCGAATCAAAGGGGGAGAAGGAAAGATTGGCTGGACTCATCCAGGGAATATTAGAGAAAGCCCAGAAGCCGTTCGAGTTCGGTGCTCATCCAACGGTTGTAATGGTGGTAGGCACCAACGGGAGTGGGAAGACCACTACCGTTGCCAAGTTGGCCACCTTGTGGAGACCTCACAAAGTTCTAATAGCCGCGGCAGACACCTACCGCGACGCGGCAGGGCTCCAGCTTGAGCGCTGGGCCGCCCGCACCGCTACCGATATTGTCTCCTCGGTGCAGGGTCAGGACTCCGCAGCCGTGGTCTACGACGCGCTAAAGAAGGCCCTCTCCAAGGGCTACGGCGTTGTCCTTGTGGACACCGCAGGGCGTCTTCACACCCGGCGCGACCTGATGGCCGAGGCGGAGAAAATCCGCCGGGTGGCCGCAAAGGTCATCCCCGAAGCCCCTCATGAGGTTCTTCTTGTGATGGATGCCTCCACCGGCCAGAACGGTCTCAGGCAGGCAGAGGGCTTCTACGATGCCTTGGGTGTTACAGGTCTTGTGATCGCCAAACTCGACGGCACCTGTAAGGCCGGGGTGGTGATCCCAATAGTCGAACGCCTCTCGCTTCCCATCTACTTCATAGGGATGGGCGAGCAGGCCTCAGACATAGTGCCCTTCTGTGCCGCTGAGTTCACCTCCGCACTTCTGGGAGAATAAGTGAACCCCACGAAGCTGAAAAGGAACAAATTGGGTATCTTACCTATTGACACTTACCCCTCTGTTCCTATATTCATTAAACTGATTTTGAACCCTGGAGACCTGCTGTGATCTTATCGATTTTGTTGAGTGGGATAATAAGCTTCGGTGGTGTGGAATACGATCCCGATATCCACGAATTGATGGGTGAGGTTAACTCAGACACCCTATGGGCTAACCTAGCCTCTTTGAGTGGTGAGGTTTCCGTGACCATCGAAGGGGAGCCGGACTCGCTTCCGTGCCGCTTCGCGCTTTCAGAGGGCTCGGATCGCGCCGCCCTGTGGCTTGCCGAGCAGTTCGAGGCGCGCGGTTTTACCGTTGAGCTTGTGCCCTTTTTCCCTCATTGGCTAAGCGAGACCCGTCCTTTGCCCCTGGGGGTTGAGAACGCAGAAGCGCTGGAGGCCATTTATATTAACGCTCAGTCCTCGATCGGGTCGGACACCATGTACAACGTGGTCGCCACCCTGCCGGGTAAAGACTCCCTACAGGTGATTTTATGCGCCCACTACGACGCTATCACCAGTACCATGTGGACCTACACCCCGGGTGCCGACGACAACGCTTCCGGGGTGATGGGGGTGCTTGAGGCGGCAAGGATAATGGGGGAACACAACTGGCAGCACACGCTTCGATTCGTGCTCTTCTCCGGCGAGGAGTTGGGGCTTTGGGGTTCAGAGGCCTACGTGAAGGATGCAGTGGAAGCGGGAGACAGCATGATTGCCGCCCTCAACATGGATATGATAGCATACAACAGTGACGCGCTACCTGATATGGACATCCACTGCAACCCTTATGATCAGGCTTCGCAGGATATGGGGCAGATGCTGATAGAGCTTATAGATATCTACGAACTCGATATCGTGCCGGATCGGCATATCTTCGACGCCACCGATCGCAGCGACCACTACTGGTTCTGGCAGTATAACATCCCGGCGGCGTTACTTATCGAGGATTTTGACGACTTTAACCCCTTCTTTCACACTACCAACGATCGACTGGGGAGATTGGACAGCGCTTATATGAGAGAGGCGGTGCGTCTTGCGCTGGGCTGGGCGGCTAGTGAGGCCGGGTTGGTGGAGGAGCCCGGTATCGAGGAGCGTATTGTGGATTCTCAAAACCTTGTCTCGTTTAGGCTTTCAGCAGATGTCATCAGGTATGGCGCTTGGCTGGAGATTCGTTCGCCTCATGCGATTACTCCGGCTATCTACGATGCGGCAGGTCGTCGGGTTAAGACCCTTGAAACTATCCAGGGATCTTTGGGGTCTGTTCGCATACCCCTTGAGGTTTCGGATTTACCGCGAGGTGTTTACTGGATCACGGTGTCTGGTAAAGAGAGTCTTGTTTCAGAGAGATTCGTTCTGGTTCGCTAAAACTTCACAGAGACTTTAAACTCCAGGCTTCGTGCAGGCAGAGGGCTTGGGGTGTATGCGTCGTAGAACGCCCTGGCCCGTTGGTATGCAGCTACCTCCTCGGCCGCGGTTACGACCCCGTCGTGGTTAGCATCGCGTGAAGGATGATAATCCTCATCGCCCAGCACAACTCGATCCGGGAACTCCTCTTCGGTGGGAAGAACAGGGGCTGGTAACTCACCAAAGACCGGTTCCTTCCAGTTAAATGGGTTCAAAAGCTCGATCTTGATCTCCGCCTCAAAGCCACCAATAGAGATTACCCTGCCCGCAGCGACCTCGCACCATGCCCACCAGGGGATATCTCCCTCCCCGCCCTCCTCACCCTCCTCACCAGGGAAGCCTGAGGCCAGAGCAAAGCCCGGTCCCAAGAACCAATCCCTTAGAAGGAAGTGCGCCCCTTCAGATGTCGCAAGGTTGGCTTGCAACGTAAACTTGTGGCGGGAATCGAGCGGCATCCTCTGCATCTGGGTCGTGAGAGAATCCCCGGCCAGAAGACGCTCGTAGTCTCCGATAGGGCCCAGGGTTGTTGACTTAGCTGATGCGAACCGGTAGGCGGCTCTTATGCCCAGCCATTCCGAGCGGTACTCTAACCAGGGTCCCAGTCCCAGGCTGAAACTTTTGCCCTCCAGGAAGACCCCGGCCGCAGGGGTGGCGGCGGTAGGCTCCTCCGTAGGATTCAGGCCTCCGGCAAGAAGCCTGTAGCCCAGGCTTGAGTAAAACGAGATACCGGTAGTCCAGCTCTTCCCCCATCCTTTCTGCACCTCGAACCATGCTCGCCAGGCGCGTTCTGGTGTTGGATCTATTTTGGGGATCAAGATGAGGGAATCCGCAAGAGGGGTTTCGTCCTTTGTGTCGAAGAAGACAGCAAACGGAGGGATTGCGGCAGGCATGTCCGTACCCGCTCGTATCTGAACTCCCCCCAGGTAAGCACGAGCTTCGATCCGCGGGGCAAGGGAGATTGTATATTCGGAGATCTCAGTCTCTACCTCGCTGGTATCCGGTTTCTCTATCCCCAGATATGCAAACCCCAGCCCCGGCTCTATCCAGAAACGATCCAGGTGGATGCGGTCACCGAGGTACAGCCCTGCCAGACGAGGGGTCTCCTGGTAGTTCTCGGCGTGTTTTTCGGTGCCGGTGTATCTGGATATGTCACCAATAAGATTAAAGGTTGTATAGCCGAAGCGGACGCGGATTT
>SOJW01000022.1 GCA_004375895.1 Candidatus Stahliibacteriota bacterium
GGGCATGGAACTTAGAGTTTAAGGGAATCACTGTATAGCGAACGAGAGCGGCTGCACCGTCCATTGTCCAGGCCCACTGCCGATTAATCCGCACAGGTTTCGGATAGGTCTTGGAGAGTCGGATTATATCCCTTACCCGGCGATTAGGCAGCGGCTGCCAGAACTGCCAGGGAACAGGGATCTGGTTGAGTTTGATGATCTGAGTCCAGTAGGCTTGTACGCCTGTGACCTGTACCTTAGGGTCGACCTTTAAGCCGAAATGTCTGGTCTCACAATGTTTGATAGGGTTGATTCGGTCTATCCAGGTGACCTCAACGCCGCCTGGCTGGTCAGGGAAGGTGCCGGGTGGGAAGTTGGCAATGCGTGGTGGGTTTCCCCAAGAATTCTCACCAGTATACCAGTTCCAGATATCAGCGGTGTCGATTTCACCAAAGAAATCGAGTTCCAAGTTGTCATAGGGTTCGTCATCGTTGTTGTGGACGTCGAAGTTGCTCAAGGTGCCTGTGATCTCCGGTTGTTGTTGCGCGGACCAGTAGAGAGTCGCTTCGTTGGTGAAGCGGGTGATGATAGTTTGAGGGTCTCCGGCTAAGGCCACGGTATAGCGGACCAAAACCGCTGAATCATTGGGGTTCACTTCAATATCGAGAAGGATCGAGTCGCCTGGATCGAGAGTTACTGGATCACCACGGACCGGCATCCACGGAGCCTCCAAATCCCAGTTGAGAGAGTCGAGTGGCACCGTGATGGGGAGTGTAGCAAATTCACGACTGATGATGACCGAACCTTGATCGAAGGTACTAGAGAGCGTGATGATGTCCGTAACGACAGATTCCGTGACCTGCCAGAACTGCCAGGGCACCGGGATCTGCTTTACCTTTTTGATCTTGGTCCAGTAGGCCTGGACCCCGGGCGGCTGCACTTCTGGTTTTATCCGAAGCCCGAAATGCTTGGTCTGACAGTATACAATAGGGTTGATCCGGTCAAACCAGGTGACCTCTAACCCACCCGGCAGACCAGGGAATGTTCCCGGCGGGAATGGGTTCAGCCTGGGCGGGGTTCCCCAGCCGTGATACCAGCCAATAACATCTTCAGGGGTGATCTCGCCAAAGAAGTCCAGTTCCAGATTGTCGACGGTATCCCTTGTGTTGTTATGGGCATCGAAGTTGCTCAAGGTGCCCCATATCTGTGCCTGAGCCTGCGGGACCAGTGCCATGGACACCGCGAGGGTTGCACCTATCAAGAACTTTTTCATGTTTCCTCCTTGCGGTTTAAAGTTTTTGAGTTATTTTTGTTGTGGCTTGCCTCCTTATCTATCTATTTGCCATTCGTCCTCCTCTTTTCTCCCTTTGAGTCAGCCCCCTACGGAAGATAATATCCTCAAATTGGAATCTGTCAAGAGGGCTAGTAAATCCTCCCTTTATCCTTCGGATAAAGGATCGGAGAAAAAAGCGAAGTCAGCCTTACAGTTGGCCTTTTCCCGTTGATCCTTCCGAGGTCCAACCGATAACGAACTCCTCGGTTGGGATGATCTTATCTCTCCAGATACCCCTTGGTGAAGACGTTTGCCGGTATAGATACCCCGATCTGAACGTCGGTCAGCACAAACTCAGACCAGGTGTTTTTACGCAGCTTGTTCTCCATGCGAATCCTGGTAGGGTAGTTCTTTCCTGATATGCGTTTGAATTCCAGTATCTGCACGTCCTTCATGAGCCTGCCGCTGCGGGAATAGTACTCGGCCTTGATAGGGATAAAGCTTTCCTTACCCACCCACAACTTCTGGGTGTAGTAGGAGCCTTCGGCGCCTTCCTTTAAAGAAAGCTTGAGAACGTAGCAGTTCTTGTCTCCAACCTTTTCTTCTCCTTCAAGCGATGCATCGTAGCTTTCGGCAAGCTCTTCGTTGGATATCGCATCCTCGTATGAGAAATCCGACCCCATGAGTGAACCGCGCATGGCGTGTCCGGCAATCTTGACAGCTTTGCCTACGTTTGGCAGATACATCCAGAACTCATCACCCAGCTTAAGGAACCGGGTTCCCTTGTCCCGCGAAGGTGAGGTGAACTCCATGTAGGCCTTGTCCTCGCCCGCCGAAAAGCCTTTGAAC
Organism: Candidatus Stahliibacteriota bacterium; assembly: GCA_004375895.1. Lineage (GTDB taxonomy): Bacteria > Hydrothermota > Tepidihabitantia > B3-TA06 > B3-TA06 > B3-TA06. Next base: position 2,102 of record SOJW01000022.1, read on the forward strand.
TCCTTGGTGCGCACCGAGCCGGAGATGCTGATTTTAAGCTCGGCGGAAAACTTCATGGTCGAGGCCACCATGTTGGCATCCACCTTGTCCAGTATCTGGGATGCAGTGATTGCCTCAAGCGAGGTGGCCGCAAGGGCTATCCCCAGGATTGAAATTAGTAAACGCTTCATTATCGTCTCCTTTCACGGAGAGTAATAACCACAGAGAACACAGAGGGCACGGAGTCGTCTGACTGATGAACAAGAGAGTATCTCTTTTTTTTAATCTGTGTCAATCTGTGAAATCTGCGGTTTCTATTCATCCTAATCTCCTAGACTCTTCTTAATGCTTCTGCAGGCTGAACCTTGGTGCCCTGACGGGCGGGGTAGAGCGCGGTGAACGTTGCTATGAACCATCCGAACGCAAAGCAGGCAAAGACAACTCCAGGTGTGAGTTGCAGCTGGATGATAGGATTGATGTAGATCGATCCCAGGTCCTGACCGGACAGGGAGGAGAAGTTTACCTCTGGTGCAACCAGGGCAAGTACTACTCCCAGCACCGCGCCGATGAGGGCCCCGAACAAGCCGATCATCGAGGCCTCGGCTGTCAACAGCCACAGGATACGGTTGCCCCGCATGCCCATCGCCTTGAGGATGCCTATCTCCTTCATGCGCTCGAACACCGCCATGAGCATGGTGTTGATGATGGTGGCCGAGGCGATAAGAAGGATAATGGCGTATATCACCCAGTAAATCCTGAAAACCACATGCAGGAAACCCAGGACATCGTCCTGCTGCCAGGGTACAAACTGCAGGCCCATTGCATCACCTGCTTCGGCCTGCCAACGAGATGCAACCTTCTCGGAATTATCCCTGGCATCCAGAAGCACCAGAACCTCGGCGGCCCTGCCGCCCAGGTCAAGAAGCTGTTGCCCGGCAGCCAGAGGGATATAGAACGCGTTGTCGTCAAGATTAGGCTGGCCAATTTCAATGATGCCTTTTACGGTAAGGTTAGCACCCGAGGGGGCACCGAAGGCGTCGGCGGTGATGATCACCAGGGAATCACCCACCGAGAACCCCAGCTCTTCGGCCAGACCCTTGCCGATGAGGATTGCTTCGTCATTCGGTTCCAGGTAGGAGCCTCGAACAAGATAGGGTTCACCAGACAGATCGACAAAGTCCTTCTCACGTTCCACATCAATAGCGGTGCCAAATGCCGGCTTGGAGCGCTCGTCCTTGGAAAGAAGAACACCAAAAGGTATGCGATAGGTGTAGGCTGTTACCTCAGGAGTGGTCTCAACCATCTCCTCTAATTCAGGTGTGATGAATACCGATTCCTCAAGAGGAGACAATCTTTCCCGACGTAGATATTCTGGAGTGACTACGCGTACGTGGCCGGACTTTATGCGAGCCGTGTTCTCTATCATGCTGTCAACCATCCCGGTGATAAATGCCTGGGCATAGATGATGAGCATCACCGCGATAATGATGCCGACCGCTGTCAGGATTGAGCGCCGCTTGTTTCTTAGCACGTTGCGGAATGCCATCTTCAAAAGCATCTTATCCTCCTGGGGATAATAATAGGTAACCACAAAGGCACTGAGGCACAGAGAGGAATTAATGAAATCGAAGTCACTCTGTGTCCTCTGCGGTTCTCGGTGTTCTCTGTGTTGAATAAGATTTTCATTTCGTCTGTAAGGAGTTCTAATCTGTGCAATCTGCGAAATCTGCGGTTTTTCATCTCTTCTCCTATGTGCTTCGCAGCGCTTCTGAGGGTTCTATCCTGGTTGCCTTGCGCGCAGGGATCAAAGTGATTACTGTGGAGATGATCCAACCCAGGAAGAAGACGAACGCCATGTAGCCGAAGTTATACTCGCCCCTCATGACGAAACTCATGGGGTACGGCATCTCGTAGGTACCCAACAGAGGAGTCATATCAAAACCAACCTCGGTAAAGAGTATTACCACCACGAGACCAAGGACCACGCCGAACAGGCCGCCAAAGAAACCGATGACCGAACCTTCCATGAGCATCATCCACCGGATATTGCCCTTGGAGAATCCCATGGCGCGCATGGTGCCCAGTTCAGGTATCCGTTCGTAAATTGACAACAGCATGGTGTTGACGATTCCTACGAGCGCGATGACGATAACTATGAATGCTATGAAGAATCCCACCGATTGTTTCTGGCCGGCAATCTCGAACATCCCGGCGTTGAGGTCGCGCCAGGTGTATGTTTCGTATGAAGCCCCCAGGTCTTCACTGATCCCGGAACCCAGGATGTTCAGCCGGTCGGTATCCTTGGGTTTGCCCTTGACGTGCAGGTTTATCTCAGACGCCGCGCCTGGAGCCTCCAGGATTACCTGCGCCTCAGCCAGGGAGATAAATATGGCGTTACGGTTGATTACGGGATTGGACGTATTTACGATTCCGGTGATTTCGTACTCCCGTACATCCATCACTCCACGGCGAGACCTGGTCTGAACTAAGATAGGATCACCAAGTCCTACATTCAATTCCTTTGCCAGACCGGAACCTATCACCAGGTCGCCGTCAGCGGCAAGGAATCTGCCTTCATCGATGTAGTTTTGTAGTTGGAAGACATCAGCATCCTTCTGGGGGTCAATGCCCATACCGAGAGCGAAAAGCTCGGCCTCGGGGCCAATGGCGAAAACTGCGAAGCGCAGCCGGGGGGTAGCGGAGATAACGTCAGGATATTTTTGCTCCAGCTCGGCAGACATTGCCGAGGCGTCCTCAATTAAGGTATCGAGGGGGAAAAGGAACCTGTCCTCAAAAACACCGGCAGGATATACCACCAGTTCGGAGTTGTCGGTTTCCAGGATGTTGCGCACGGTCTGGTTTTCCATTCCGCCGAACATGGAGTCTATCATGATCATGAACATGAGCCCCACGCCGATGGCTACCGCGGTTATCAAGGTTCGTCTCGTGTGACGGAACACGTTACGTATCGCTAACTTGAACAACATGACTACTTCCCAGGTTTTGTGGAAGGTGTGTTACGGGTGCCGGTATCCGAGCTGACCTTACCGTCCTTGAGAAGGATCAACCTGTCGGCGAAATCCATTACCATCTTGTCGTGGGTGGAGAAGACGAAGGTGGTGTCCTTTTTCTTGTTTAATTCTTTCATGAGTTCCAGGGTCTCCATGCCGGTGGTTGAATCCAGATTGGCGGTAGGTTCATCAGCAAGTACCAGCTTGGGTTCCTTGATCAAGGCCCTGGCTATTGCCACCCGCTGCTGCTGTCCGCCCGACATCTCGTTCGGACGGCGATAGATGTAATCCTTGAGGCCCACATCGATCAGTAGCTGTTCTACCGTCTCCTTGCGCTTGCGTTTACTCCATTTGAGAAGGATCAACGGGATCTCCACGTTCTCGAACGCAGTGAGCACCGGGATCAGATTGAACGACTGGAACACGAACCCGATGGAGTCCTTACGCAGTTCGGCACGTGCCTTGTTGCTCAAATCGGCCAGGTCGGTGCCGTTAAGCGAGACCTTGCCAGAGGTAGGCACGTCCAGACAGCCGATGATGTTTAATAGTGTGGTTTTGCCTGAACCTGAAGGACCGGCGATGGAAAGGAACTCGCCTTCAGCGATCTCAAGATCTATGCCGCGCAAGGCCTTGGTTATGACCTTGCCGGTTTTGTAGTCCTTGGTCAGGCCTTGGATTGAAAGTAGAGCCATTTTATCTCCTGTGTTACGTTAATCTTTCTTCTCCAGCCCCTTGAGGATGAGATCGACGAACTCCTCGACCTCATCATCCGTAAGTACTTCCCTTGTTTTCATATACTTTGAAAGGAACTTGCCGCTGCGCATGAATATCAGATCGACCAGATACCATACCCCGAGTTTGGGATTTATAGGCCGTATTTCTTCTCGCTGGACCGCCTGGGCGATCATTTCTTCCATGTATTTGAAAGATTTACTCATTACCGTTTCTAACTGGGGAGGGAATTCCGGGGAACCGCCTCGGTCAACCCACTCCTTTAGGAAAAGTTCAAAGGCCGGGTTCTTCTGTTTAGCAAGTCTCATCTTGGCCTTAGCTAAAGCAACGAAACGGTCCCGGAACGAGGCATTCGGATCGTCAATCTTTACAAGGATCTCAAGTACATTGTCCGCGCTTCCTTGCAAGGTTGCCTGATACAGACCCTTTTTATCCTTAAAGTAGTAGTAGATATTTGGTATGGTTATGCCTGCCTTGGAGGCGATGTCCCGTATGGAGACACCGTCGTAACCTTTTTGAGAGAACAATTCGGTTGCCGCATCGAGAATCTTTTTTCTAACCTCGCCGCGCTTGCGGCGTGATTTGTCGTGAGTTTCCTTAGCCTCGCCGACTAAGCTGAACACGTCAACCTCGCCCACATCCGGCTCGAACCACTTTGCCGACGGACCAGGGGTGAGCACCCAGTATCTTGATCCATTCATGGAGCGATCTACGTAGCCTTCGTCCACCAGATAGCGGCGCAGGCCGACATAATCTAGGCCGCGAGGCTCGTGCATGCCGGCAAGCCAGCCCTTGATTGCCTGGTTAATGTCAGCTTCGGTATAGTCCTTTCCGTTTGTAAGTGTCATCACTATACTCTTCAGGAGGATGTGCCGGTCGCGGCGCTTGCGCGGGTAGGCAGAGATGCGTCCTTGGGCAAAAAGCTGGATTAGCCTTTCGGAGAACTCTTCCCGGGTTATGAATTTGTTTTGCATCGCGTCTCACTTTTTCGTATGCATGATCTGACTTTTTTCCGGTCGTTTTTATTCTCTTTCCTTGATCTTTGGAAAAGTTGAATTGTTCTAAGAGTATCATCCGTATAATAAGTTTTTTTGCCTTGACAACTATTGGCGATATTTTTTAATATCTCTCGAAAGTCCCACAGGAGAATGTGTGCTTGTTTTGCTTTTTTTTGAGCTTCTTCAGTCCAACCCCAAGTTACGATTATTTTTGTGTAGTTGCCATTTTTGAAACCATATTCACCTAATTTAGAGAGAACTTCTTTTAGGTTAAATTTTCGTTCAATGTAAAACCCAAGAGTTCTCCGTTGAGGAGATTGTTGTACTCGATCCAAGAGTTTTTCCAATGAGAATTCTTTTCCTGTTAGTTTTGAGTGCGCACCTGAGATGGAGATGCCACACTCAATGTGGTAACGTTTGATGGATGACTTAGACGTTGTATCAACAGCGAGAATGTCGATTTCATGTTGTCCAGAACATTTGATATTGGGGATAGTAAACCATCCTTTGACGTATCGACAATAGGATTCCACAATCTTTTCTGTTGTTTCCATTTTCAAGCTCCTACTTGGTTTCCTTCTTTAACGAACGTTAGGTAATTGTAGTGAAAATTCCGGCCTTATCAAGTCCTTTTAACGAACGTTAGATAGATGCAGGCGGAGTTATGGATGTGTTGTGGGTAGTAGCTCCTGCAAGGGAGGATTATTAATCCCAGGTGCAGATTCTGTAAGGATTCTTCAATTCAGACATTGAGGATCACTGTAAGTGAAATCAGCTGGTTTGTCAAGGAGAAATTAGGGGTTTAGACTGCTTGACTCTTTAAGATTTTGGGCTAAGCTATAACGATGAGACACTTTCGGCTCCTGTTATTCCTCCTGCCCGTTCTGGCCTATCCTGCCACGAGCAGGTACGTGGTTCTTGAGTTCGAGGGGACCATAGGCCCGGTGTCCGATCGCTACATCGCCAACGGCATAGATAAAGCCGAGGAGCTTGATGCTGACTTCATCCTGCTCAAGCTCGACACCCCGGGCGGGCTGGACGAGTCCATGCGCGCCATCGTTAAAAAGATAATGGCTTCACCTATCCCGGTGGTCGGCTACGTTTACCCTGCGGGTGGCAGGGCGGCATCGGCAGGGGTATTCATCATGCTCTCCGCTCACGTGGCGGCCATGGCTCCGGGTACCAACATGGGGGCCGCGCATCCGGTGGCCATGGGAGGCCAGCAACCCGATTCGATCATGATGGGCAAGATCGAGAACGATGCCGTGGCCTTCATCCGCTCCATCGCCGAGGAGCGGGGCCGCGATGCGGACTGGGCAGAACGCGCCGTGCGCGAGTCAATCTCAGCGGCTGCCAACCAGGCGCTGGAGCTTGGTCTTATCGACTACATCGCTTCTTCTCCGGAAGAGCTTATTGAAAAGCTGGACGGTCACATGGTGAAGATGGGAGAGGAGGAGGTGGTTTTGCAAACCGCCGACGCCGAGGAGATCGAGATCGGTTTGCGCTGGTACGAGAGGCTCTTGCGGGTGCTGGCCAACCCGAACCTTATCTACATCCTTTTAATGATCGGCATCTACGGGGTTATAGCGTGGGTTCAGAATCCCGGTTCTATCCTCCCAGGCGTTGTCGGTATAATCGCTTTGATCTTTGCGTTCTACGGACTTCAGGTGCTGCCCATCAATTACGCAGGGTTGGCACTTATTGCCGTGGCACTTATACTTTTCATCCTGGAGGTGAAGATTACCTCATATGGGATGCTAACCATAGGAGGAATTGTGTCGTTGGTTTTGGGAACGTTGCTTATGTTTCAGTCAACCCCTTCGTTTTACGGGATATCCTGGCCTGTAATAATCACCATTATGGGGCTTGTTGTTGCGTTGTTCGTACTCATAATCTGGCTTGCGATCAGAACCCATGTTCGCAAACCCACCACAGGCCAGAGGGGAATGGTGGGGTTAGTTGGCGAGGCGCGTTCGGATTTGGACCCTGAAGGCTCGGTCTACATCCGCGGCGAGTACTGGACCGGAGTAGTCGCGTCCGGCAAGATCAAGAAGGGCACAAAGGTCAAGGTCGTTGCCATGGACGGCATGACGCTGAAGGTGGAGAAGGCCCCGTAACACCCGTAACACATGTCCATGATCAACACATAATTACCAGGTGGTAGTGGGTTGAGTTCGACGAGGAGGGCGACATGAGCATGTTCATTGCAAATTGAAAATTTCAAAATGCACAGAAGGGCGACGGCTACGGAGCAAATATCAAATTGAAGATGGGTGGGTTGAATATCGATAACAGAAGAACCTTCGAACAATCACAGCACTTGGAGGTAGGATGTTTACCGTCAGGCAGCTTTGAACAGACAAGAGTGTCTGTTCTATACTTGACGGTCTCAACTCCTTGCTACTCTGGCAACCATCTCCCAGCGCACGAACTACACAGCCTTGACATGGGCGTTAAATCCACTATTATTTTACATCTGGAGTAAATCAAGGGACACGAGAGGAGGTTTCGTTCCAGAGGCTCTTCTGGGGGCGAAGAGACCATGTAATGCTGATTCGCTAGGGTTGACAAAGAGAGAGGAATCTATATAATTCAAGTTCGTCTTGTGATTTTGCAAAACGCCCATGTAGCTCAGTCGGCAGAGCACATCCTTGGTAAGGATGAGGTCGCCAGTTCAATTCTGGCCGTGGGCTTGTAAACGTAATCTTGCAAGGAGGAAAGCAAATGGCGAAGGCCAAGTTTGACAGATCGAAGCCGCACATAAACGTAGGAACTATAG
>SOJW01000026.1 GCA_004375895.1 Candidatus Stahliibacteriota bacterium
AGACAATACTTTCAGAACTAGGCACATTATCGACATGATTAGGTTGTGGATGGAGGGTTTTTAAGGGGTTGAATGTTACTTCTGTTCTGCAATGCGGACAACTAGTTTTTACTCCTGGTTTTGGTAACTCATGCATTTTTTCCTCCTTAACTACCCATTATAATGTCTGACTTTTGTGATGTCAAGGATTGGGAGTTCCGTAGGGGCACGGCATGCCGTGCCCCTACAACTATACCTTAGACCTCTCCTCTTCGCCTCTCGTGTGCCTGGTGAGGAACTTAAACGTCCAGGGGTTGAACCAGATGAAGAGTATGACCGCCAGATAACCTATGATTAAAAGCAGGGTGATCCAATAATAGTTGGGGTTGCCCAGCTCGTATCCGGTGGCAGGCAAGCTGGCCATGGCGATCAATGGAACCCCCATTAGCAACCCTATCCCCGAACCGTAGATGGCGTCAGAGGCGGCAGAGGTTCTAAACTGCGGATCTACCCCGCGCAGCAACGCCATGCCGGTGGCAAGTGTTCCTGTGTGAGTTCCGAAGAGCGTAACGAAGTGTTCAACAAAGGTCTTGGGCCATACCCTTTTCACGAAGAACCATATGTAGCCTATTGTGACGACTCCGCCGATGGTTGTCACGATAAGTATCGGCACGATGTAGGGGCCGAGCACCCGCACGTTTATGGCGGCGATGGAGGCGGCGATCATAAAGTCAATCGCCGTGCCGCCGATGTGCTGCAGGAGGTAGTTGTTGGTTCCCTTACCACCTTTCACCCATCCTTTATCCTCCATCTTGCGTACAAATTTGCCCACGAGGGTGCCGATAAGCGCCCCGAACCCGAAGTGGAATCCCCAGAACAGCTTTAACATATTGGCACTGAGTTTGCCGGGAACCAGTGTATTCAACAACCATGTGAGTCCCTCCAGGCCTAAGAGAAGGACAAGGTAGATTCCGCCAATCAGCATGAGTTGGGTGGTAGCCTTGTCGATTGAGCGAGCCATGCCGGAATAGTCGCGTTCCTTCTCGATGAGGAAGTGGGCTCCTGGTTGGGGTGGTGGCGGTTTGCCAAAGCCGGGTTCAGGTTCGCCGCGACGTCTGCGTCTGCGGATCAGGATGTTCATGAGCGGCACGCCCACAATGCAGGCCCAAAGGAAGCCTATCGTTGAAAAGCTTAATCCCACCGATGCTCCGTTCGGGAAAGCGGAGGTGGCGGTGCCGGGAACCATGATATCCGACCATAACTTGCCCATCTGGCTGGCTAAACCGGGGCCCTGGCCAAATCCGAAGGGCAAAAGGAACCCAAATGAAGGGAAGAGATCAGGGAAGATGGTAAGCATGAGGATCAGCGTAACAGCAAGGCCGATGAATCCCTGGATGGCGTAGGAGGCCACCATGTAGAATCCACCGGAGACCGCTGAGCGGGTCCTGCCTTTTCCTTCACTGCTCTTGAGTGCGAGCGCTATGAATGCTATTCCCATTAGATGATAGATTAACGTCAGAAGGGTTCCGGATTGAAGTGGGGTTATGACTTCCGTGAAATCTCCGTGGATGCGGGTTATCTTAGGTAGTATGTTAAGTACACTGGGGCCGACGATAAGTCCAATGAATCCGGCGATGATGGCGTCGGGGATGCGAAACTTGCGGATGAACGGAACAAACCGTCTTATAACCACCGCGATAAGAAGAAATACGCCCAGAAGGGCCAGATCAACGATCAAACTCCAGGGTTCAAGCATCCAAATCCTCCTTTGTTTGCCTCGAGCCTCTTCCCATCGGTGTGTTTCATTTCTTTAAAATTCTATAAACTCCTTATGCCTTCCGACTTACTTCTTCATCTCTTATCGAGTATTTCGTGAGGAAGCGGAAGACCGGCGGGAGAAACCAGATCACGAGTGTTAAGGTGAGATAACCAAGAACCAAAAGCAGGCTGATCCAGTACAGGTTGGGGTTGCCGGTCTCGAATCCCTCGATGGGCAGGGTGGCTATAAAGATCAAGGGAAATACAAGAGGCAACGCCAGTGCCGAGCCGTACACTATGTCTGATGCGGCTCGGGTCCGAAAGTGGGGATCGGCCCCGCGAAGAAGCGCCATACCCGTTGCAATCGTCCCGGTTTGCTCACCGAAGAACGCAACAAAGTGTTCCACATAGGTCTTGGGCCATACCTTCCGGACGACGAACCATGTATACAGGGTCACTGAAAGTCCGCCGGCAGTGGTTATGATAAGGATGGGTACGATGAACTCGCCCAGAACCCTTACGTCTATGGCTGCAATAGATGCGACGATCATGAAGTCAATCGCCGCTCCTCCTATGTTCTGAAGCAGGCGATTGTCGGCGAGGGGGGTTTTAAAGACCCTTTTGTCCTCTAACTTGTGGATTAGCTTGCCAAGTAAGGTCGCGATGATGGCACCGAAGACGAAATGTATCGACCAGAATATCCCCACTATGGTTTGCATTATCCCAATCTCACCTACCAGGGTGTAAAGCCCCAAGGTTAGTCCCTTAAGGGACAGAAAAACCAGGATGTAGACGACCCCTATCAACACAAGTTGAGTTGTAGCCCTTTCTACCAATCGTCCCGATCCGCCTTCTTCTCGCTTCTCTTTAAGGATTACCGGCATGGGTTTGGCCTCAAGACCTGGAGCCGGTTCCCCCCTGCGGGACCTGCGTCTTATCAAGAGATTCATCAAAGGCACACCGACAAAACATGCCCATAAGAAACCGATGGTGGAGAAGCTGAACCCTACCGATGCCGCAGCGTCAACGCTGGGGAAGGCTTTTAATCATGCAGGTGAGATTTTATTCGCCCATTCCACCGCCATCTCTCCTGCCATCGGTCCCTGGGCGAACCCGAATGGAAGAAGCAGACCAAAGGCAGGAAAGAGGTCTGGATAAAGGGTATTTATAAGCACAAGCGTAATACCAAGTCCGACCGCTCCCTGGATGCAGTAGGAGACAACGTTGAAGAGTCCGGCCGAGAGCGCGGTTCGACCACGCCCCTTGCGGGTGTCACGTTTCAGGGAAAGTGCTATGAATCCTACTGCCAGAAGATGATATACAAGGGTGGTTAAGCGTGTGGTTTCGAAAGGGATTAACCCTAAAATCCCCGGCCCGGCGATCAAAGCCAGCACCCCGGCCAGGATTGCATCAGGGATGCGAAAACGCGAGAAGCGGGGTATAGCGCGGCGTATGACCATTGCTATAAAGAGAAATATCGCAAGGTAGGCTATCTGAAGCATCATATCCCAGGGCTGGCTCATCTCAGGTCTCCTTTGCTCTTACTTTTATCCAGCTCCTGGGTCAAAAAGTGCCAGAAGTATGCCGACTGGCCGAAGAACGTGAAACGATACGCCATGTCTTCGCCGAAGAACTCGAACTTGTGATTCCACGTGATACCCGGTCCCTTCATCTCGGTAAGTGGAGTATCAAAGAGGACCTTGCCGTCCTTGCTTCGAACAAACACCATCCTGAAGTCGGGTGTGAGGGTTGCAATACCATCTCCTTTGAGTTCGAAGTCGCGATCCCTTCCGGTCTCGGTGGGGACAGACCACATCATGGCTGGAAGTGAAACCAGAGTGTCTTTGCCTTGCTTTTTGCGATCTGCAAGCATCGGCATGGTCTGGGCATCATTCCAGCGCGTCCAGTCTATGTAGCGCTTGAAGTTACGTGCTCCGACTGCGAGGGGTTCGCCTGCTTTGTTGAGTTGGAAGGTCCCGTTCCCAACAAAGCTCCAGCGGGCACCACAGGCGGTGCAGAAAAGATTCCTTTTCTCCGATTTAAGGGTAAAGAAGCGAAGGCAGTGTGGGCAGAGCCATAAGCGAAGCTCGAGGTGTTCTGCCACAGTGGGGCTCGTGAAGATATGTTTTATGACCTCGGGATCCTCCAGTTCGCTGTAGAAGAGCTTTTCTTCTATCCTTCGTTTGATTTCCCCTTCATCCTCAGGGACCTCATCCGGGTTCTCAAACAGATAGCTGAAATCAAATATTATCCTGCCTCGGCGCGGCCAGTTTGACCACCGGGGCCAGGCAAGGTAGGAGCCGCGCTGCCTGACACAGATCGCCGGTATCTTCAGCTTCTTTATAAGGCGTGGAATCGTGTCACCCAAAGGCAGGGTTTGGCCGTCCCAGTTGCGTTTGCCCTCAGGGAAAACCCCGATTATCTCTCCCCGCTTGACCGCCCTTAACAATATGCGCATGGTGACCGAGTCCGGGATGTTTTTTGTCTTGGGGATCCCTTTTACCCATCCAAGCAAGGTGCGGCTGATCTTGTATCGGAAGTACTCATCAGTAACAACGTAACGGACGGGACGGTTGATGGAGTCTGCGATCATGAATGGATCAACGGTGTTTGTGTGGTTAGCCAACAAAAACGCAGGCTGTCCCCGAGGAGGAAAACGCCTCTTGCCTTCGCTTTGTATGTGGAAGAAAAAACGCAGGGGCGGCCCCAAAAAAATCTTGGCCCACCACCAGAAGATATCCCTCCACAGAAAGGAGAGCTTCTCACCGAGCATAGTATTAAGAAAACACAAAATTTGGCAAATGTCAAGGGGACAAAGGAAGATTACTTATTAGAGCAAAATATTAATCCAATTTACTATCAGCAGGGCAATCCATTTCGTTCGAAGACAGGGAAGGGACGTCCAAGACCCCATCTTGTTGGAATTTAAGGGTATGATCGCTTCTAACCCTTCAGAGTGAAACCTGATAGGGAACTTAATATTTCAGGGATCGCCCGATCCTTCTTCTATGTGTTATGGGGTGTTACGGGTCGTTGACAATGCTTTGTTGCTGCTTACCATAGCGGTTATGGAGATCATCCAGACTATCCACCAGATGCAGGTATTTGCCGATGAGGTACGTGCGTCGGGTAAGATTCTATCCCTTGTTTCCACCATGGGGTATCTGCATGAGGGGCATCTTTCCCTTGTCCGCAGAGCGAGAGAAGAAAGCGACGTGGTGGTCGTAAGCATCTTTGTTAACCCTGCTCAGTTCGGGCCAGGGGAGGATCTTGGCTCCTACCCCAGGGATTTTGAAAGCGACCGGATGCTTCTTCAAAAGGAGCGGGTTGACGTTATCTTCGCCCCTTCGGTGGCGCAGATGTACCCTGAGCCCAGCCTTACCTACGTTTACGTTCACCTGCTTACCGAAACCCTGTGCGGCGCTGATAGACCCGGTCACCTTGACGGGGTCTCGTTGGTAGTTGCCAAGCTTTTCAACATCTGCAAACCGCACAAGGCTTACTTCGGGGCCAAGGATTTTCAGCAGCAGCTGGTGATCCGGCGCATGGTTCGCGACCTCAACTTTGACGTTGAGATCGTTACCTGTCCCATCTTCCGTGAAGAAGACGGCCTGGCCATGAGCTCGCGTAATACTTACCTCTCACCTCGTGAACGTAGTTGTGCCCAGGTCCTAAACCAATCCCTTGCGGAAGCGGAGCGGATGGTTAAAGAAGGGGAGAGGAACGTGGAGACTATCCTTGGAAAGATGAGGGAGATGATTGAGGCAAAGAATCCAGACCGAATCGATTACGTATCAGCGGTGGATCCTAACACCCTGGAACCTATCCAGGAGATCAAATGCCCGGTTTTGTTTGCTCTGGCAGCTAAGTTCGGCAAGTCGCGGCTCATAGACAACCGGTTGGTCGAACCTTAATCCATAGATGAAGCGGGAAGAACTTCTCAAGCCTGAGACCCTGGCAAGGCTTCGAGGCCTGGATCTTAAGGCACGACTTGTAGTGGAAGGCTTTCTTGAAGGCCTGCACCGCTCGCCATACAAGGGATTTTCTGTTGAGTTCTCCGAGTACCGCTCGTATATCCCAGGCGACGAACCCCGTCGCATCGACTGGAAGGTATATGCCAAGACCGACCGCTTCTACGTGAAGGAGTATCAGGAAGAGACCAACCTTCGCGCCATGCTTTTAGTGGACTCCTCAGGCTCGATGGCTTACCGTTCAGGAAGTGTTACGGGTGCGCTTTCCAAACTGGATTACGCCACCACACTCGCCGCAGCCCTTGCCTATCTTCTGATCAAGCAGAAGGACGCGGTGGGGCTTGCCACCTTCGATACCCGGATCAGGTCCTACCTCCCTCCGAGATCGTCGCGTAACTACCTGCAGCTACTCCTGGCAAGGCTTGAGAACCTGGCAGCAGGCGGGGAAACGAACCTCGCGGAAAGCCTTCACAGCCTGGCCGAACGATTGCGCAAGCGAGGCCTGGTGATTCTCTTCTCAGATCTCTTCGACGATCCGGACCGGGTGCTCTTCGCTTTGCGCCACTTTCGTCATCGCAAGCACGAGGTTATCCTCTTTCACATTCTTGACCCCATGGAGGAGAGCTTTGATTTCTCATCACCCACGAGGCTTGTTGATATGGAGACGCGCAAGGAGGCAAGCCTTGACCCCCGTCTTGTTCGTGCAGAGTATCGCAAGGCGCTTGAAGATTACCGGTTCCGCCTGCGAAGCACATGCTCGGAACATCGCATAGACTACAATCCGATCCTTACCGATCAGAGCTTTGAGTACGCTTTGTTTCGTTACCTTGAGAAGCGCCGCCGTCTGAGATAAAAGGTTCCCTGATGGTATTACGCCTGCCACTGATCCCGATCTTGCTAACGCTTCGAGGGCTGAAATGAAGATGCCATGCGAGAATCTTGTCTTGCGATCTTTTGCGCGTAGCGCAAAAGGAGCATTTTTATGATCTCTTTTGCCAATCCCTGGTACCTTTTACTTATGCCCATTGCGTCAGGGCCGTTGGTTCTTCATCTACTCAGTCGCCGCAAGATGAAACGTACCGAGTTCAGCTCGCTTTTCTTCCTGCGAAAGCTTCGTGAGCGCCGTTTCCGCTGGCTCAAGCTTCGCGACGTCCTCCTCCTCATACTTCGCACCTTGTTCCTTGTGTTCCTGGTTCTTGCCCTGGCCGGACCCATATGGAAAGGCCGTTTCCCCTTGGGTAAGGTGAGGGCCGATGTAGTCGTTATCCTCGATGACTCCTACTCAACCGCGGCGCGTTTTTCAGATCTGAAAGCAACCGCCTTGAGGTTGGTTGACGAACTGTCGCTGGGCAGCCGAGTTGCGTTGCTTTCTCCATCCGGCTCTTTATGGGACACCGTATGGGGTGAACCTGAATCCGCTGCCGAAAGGATACAAGCCCTTGCATCCTCCCGGAGCGGGCGCGATCTTCAGGCTGCATGGCTACAGGCCTTAAAGCTTTTAGATAAGAGCCGTGCGTCTACGCGGCGCGTGGCATTAATCTCCGACGGACAGGAGCACGCGCTCGGTTTCCTGGAAAACGAACGTATCCCTTCAGACGTCGAGGTGTTCTGTTTTATAGACGAGGCAAGTTTTCCAGCCAATACCTCCATCCTTGATGTTGAGCTTTATCCTGGTTTCCCGCTGCCGGGCGAAGAACGGTTCTTGCGGATTCGATTAGGGCGTTCGGGAAAGAAGGTTGAGAAAACCCTCTCGCTCTGGGTGGACGAACGGATGGTTGAGGAGCGCAGGATAAGATTGTCCGAAGGCCGGAAGGAGATTGAGTTCAGGCTTCCACAGGCAGCTCAGGAGGTAAGGGTAGCTCTTGATCCGGACTCGATTCCTGCAGACGATCAGAGGTTTGTTTTAGCCTCGGGCAGCAGGCGTTTGCGCATAGGTCTTGTGGGGGATGCGGGTTCGGATTTCCTTGAGCTTGCCTTAAGGGTCGGAGGCGACCTGGAGGTGCAAAATGTTCGACCTGCCGGCGCTGCTCGACTCTCTTCTTCCTCTTACGATGTGCTCATCTGGGACGGTGCCACTTCGTGTCCTTTCCAGGCCCGTGCCGCCGCTTCCCAGGGCTTAGCGGTTCTCATCCTGCTTGACGGCGACGTGGAAGATGTTGCGGGCGCATTTAACTCCCTGGGCGTCTCATCTGGAGAAGGCTTTGAGATCCTTGGACCATCCTCACTCTTCGCGGATCTTGAGGAGCAAGACCGCCGCCAGATGCGGATTAAGCGTTATGCGCGGCTCGAGCCCACCGGGGCCAAGGTTATACTCCCATTGAGCGGCGGTGATCCCCTGATGCTGGCCGATACCTCACAGGATATCTACTACCTTGCCACGCGGTTCACAGCCCAGCATACAGAGCTTGTTTACCGTGCGCTCTTTCCGGCTATCTTGCAGCGGATAGTTACCTACGTGGCAGGGGAGAAATCGCAGCGAGAACGTTTTATCGGCGATACCCTGCGCGTGAGGGTCCAAAAAGGTGAACCGCTTTTTGTGGAAACGCCCCAGTTGCATTACGAGATTACTCCTCAACAGGTGGCTGGAGGCTATCGGGTCGAGTTTGGGGCTACCGCTGATGGTGGTTTCTACAGGATCGGCGCGGAGGGCTTCGTTGTTAATCCTGATCCGGCGGAGGCCTTCTTTACAAAGATCAAAACCGCTGATCTTCAAAAACATGGGATCAAGGTTCATCCATTGGGAGCCTCAACGCCGCGCAAGCTGTGGTTCTGGTTCCTCATTCTTGCCGCACTCTGCCTGGCTGCGGAGTTTTTGTTTATCTTTCTGTGATCATTTCACAGTATTATTCTCTAACCGCAGATTTGAACTCCGGTAGGGTTCTCCTTCGGAGTCGCAGATGACACAGATTAAGGGCTTATACCGTGAGCCGTAAACCGTAAGTCCCCTCTTGACAAGGGTTTTTTTGAAGGTAGAGTGTAGTTGGTAAAAATCACACGGTCAAGGAGGTCGTAATGAAACGTGTGTTCGTATTAACAATCAGTCTGCTGCTGGTTAGCGTGGTTGGTTTAAGCGCCCAGGTTACCGAAGAATGGGTAGCCCGGTATGATGGACCGGCAAGCAGTTGGGATGAAGCCCGAGCAATAGCGGTTGACGGTTCAGGCAACGTCTACGTTACAGGCAGCAGTCCAGGTTCAAACGGCGACTCTGACTATGCAACCGTCAAGTACAGCCCCGCCGGTACAGAGGAGTGGGTAGCCCGGTACAATGGACCGGCAAACGATGATGATTATGCCCAGGCCATAGCGGTGGACGGTTCAGGCAACGTCTACGTTACAGGGAACAGCTATGGTTCAGGAGCCGACTATGCGACCGTAAAGTACAATACCTCAGGCGTGGAGCAATGGGTAGCCCGGTACGACGGATCGGCAAGCGGTAGGGATTATGCCCGAGCAATAGCGGTTGACGATGCAGGCAACGTCTACGTTACAGGTGGGAGCATTGGTTCAGGAGCCGACTATGACTATGCGACCGTAAAGTACAATACCTCAGGCGTGGAGCAATGGGTAGCCCGGTACGACGGA
>SOJW01000072.1 GCA_004375895.1 Candidatus Stahliibacteriota bacterium
GGGAGGGGTTAAACGTCCAGCTTCTTCTGCTTGTTTTGATCTTTGGTGATCCGCTCCGCTCTTTTGAAAGTGATATCGTCAGGGGCAATCTGCGGAATCTTCAGACGCTCGGTGCCCTCCAGAAGCCCTTTGACCGTGAGCACCTGCTACCCTGGGGTAGTCCTTGTTCATTATCTCGGAGTGATAGAACCCTGCCGATGCCGCCTCTGCGGGGATCTCGGAGCGGTCAGACGGTTCGTAAAGGAGTATCAGGCCCGCTCTCCTAACGGATTGGCCGACGTTGATGCCCTTGGCATCCGCTACGCGTTAGGTCGGCCTGTTGGAGTTGAACGGCGGATCGAGGTAGATCAAATCAACCGACTCGGAGGCAATATTTTCCCGCAGAACATCCAGATTATCCCAAAAGTAAAGCTGGTTGCGCCACTCGGTGTTCATAGGTGATAATATACAATGGTTGCCTGCTGTCAAGGAAAGGAATAAAAACGGAGACCCCTAAAAGGGGTCTCCAAAGGAGGGGAAGACTTCTGAAAAGCCTTCCATGTCCAACCAAAATACTCCTACCATCGCCTGCTTTAGGCGCGGCATACATAATTGTAGTAATTTTTTGGCGTTTGTCAAGACCGGTAATACACCTGTCACTGCGAGTAATTTGGAGGGTGCACGGCCCCGAAGAACGACGGACACGGAGTGACCTCATATGTGGCACTAACCGAGGATATAAGTGCAGCTTGGGATTTTCTCGATCTGGTGCTATGAGATCGCTACCCTTCCCCGTCTCCTTTGGAGACTGACGGTCGGTCGCAATGACGGGGTGTTTCTTCAGTATATTTGTTTTGTTGCCAGGTGAACCTGAAGGTTAACACTACATCCTGCGATCTTTTATCTTAGGGCTAAGCAACCCTAAGATCACAAGTGTCGCCTTCGGAGAAAAGGAGCATGAGTTTTTGGGGTCCCCGCGGGAACGGTTTGCGTTCACGTGGGGAAAAAGGATGGTGCTCTCTATGTTACAGTCACGCGCAGCTTACACTCCTAACCTCTTGACAAACCTGTATTTAGGAGTATAATAGGTGTTATAAATTATGCATCTCTGGGATCAACCCCTCCAGCCGAGTCAAACACCGTGGTCCCATGGGTTTGTAGATAAGGAGGACTTATGAAGGAATTGACCGAGCGGGCAGTGGAGACCGCCAGGCTCGCCGGGGCCGACTACGCCGACGCCCGGGTGCTTACCATCCGCGACCAGGAGATATACGTCCAGGACCTTTCACCGAAGTCGATTCATGATGTCTCAGACGCAGGCATCGGGGTGCGTGTTCTAAAGGACGGCGCGTGGGGATTCGCCTCCATAAGCCGCCAGGACAAGCGCTCGGCGGAGAAGGTCGCGCGTGAAGCGGTCACGGTCGCCAAGGCCTCTGCCCTTACCGTTGGCAAGGATAGGGTCAGGCTGGCCGCCGAACCCGTCCACAAGGATCGCTTCGAGACCAAGCTCAAGATTGATCCCTTCTCGATACCCATAGAAGACAAGTTGGCCATGCTACTTCGAATAAACGAGATCATGCTCGGGGTCAAGGGGATCGTCAAAACGCTTGCGAATACCCGTGTCACCCGGCGCCACCAGTTCTTCGCCTCGACCGAAGGTTCGGCAATCGAGACGCTTATAACCACGGTCAACGCCTTCTACATGGCAACCGCGGTGAGCAAGGGTGACAGCCAGACACGTAGCTTTCAGGACTATCCACTTAACAAAGGCTGGGAGCACATCGTGGCGCAGAAGCTTGAGGCCAACGCACAGCGCATTGCAGAGGAGGCGGTGGCCAAGCTCTCTGCCGCTTATCCGGACGAAGGCAAGATGGATCTGATCCTTGACCCCACCCACCTCTCCTTGACCATCCACGAGTCGGTAGGTCACGCGACCGAGCTGGATAGGGTGCTTGGATACGAGGCAAACTTCGCAGGCACGAGCTTTGTAACGCTGGACAAGAAAGCGGACAAGTTCCGCTACGGCTCGGAGATCATCAACTTCGTGGCCGACAACACCCTTGCGGGCGGGCTTGCCTCCACCGGATACGACGACGATGGGGTGACCTGTCAGCTATGGGACATTATCCGCAACGGCATCTTCAAAAACTACAGCTCCACGCGCGAGGTGGCGCCACTTGCCGGATACAAGCGCTCCTTCGGCTCTGCCCGTGCCGATAGCTACCTCTCCATGCCAATCAACCGCATCCCCAACCTTTGTTTGAGGCCGGCGAATAAGAGCATCTCGCCTGAGGATCTTGCGGCGGACGTCAAGAGGGGCGTCTGGATCGAAGGCAGAGGAAGCTGGTCAATCGATCAGAGGCGGCTCAACTTCCAGTTCGGCGGAGATCTGTTCTACGAGATTCGCAACGGCAAGAAGACGAGGATGCTGCGCGACGTCCTTTACCAGTCGATCACCCCGGAGTTCTGGGGTGCGGTGGACAGCATCAGTGGTAAGAAATACTGGGAACCCAGGGGCTTTAGAACCTGCGGCAAGGGCGAGCCCATGCAGGTAGCCCAGATGACAAACGGCGGACCGTGGATCAGGGTGCGCGGAATCCGTGTTTCAAGGGGGAAGAAATGAACACCGATTGGCTAAAGCAAACCATAGAACGCGTGGCCAAACAGAAGGAGGCAGAGGAAGCAAGCCTTTGTCTTAATATCGAGAATGAGAACCTTTCCCGCTTCGCCGAGAATCATATCACCCAGAACACCACCCGCCACCGTATTCGCCTTTACATGACCGCGGTAATGGGTCGTCGGAGAGGATCAGCCGAGACCTCGGATGTCTCCTCGCGCGGCGTGCTTTCCGCCCTGCGCAGGGCCGAGGCGGCTGCTAAAGCCTCTCCAGAAGACCCCGAGTTCATCGGCTTACCCCGCAGCCAGCGCTACCTCAAGATAGAGCGGTTCTTCCCTCAGACGACCGAGCTCTCCGTGGACGCCAAGGCCAGGGTGATCCGCGAGGTAACCGCTGAGGCCGCCTCGCGCAAGATGAAAGCGGCAGGCATCTACAGGACAGGCGACTACGCCGTCTTCGTGGCCAATACCGACGGACTTTTTGGCGAACACCGCTGGACCCAGGCCGAGTTCTCCATAACCGTCCGTACCGAAAACTCGGCTGGCTCGGCCGTGGCCGAGGAGGAGGATCTCGCTGCTATCAACCCTCAGGCTTTGGCCATCGAGGCGTTCCGTACCGCGGAGATGACCCGTAACCCAAAGGAGATCAAGCCCGGCCGCTACAAGACACTCTTCACCGCCCGAGCCTTCGGTGAGATGATGCCCTTTGTGATATACCAGATGGATCGCCGCGCCGCAGACGAAGGACGAAGCTTCTTTGCCGATAAGCTCGACAAGAAGATACTGTCAAAGAAGATCTCGATGGTCGTAGACCCGCAGAACCCGACGAATCCAGGAATACCTATCGATCTCTACAACGACTGTGTGGCCCGCAAAGAGGCGGTATTCATCCAGGAAGGGACGCTTACTAACCTCTGGTGCATGCGTTACTGGGCAAAGAAGCAGCGTATACCACTTGTCTCGCCCTCGTTTAACTTCTCTATGCTCGGCGGCAGCAGGAGTCTGGATCAGATGATTAAGCGCATAGACCGCGGGCTGCTCGTGATGCACTTATGGTACATCCGGTACGTGAACCCGATGGAGTTGATCCTTACCGGGACCAGCCGCGACGGGTTGTTTTTGCTAGAGAACGGTAAGATCAAGTGCGCGGTAAAGAACATGCGGTTCAACGACTCCCCGATGCGATTTCTTCGCAATCCTCTCTCACTTGGGACAGCGGAGCGCCGCGGCGGGGCGATGATGCTGCCCTCGGTGCTGGTTGCCGACTTCAACTGGTCAAGCGGGACAACGTTTTAACACCCCATGGGATAGCTTCGCTCTCCCGCGGGGACCCCGGATATGCACCCCACGGCGGCACTCCGTTCCGCCGCAGGGACCCGGCAATTAAAAAGGGGCTGGCGAAAGCCAGCCCTACTGCTTTCTCTGAAGGTCTGTGACAAGCATCTCAAAGTAAATAGCATAAGCAGAATAAAGGAGGAGCTCTAATGAGCAAGAAATCGAGACATAAACAATACGTTGACATGCCCCAAGCAATAAATGAGGTCGCTGACGAGATCAACCGCACGCTAAACGAACGTAAAAAAGACAAATATTTCCAATCGATAATCCTGATGTACAGCTTCATTGAGAACCTGCTCAAGTGGCTCGTCTTTGTGAAGATTACGTGGATGAAAGCCACCAAGGTACGAAGCAGGAAGGAGATGAAAGAACTCGAGAAGTTTTGCAAACATCTCAGATTTTATGACGCATTGGAGGCGGGTTTAATGATTGATTTGGTGGATTTCAATCTATATAAACGGATAAACGATGTGAGAAAAGAGCGAAACGACGTGCTTCATCAGTTTTGGATATATCGTCACCGAGAACCTGGAGTGGCGGACGGTTGCCGATCTTACTTACTCCCTCTTGGATCGCAGGCTCTACGTGGCCACGGTTTTGGGTAGTCTTCGCAGTGACGATCCCGCGCTAAAGGGCAGTCTCAAGCAAACTGCCGACGCAGGCCTGCCTGCAAACGGCCTGCCGATTCAGTTTGAGGTCGCGGGAACCCGTCTCTATACGCTCCTGGACAACAATCAGGTATGCGTGAGCGAGGACGGTGCCGAGAGCTGGCGCAGGGTGTCCGGTCTGGAGAGCGTCAACGTCAAGAGGATCGCAACCGATCTTTCGTTGCCTGAGTTCCTGCTCGCCGCGGACGTCTACAAGCAGGTGAAGAAAGGCTTCTCGGTCTATATCACGGCGGACGGCGGCAAGAACTGGGATGTGAGTCCTGATCCGGCGCCCGGAATGGCAAAGGTCTGCAGGGTAAAGGTGGTTGATTCCAAGGCACATGTCTACGTGGCCTCGGCCCCCGGGTTTTCCATCCTGGACGTCTCCTTCGGCGCGCGAGGCCTTGCCCTGGCCGAGGTGATGCAGGCTATGCCCGCCGATCGCATGAGCCTTTACAACAACCCTGCCACATCGGCGTTCGCTTCCCAGATCGTCGTCATCGCGGGCATGCAGAACATGGGGTTCGTGAATTCAGCGGGGCTGATCGGGGTCTTCCCTGCGAGGTTCGGAACCTTCAGCGTGGGCTTCAGGGGAGCCAATGTGCAGGGCATCGAGGTGCGTCCCGACCCTGCCGATCCCGACTATTATCTAGACAACACGAATGCTTCCGCCTTTGCCCCTGCGCTCTCCTTTTCCCGTCGATTTGGAAGTTTCAGTGCCGGATTGGCCCTTCGCGTCCAGACCGTATCTCTGGGCACGAATCCTTATGCCGAGGATTCCGAATTTCAGGCCGCCTCGGTGGCTGTGGATCTTGGGGCCTATCAGGAGTTAGGCGAGCTGGGTCTCGGGCTTGTAGTGCAGAATCTGGGCCCCCGTATGAGGTTCGATCTTGCTGGCTCCGACACCCTCGCGGGCGACACCGCCACAAGCAATGGCACCCTGCAGCCGCTTTACGTCTGCGGTTCTGCACGCTACGGGTTTCTTTCAGATAAACTTCAACTCCTGGCAGGTGCTGGCTACGGAGCGCGGGGGCTGGTGATCTCGGGCGCTATAGAGTACTCCCCCTGGCGTCTCCTCTCGCTCAGAATGGGCTATACCTCCGAACGCATCGCAGGCAACGCCTTGAACGGTCTGGCCACCGGCTTCGGCCTCGAGCTTGCCAACCTGGAAATCAACTACTCCTACCTGCCCAACACATACTTCGGCGCAGGCGGCATTCACGGGCTTGATATAGGTTTTCACTTCGGTGCAAGCGAGGCGGAGCGAGAGCGGCTTTTGGCCGAGGCGCGCAAAGAGGCCGAGAAAGAGGCGCTTGAACGGATGAAGCTCACAAGTCAAAGCCTGTATGAGCAGGGGATGACCTCCTACAACATGGACAGATACGACGAAGCGCTGGCGAGCTGGGACCTGGCCCTTATCTGGTGGCCGGAGAACACCCAGGCGCAGGGGATGATTGCCAAGGTTAATGCAGAGAAGGAACAGATGGCGCTGAACTCCTTGGTTGAGGGGGCAAAAAAGGCCTACGTGAGCAAGAACTACGTGGCGCTGGTGGTGCTGGCCCAAGAGATACTGGCCCAGGATTCAACCCACAGCCTTGCCCTGTTCTATCAAGAGGATGCAGAAGAGGGTGTTACCAAAGAGCTTATCGCCTCGGCCCCTGTCGTGATACAGGACGACCTGCGGAAAGGCATCGAGGCACTTGCCACACAGGACTACCTTACCGCCATGCGTTCCTTCGAGAAGGTGCTTGACTACGATCGCGACAACGAGGTGGCTCGCGACTACATGCGCAAGACCAAGGAGGAGATCGACCGCTATATATCAGCCGAGCTCGAGGAGGTTGGCGCACTGCTGGGTCGCAGCCGCTACTCCGAGGCAAAGTCTAAGGTACGTGGGCTTTTAAGGCTTGCTCCCCAGAACGCCGAGCTTTTGCAGAAGCTGGGCGAGATAGACCGCAGGCTCTCAGAGGACGTGCAGCGACGCCTGGCGCGTGCCAAGAAAACCCAGGACCCGGCGCGTTCGGAGAAGGAGCTTAAGGCCGCACTTCAGCTTGATCCTGCAAACATAGAGGTGCAGCAGAACCTGGCCGAGATCGAGAAGGCGGCAAAGAAGGCTGCCGACGTGCAGAAGCTCTACCTTTTAGGGGTTGAATCATACTCCGAGAACAACTACGAGCTTGCTATCAGCTACTGGCAGCGGGTTTTGGAGCTTGATCCGGGCCACGCCAACGCGCGCAAGAACCTTGCCCGCGCCCAGGCCAAACTCGAGGCCCTCGCCGGCACCTAGGCTGGTAACGTAAGTTATTCCTTATTAAGAAGTTGAGCGTCTTCTGGTTGTGAGATTATCTTGATCCCTGTGATTCCCTCAAAGTGTTTTTTGTTATGGGTAAGAAGTGCAGCAGAGTGCCTTAAAGCACAAGAGGCTATCCATGCATCCACGCAGGATATCGGGTTGTCCTTCTGTTCGCGTTCGTTAACAACTTTTTTTGTGTAGCCATCGATTGAGATTTGTCAAGGTTGATGTACTCGGATTCCTACAATATGTACTGGCTCAAATCCTCGTCGGCGACGATGGCGTCGAGCTTGGCGCGCACGGACTTGCCAGTGATTCGGATCGCCCGCTCGCCCGACTCCGGCAGGTTGTAGAGATAATCCTCCAATAAGGTAGTCATCACCGTGTGCAGCCTGCGCGCACCGATGTTCTCACTCCGGTCGTTCACAAGTGCCGCGATCTCCGCAACCGCCACGATCCCATCCCTGGTGAAGCTAAGCTTGGTGTTCTCGGTTTGGACCAGTGCCTGGTACTGCTTTACGAGTGCGGTCTCAGGCTCGGTCAGGATGCGCTCGAAGTCCTCCTTGGTAAGGGGGTCAAGCTCCACCCTGATGGGCATGCGGCCCTGAAGCTCCGGGATCAGGTCCGAGGGCTTGGTTTTGTGGAACGCGCCCGCGCCGATAAAAAGGATGTGATCTGTTCGTACCAGCCCGTACTTGGTGGATACGTTCGAGCCTTCTATGATGGGCAAAAGGTCTCGCTGCACGCCCTCGCGCGATACGTCCGGGCCTGCATGCCCCCGCGTGCCCTCGCCCACCGCGATCTTGTCTATCTCGTCTATAAAGACGATCCCGGAGTTCTCGGCACGCTGCTTGGCCAGCCGGGTTACCTCTTCCATATCTACAAGCTTGGCCGCCTCCTCCTGGATAAGTATCCTTAGGGCCTCCTTTACGGTTGCTTTGCGCGCCTTTTGCTTGCGCGGCAAAGCGTTTTGAAGCATATCCTGAAGCTCGACGTTGACCTCGTCCATTCCGCTCATGCGGAAGAGGTCGAAAAGCCCTGCCGGTTCACGTGAGGTGTTGATCTCCACCGTGCGTTCGTTCAGCTTGCCGGCGTCAAGCATCCTTCTGAGCTTGGCACGGGTCTCGGCGCGAGTGTCCGGTTCCCCTTCCTTGGGTTGTGGCATGCTGGGTAAGAGGAGGTCGACCAAGCGTTCGCGAGCATGCTCGGAGGCCTTGGCCTGGACCTTCAGGGTCTGTTCTTCCCTGACCA
Organism: Candidatus Stahliibacteriota bacterium; assembly: GCA_004375895.1. Lineage (GTDB taxonomy): Bacteria > Hydrothermota > Tepidihabitantia > B3-TA06 > B3-TA06 > B3-TA06. The sequence continues at coordinate 8,125 of SOJW01000072.1, forward strand.
TCTTGACCGCGATCTCGACAAGCTCGCGTATCATGGACTCAACGTCCCGGCCCACGTATCCCACCTCGGTGAACTTGGAGGCCTCGACCTTGACGAACGGCGCTTCTGCCAGCTGGGCCAGACGTCGGGCGATCTCGGTTTTGCCCACACCGGTTGGGCCGATCATCAGGATGTTGTTGGGATATATCTCGTCGCGAAGCGGTCCCTTGACCCTTTGTCGGCGCCAGCGGTTTCGTAAAGCGATGGCCACCGCGCGCTTGGCCGCGTCCTGACCGATGATGTAGCGGTCAAGCTCTCTGACTATCTGCGACGGCGTGAACATACCGTTCTGTATAAGCACTCCCAAAGGAGCCGATATACGCTCTAAAGCTTCAGCCATAGTTCTATGATAAGATGGATACGGCGTATGTCAAGGGTGAATTATGGAGTGCAATGACCGTGTCATTGCAGAATTATGGAGCAACAACAACGCAACAACGCGGTTGTTGCACTCCAGAACCCTCTGAGGGTGTCAAAGACACCCTCACCCTAACTCCTCCCAGATGGTGGCACTTACGTCTCCCAAAGAGAGAGGAGAACCCACTGATAAATCGTTTCCCTCTCCCTCTGGGACGTGTGCCCCTTGGGGTAGAGGGATTGGCGCGAACGCCGCTTCGCGTAAGGGTGAGGGAACTCCCCCTCCCTGGTGGCGTAAGTGCCCCCGTCGGGTAAGGGGGATAAAGGGGGAGGGGATTAAACACCACAAACGGCTGCTTCACCAGACGGGGGTACGCTGTCCCGTCAAGGGAGTGGTGGATTTGGGTCGGGTGTGTTTACATTGGACTAACAGTATACCTCCCCCTTGATGGGGGAGGATAAAGGAGGGGGTGTCATTGCGATCCGCCGTAGGCGGCGTGGCTCCGAAGGGTGAGGCTTGCCGAACAATCCCATAGGTAACGTAGGGGCAAGGCATACCCTATGAGCGTATGAACCGCTCAAGGGGCACGCTGTGCCTTGCCCCTACTTCTTAAATAACCATTTCCACCAAGGGCAAAACGGCTCAGTGGTCGCCAGCGGACCGCTTGCGCAGGGCGGCCTCGACCGCCGGCGGCACAAGCTCCGACACGTCGCCGCCAAGACGGGCGATCTCCTTTGCAAGCGATGAGGAGACAAAGATATAGCGCTCGGCAGGCATAAGGAAGATGGTCTCTATCTCAGGGGCAAGGTTGCGGTTGGTTAATGCCATCTGCAGCTCGTAGTCGAAATCGGATACTGCTCGAAGCCCGCGGATCAGGAAGTTTGCGTTCTTGGATTTGGCGAACTCGGTGAGAAGGCCGGAGAACGCCTCCGCCTCTACGCGAGGTTCGTCCTTTAAGACTTCCCGTATCAGCTCGGCGCGCTCTTGGGCCAAAAAGAGCGGGTCCTTCTCCCTGCGATCGGCCACTGCCACCACGAGCTTATCGCATAAAGAGAGCGCGCGCTTGATAACATCAAGATGCCCGTAGGTTATGGGGTCAAAGGTCCCCGGGTAGATCGCAATCCTCACTTTACACTCCTTTCTTTCCTATGAAGCTCAACCTGGTATCTCCGTACTCCCTCGAATCTCTTATTTTCAATGATCTAGGCAGCACTATCTCCTCGTTCGAGGCGTGTTCGAGGACGATTAAGGTCTCGGTGGTCACCCCCGGATTCTTTGCAAGAAGATCGAGGGTCTCTTTGGCCAGGCTGTAATAATAGGGTGGGTCGCAGAAGATATGGGTGGCGAAGAACTTCGATTGCTTGAGGTAGACGCGCACGTCCTGGCGAACCACTATGGTGCGGTCAGACACCTTAAGGGCTCGGATATTTGCCTCAAGATGCCTGTACGCCTGGGGGTTCTGCTCCACGAACACCGCCTGTCTTGCCCCTCTTGAGAGCGCCTCCAATCCCAGTGCACCTGCTGCCGCATAAAGATCGAGCACACGTGCGTCGATAATCTCTTCGGCAACTATAGAAAACAGCGCCTCCTTTACCTTGTCCATGGTAGGTCTGAACCGTTCGCCTTCTGGATAACGCAAGTTGCGCCCCTTGAGCTCGCCTGCTGTTATCCTGGGCAAGGCTACTCCTCGAACTGGAGCTGTTCGAGCTCCACCCCCGCCTCACTTAACATCTCCTTACCCAACTTGTCCGCGTAGCCTTCGAGGTAGAGTATCTTCACGATACCTGCGTTGATCAAAAGTTTGGCGCAGGTAACGCATGGCTGGGTGCTCGAGTAGAGCGTGCCGCCCTCTAGTGAGATGCCGAACCGCGCGGCCTGCACCAGGGCGTTCTGTTCGGCGTGGATGCCGCGGCATATCTCCACCCTCTCACCTGATGGTATGCCCAGCTCCTCCCGCAGACACCCCACGTCGGTGCAGTGTGCCAGGCCTTTGGGTGCGCCGTTGTAGCCGGTGGTAAGGATGTGTTTGTCCCGAACGATCACCGCACCCACCTTGCGGCGGATGCACGTGGAGCGCTCGGCCACAAGCTGGGCTATCCTCATGAAATAGGCATCCCAGGGGATTCGTTCAGCTACTTTGTTCATCTCATCCCCGGTCCGGTTGTGGTTCTTGCTTCCGATGGGTTGATATCTACTCCTCGTCTTCTGGAACGATCGCCACTTCCGCTACCTCATCCTCCGCGCGCAGTGAGATGAGACGAACCCCCAGGCTAGCCCGCTTCAGGGGCTTCACCTGCTTGGCGGCGATGCGGATACCGGTGCCGTGTTTGGTTACGATGATGGCGTGTCCGGCTTCACTGATGACCTTTACGCCCACCAGCAGTCCCGATTTCTCGTTTACTGAGATGGCACGAACTCCCTTGCCTCCTCTGTGGATAGGTCGGATTTCTTCAAACTTCATGCGCTTGCCGTAGCCGTTCCGGGTGACGAAGAGGAGCGAGACATCTTTGCGCACCAGCACCGCGGCGACCAGCTTGTCCTCCTGGACCAGCTTAATTCCTCGCACGCCTGCGGCGGCCCGGCCCATGGGACGAACCTCATCGGTCGAGAATCGGATGCCCTGGCCTTCGACTGAGAACAGGCAGATATCGGTTCCATCCTCCACAAGAAGGACATCCTGCAGTCTGTCTCCCTCCTTGAGGGTGATGGCGATCACACCTGAGCGCCGGGTGTTCTCAAGTAACTTAAGCGGGGTACGCTTTATAACACCTCTCTCGGTTACAACCACCACATGGGCGTTTTCGGTGAACTCCTTGACCCGCAAGAGCTGAGTGATGCGCTCGCCCTCGGAGAGGTTAAACAGCTGGTATATCGGCCTTCCCTTGGCAGTCAGCGAACCCTCCGGAACCTCATAAGCTTTAAGCAGATATGCGCGTCCCAGGTTGGAGAAGAAGAGGATGGAGTCGTGGGTCGAGCCGGTTAAAAGAGTCGTGACCATATCCTGTTTGCCCAGATCTATTGTCCCCCGTCCGGTTCCGCCCCGGCCCTGTTTGCGGTAGCCGGATACCGGCGTGCGCTTGATGTAGCCGCGCAGGGTAAGGGTGATGGTTACGTCTTCCTCACTGATAAGGTCCTCCAGGGTGATCTCCTCGGGCTTCTCGGCTCTGATCTCGGTGCGGCGCTCATCGCCAAAGCGCTTCTTGAGCTCCTTTAACTCCTCGGTAATCACCGCCATCACCCCGGTGCGCGATGCAAGGATCGATTTCAAGCGCTCTATCTCCTTGATCAGCTCGGCGTACTCAGCCTCGATCTTTCCCCGCTCAAGACCTGTCAGCCGCGCCAGCCGCATGTCAAGTATCGCCTGCGACTGAACATCGGAGAGCTTGAAGCGCTCCATCAGCCTTTCCTTGGCGACCTTGGTATCGGCAGACTTCTTGATGATCTGCACGACCTCATCGATGTTGTCCAATGCGATCTTCAGCCCTTCCAGTATGTGAGCCCTTTCCTCGGCTTTTCTAAGCTCAAATGAGGTGCGGCGCCGCACGCTCTGGTAGCGGAACTCAAGGAACTCTTCCAGTATCTTCTTTAAGGGATATATCCTGGGCGTCAGGTTGGAGATGGTCAAAAGTATCATGGAATAGGTGGACTGCAGCGGGGTGTGCTGATAGAGTCGGTTCAAAACCACCTCGCGGTTGGCGCCTCGCTTGAGTTCGATAACGATGCGGATGCCCTCCCGGTCTGATTCGTCCCGCAGGTCGGAGATGTCTGAAAGCTTCTTTGAACGTGCCAGATTAACGATGCGCTCGATGAGCTGGGACTTGTTGAGCTGGTAGGGTATCTCGGTTATGACGATAGCCTGGCGTCCGGGTTTTGGCTCCTCGAATCGCGCCCTTCCGCGTACGGTAACTTTTCCGCGGCCGGTCTTGTAGGCCTGGGTTATCCCCTCGCGCCCCAGGATCAGACCGCCGGTCGGGAAGTCAGGACCTTGAACAATCTCACAGAGCTTCTCATCCGAGACCCCTGGCTCGCCGATCATGGCTGCAAGGGCGTCGATGATCTCTGAGAAGTTATGAGGCGGAATCGAGGTGGCCATACCCACCGCGATTCCGGAAGCTCCGTTCACCAGAAGGTTGGGGAAAGCGGCTGGCAGAACCACAGGCTCCTGGCGCGAACCGTCAAAGTTGGGCACGAAATCAACTGTCTCCTTATCCAGGTCCTCCAGCAGTGAAAGGCTCAGTCTTTGCAGCTTGGCCTCGGTGTAACGGTAGGCCGCGGGCGGATCGCCGTCTATGGAACCGAAGTTGCCCTGACCGTCCACCAGCAGATAGCGCAGGCTGAACTCCTGAGCCATGCGCGCCAATGCGTCGTAGACCGCCTGGTCGCCGTGAGGGTGATACTTACCCAGAACCTCGCCCACCACTGTAGCACACTTGCGATAGGCTTTGTTAGGATCAAGGCCCAGCTCCTTCATCGCGTAGAGGATGCGGCGCTGAACCGGCTTCAGGCCGTCGCGGATGTCGGGCAAAGCACGGCCCACTATCACGCTCATCGCGTAGTCGAGGTAGGATTGGCGAACCTCGTCCTCTATGTATACGGGCTGCATTCGACTATCGTTCATAACCCTAATTCTACGCGCAGGGAGGTGGAAGTCAAACCACTAAAGTCCAGCTAAGTTTAAAGTTTACGTCTCTTATAGTGGGTGGTCGGCGAGAGGACCTATGTTATTCTTTTGATCACCAGCCTGGGAGCGCTTACCGGTTCCTCTCCAATCTCAAAGCAGCCCTTCCATTCCTCCGCGACCTCAAGTCCTTTTGATTCGTCGTTTGCGTGGACAGTGGCCAGTTCCTCGTCCTTCCTAACCTCATCACCGATCTTCTTGTAGATCCTAAATCCCACCGCCGGATCTATTAAATCCTCCTTGCGCCTGCGGCCTGCACCCAGATCGACCGCAAGCATCCCTATCTGATAGGCGTTTATCGATTGCACGAATCCGGAACGCTCGGAGCTTGCCTTGATCTTCCAGGTAGCCTGAGGTAGAAGGTTGGGGTCGTCAACTATCCTCGGATCACCTCCTTGCATCTTGACCATCTCCTGAAACTTCTCAAGCGCCCTGCCTCGCTCCAGGGCATCCTCAGCCTCCTTTCTGGCCTGCTCGTGATCCTTTCGCCCCCCAAGAAGCAGCATCTCGGCAGCGAGTTCAAGAACTATCTTTCTCAGATCTTCCGGCCCTTGGTCTTTAAGGCACTCGATCGCCTCTGCCACCTCCAGGGCGTTGCCGATTGCCCTGCCCAGCGGCTGGCTCATGTCGGTCAAGAGAGCGGTCGTCTTTACACCAAACCTGTGGGTGATTTTGATGATCGTCCTGGCCAGCTCCTCGGCTTTGCTTTCATCCTTCATGAACGACCCATTGCCCGCTTTCGCGTCCAAAACCAGACCCTGGGCCCCCTCCGCGATCTTCTTTGACGATATGGACGCCGCGATCAGCGGAATCGAATCAACCGTCGCGGTAACGTCACGCAAAGCGTAAATCCTTCCATCCGCAGGACATAAATCAGCACTCTGGCCCATCATCGCCACCCCGATCTTGGAAAGATAGCGCTTGAACTCATCCACGCTCAAGTCCGTGCAGAATCCGGGGATGGAGGCCAGCTTGTCCAGCGTCCCTCCGGTGTGGCCTAACCCTCTGCCCGAGACCATGGGAACCGCAACCCCGCAAGAAGCTACCAGTGGAGCGAGCACCAGTGACACCTTATCTCCCACCCCGCCGGTGGAGTGCTTGTCCACCTTAACCCCAGGGATTTCCGAGAGATCAAATCTGGACCCCGACTCAATCAACGCCTCGGTATAAGCCACCAGCTCATCCTCAGCCAACCCGTTAAAGCACACCGCCATCAGCCAGGCAGACATCTGGTAGTCGGCGACGCTAGCATCCAGATAACCTTGAATGAACTCCTTTATATCCTTGGGATCAGCCGATTTGCCTAGACGTTTATATCGGATGAAGTCGTATGGGGAAATGGACATGGGGAAGGATAATCAATGGGCGGGCTCAGTCAAGTTGTTGGTTAGTTCAGAATTATCACCTTCGCGGTTGTGCGGCCAGCCGGAGAGGTAAGTTGCAGGAAGTAAACCCCTGTCGTGAGGTTTGAGGAGAATTCCACCTCGCCGCTTGAGCGAACATTCTTTTGATCTATCTGCCGTCCCAGCGCGTCGTAGACCCGTAACACACCATTTTGGCCTTCGGGAAGAGGGAAGTTCCTCCGGTGGCGGCAAAGGTTGTCTAAACTACCATCACCCCCCTGGTTTTTCTAGTAAACCACCTCGATGGGTTCGGGCTCGAGCTTGACGTTTAGCTCGAATATTGAGTCGCGTCCCTTTGCTTTGAAGTCCACCTTGATCCACTCAAAGTCCTCGACGGCGAAGTAGATGAAGTGCCTGCGCGCCGAGATGTTCTCTAAAACGTAGCGGCCCGCGCTGTCCGTGGTGACTATCTGTTTATTCGGGTGTATGCCATCAAGCGGTTCAATATCGGGCGTTGCAAGGGAGTCTATCGCGAGCGTGTCAAGGGTTGGATCATAAACCCACGCTCCGACAATGGGCCGGCCGGTCTCACTGTGGGTTAGCGCCCCAGTAACCGTAACCCTGCGCCCGCACCCCAGGAACATGCTTACAACAACTATGGCAAATGCAAGCGATTTTCTCATCTATTTCTCTCCTTAAGTCTTGATAAGAATAAGGCTTTATGGGCTTATGTCAAGTGGTTTAGTTCCCTTCCGAGCTTTGGAACTTTCGGAATCCCATGGTCTTCGCGACCCTGTCGGCCACATCGGGGCGGTCGGTGATGACGCCGTCTGCGCCCATTTCAAGCAAACGTTTAATGGCTTCCGCGTCGTTGACGGTCCAGACGTGAACCTGGATACCTTTACGGTGACAGCGCTTAACGAAACCCGGCGTAACCACGTGTATGGAGCCTGAGTATTCGGGCACCTGGACCGCGTCCATCGTGGTCCTGGCCAGGAATCCAAGTCCCAGCTTTCCCCAGAGAATGAACTTGCGGATCTCCTCCGGAGTGGCGGCGGTGGCCACAGATGGATCAAATTCCCTGAAGCATTCCAAAACCTCGGCATAAACCGAGGCCACAACCACCTGATTCTGCATTCTTTTTTCGCGGATGATCCCTACAAGGCGGGCCGCTGCGTATGTAAGGGAATCCTTGATCTCGATGTTGAAGAAGTCCCTTGGAAAAGAATCAAAGACCTGGCCAAGGGTCGGTATACGCAGCCCTTTCTCGCGCCAGGGGTAGGTTTTGCCCGAATCCGGGGTGAACCAGAACCCTGCATCCAGGGAGCGGATCTGGGTAAAGGCCATCTCTCTAACCAGCCCTGAGCCGTTGGTTGTGCGGTCAACCGCCTCGTCGTGGATCACCACCAGGCTGTCGTCTGCGGTAAGGCGCACATCCAGTTCCCAGACGTCGGGCCGGTAACGAATCCTCGACTCGGCCCATCCCTCAATCGTGTTCTCAGGCACAACAAGCGCTCCTGCACGGTGAGCAAGTATCAAGGGCGGTTCTGTCCGATCAAGGTAGGCGAAGGCCGAGATCGCCCTCAGAGCAAGTACCAACAGAACCCTTGCCCAGAGACTCAATCTCAAAGTCTTCTCCTTGTGAAGAGGTTTGCTTGAGGCGTTGATTGGGAAGGGGAAGGGTAAATCAGTCTTTTTCATCGGGCAGAGGGGCTTCACGAGTTCTCTCTGCCAGGGCATGGGCGAGTTGATCGAGGGAGTTCATGAAGATCTCAAGGTTGCGAGGTGGCAGCTTCTCCATGATACGTTTCCAATCCTTGCGCTGGGCATTTAAGAGACGCTGGGCGATACGCTGTCCTTTGGGGGAGAGTCTCACGAAGACCACCCGGCGGTCCTCATCCGAACGCAGGCGTTCGAGAAGCCGGGAGCGTATCATACGATCCGCCAATCCGGTAACGTTCGCCTTTGATACACCCAGGGTTGAGGCGAGTTCGTTCATCCGCATCGCTTCTTTCAGGAGAAGCGTCTGTAGGATCATATACTGGGAGAAGGAAAGCTCACTGCCGAATGGCGTGGAGGAACCGATCAACTGAAACCCCCTGATCAGAATCGGCCCCAGCTCTTCCAGGCGTCTGATCTGCTCGTCTATGGTACGCGCCATACCCTTTACTATCCTCAATTAAAATGATTTGTCAAGGGTGTAAACCTGGTTCTTTTCGTTGCAGGGTAGAAGATTGCAGGATTTGCCTACATCTCCTCAGGCGTCTCGATCCCCAGAAGCGCAAGGCCTCGACGCAGGACCCGACCCGTGGCCTCGACAAGCGTGAGCCTTGCCAGACGTGCCGCATCGGTCTGTGCTTTAAGAACAGGCACCTCGGTGTAGAACCGACTGAGTGCGGCGGCCAGATCGTAGAGATAGGAGGCTAGGGCGTGCGGGGCGTAGCGCTCTGCGGCCTCTGCTATCGCCTGCGGGAATCGGCCCAGATGCATGAGAAGTTCGATGCTCTCCGGTTCCTCGATCTCTGCTACCATCCTGGGGATGTCCGCATCCTTGGGTTCCTCCAGGCGCTTGCGATCTTCAGGCGAGGCCTTAGCAAGTATCCTGGCGCAGCGCACCGCCGCGTACTGCAGATAGGGCGCACTGTTGCCCTCGAAGGCAAGCATCTTCGACCAGTCGAAAACTATATCCTTTATGCGATCCTGTGAAAGGTCGGCGTATATCACCGCGCCTATGCCGACCTTACGGGCAACCTGTGCCCTTGCATCCTTCGGCATATCCGGGTTCTTCTCCTTGATTATCTCCTGTGCACGGCGCTCGGCCTCGTCCAGGAGTTCGTCAAGATAAACGATGCGCCCCTCGCGTGTGGAGATCTTCCCCGTTGGCAATGACACCATCCCGAAGGGTATATACTTCAGTATCCCTGGTTGATTTATCTTCGCATGCTTGAAAAATCCCCTTTTCCGCATTTCTTCCAGGGCATTCCATAACTGGGAGAAGTAAAGGGTTTGTTCTGAAGCTACAGCATATAACAACCTATGAACCGGCTGGAACCTTTCGATTCTTTCCAGTGCTGAAGCGAGATCACGTGTCGGGTAGAGGGTAGTTCCGTCAGACTTACGGATTACAAGTGGAGGTTGGGCTGGTGGAGGCTCAGGAGATTCGGCTGGCCATAAAGGTTTGAATCGGATTATTATTGCTCCTTCGGATTCTTCAGCTATCCCTTTAGCTAACAGCTCATCCACAAGCTCACGCGCCCTTTCCTCGAACTCACTCTCAAACCAGTTGTGGTCAAACTTAACCCCCAGTCGGGCTACCGTCTTTTCGAAGGCCTCAAGGCTACTTCCTCGAAAGCGCTGCCAGAGCGCTCGCTCCTTTTCTCCTCCCTGCTGTAATCTCTTGAATGCGGCTCGCGCGTCATCTTCCAGCGCGGGATTGATTTTCGCTTTCTTGTGGAAACGAACATAAAGTTCAAGAAGATGCTGGATTGGCTCTTCTGCCAACTTCTTCTCGTTACCCCACTGTTCAAATGCATATAGCAGCTTGCCGAACTGAGTGCCCCAGTCGCCCAGGAAGTTTATGCCGACGACTCGATAACCCCTTGCTCTGAGTATATTTATAAGCGCCTGCCCGATGATGGTTGATCTTAAGTGCCCTACAGACAAGGGCTTGGCGATGTTGGGCGAGCAGTAGTCAACGACGATAGTTTTATTGATTTCAGGGTAGTTGCCGTAGTCCTCCCCGAAATCCCGCAGGTTTTTTAGGATTCGGGCAAGGAGAGTTTTTTTCTTCACAAACACGTTCACGTAGCCGCGTGCAGGCTCGAATCTTTCGATTAGTGAGCCCGCTTGCAATCCCTGGTTCCATTTAGCCGATAACCCATCTGCCAACTTTATAGGATTAGTATTTTTCTCTTTCGCGTACTGGAAGCATGGCACGGCGTAGATCGCTTCCGACTCCTTGGGCGGTCGGCGTACCTCAGGATTGGGCTGCCCGAACTCCGTTGCCGCAAGACTTTCAACATCGGCATAAATTCTATCCAATACGTAGTTCAATCTCTCTCCTCTTTGGAGTAAGTGTAACCTTGTGGGATGCTTGTGTCAAGCAGGGAGAGGGGACTTGACATGCCTGAAAAGGGAGTTAATATAAGTTATTGCTATAGCAATCCGAACAAAGGAGGAGGTCGAATGGCTTCGCTTGCTATCGTATCTTTTGACCTTAAGAACCCTTCACCCGATCATTACAGGAAGACGGCAGAGGCGTTGGGTAAGTATGGATTCTGCCCGTTTCTCAGGTCTAATGACGAGAAGGCTGCCAGTTTGCCAAGCACTACCTATGCCCGTGAATCGAACGATGTTCCGGATCGCGACTGGGTGGAGAAGGTTCTATTGTGGGCCGTTCCCCAGGCCGGAGCGAGGTTGGGCAAGCATCTTATATTGGTTTGTTCCGGTTCTTGGGCGTGGAAGATCGGGTGATAAGGTAGGGGATTTCTAGCCTTTAGCGTGCCTGGAATGTTGCGAGATGCATATGTCTAACTATGTGGAGGTCTGTAGGGGCCGACCTTCGCAGCCGAGGCTTGTGCTACAGTCTCCTCAGCTGATCCAAAAGCATCTCAAACGGGCCGGTGCCGCGCAGGGTGCGGTCGGCGGCAAGGATGAACCAGGAATCCTTTCGATAGCTGACCTTGCTCACCTTCTTCTTTCTCGCTAATGCCCTAACCCGGGCGATGTCCAGAATCTTTAAGGCAGAGGAGGGCATCTTGCCGAAGCGGTCGGCAAGTTCCTCATGCAGGGCGTCGATCTCTCTCTCCTCCTCCACTGAGAGGAGTCGCTTGTAGAGCGACACCCGCTCCGCCGAATCGCCGATGTAGGTCTCAGGCAGGTACGCGCCATGCTCTATCTCCAGCACAGGTTCGGTGAACCACTCCTCGCCCTTGAGTCGTGCCACCGCCTCTGATAAGAGCTTCGTGTAGAGCATGAAACCTATGGAGTTCACGTGTCCGTGCTGCTCGGTTCCCAACAGATTGCCCACCCCGCGTATCTCCATGTCACGCACAGCCAGCCTGTATCCTGCACCAAGCTCGGCGTAGGCGCGGATTGCGGCAAGCCGTTTCTTTGCCTCGTCGGTAGTCCTTCGCGGAACGATAAACAGCGCATAGCCCTGACGCTGGCTCCTGCCTACCCTTCCGCGAAGCTGATGCAGGTCTGCAAGACCGAAGAGATCGGCTCTGTCCACGATTATCGTGTTCAGGTCCGGTATGTCTATGCCGGCCTCGAGGATGGCGGTAGAGATGAGGATATCTATTTTGCGTTCGATGAAGCTGTCATAGATACTAACCAGCTTTCGCTCCGGCATCTGGCCATGGGCGACCTCTAGGCGAAGTCCGGGCAGAAGCCTTTCCAGCCTGCGTCTTAACGATTCGATGGTCTCGATCCTGTTGTGTATAAAGAGCACCAGGCCTCCCCTTGAGCGCTCGCGCAGCACCCATTCCCTTACCATATCGTCCGACCAGTTAGATACCTCGGTCACCACGTCCTTGCGGCCAACGGGCGGGGTCTCGATCCTCGATACATCCCTTATGCCCACCAAGCTCATGTAGAGCGTTCGCGGGATCGGCGTAGCGGTCAGCGTCAGGGTGTCTATCTCGGCTTTCTTTCTTCTAATCTTCTCCTTCTGCCTGACCCCGAAGCGGTGCTCGTCGTCTACTACAAGAAGCCCCAGATCGTTCCATTTCACCGCCTCGGCAAGCAACGCGTGGGTGCCGATAAGCACGTCTACCTTGCCCTCGGCCAACTCTGCCAATGTCTTTCTGCGTTCTGCCAGCCCGACGAAGCGTGAGAGCATCTGGACCCTTATTGGCAGCTCCTTCAAGCGCTCGGTGAACGTCCGGTAGTGCTGAAGCGCCAGGATGGTGGTCGGAGCCATCATGGCCACCTGTTTTGAGTCAAGTGCGGCTTTGAGAGCCGCGCGCACCGCTACCTCGGTCTTGCCGTAGCCCACCTCGCCGCAGACAAGCCTGTCCATGGGGTTTGGCGTCTCCATATCGGCTAAGATCGATTCAATGGCCCGCTTTTGATCCGGGGTCTCCTCGTAAGGGAAGGTAAGCTCGATCCACTCCATCTCCTCTGGATGGCGGCTGAACGCGTGGCCGCGCACCACTGACCGTTTAGCATAGAGGGCTAAAAGCTCCTGCGCATAGTCGTATGCAGCCTTGCGGGCGTGCTTGCGCGCAAGCCTCCAGCGCTGTGAACCCAGCCGGTTGACCCTAGGTGCGCGACCCTCGGCACCTATGTAGCGGTCCAGGAGCCCAAGGTTCTCCACCGGCAGATAAAGAACGTCGGTGCCTGCATAGGAGATCTTCAAAAACTCCTTCTCCTGGCCTCCGATCTCCAAACGCTTTAGCCCCTGGTAGATGCCGATGCCGTAGTCTATGTGCACCACGTAGTCGCCAGGGTGAAGTTCATAGATCGCGTCCGAGGGAATCCCTTTGAAGTGGCGAGGGAGGCGGCGCCGGTGCCTGACCCCGAACAGCTCGTGCTCGGTGAAAACACCATAACCTGTAGCTCTATCCACCCACCCACCGGAGAGATGAGCGTCAACCAGCTTGAAGCGCTCAAGATGATGGGAGAGATAAGACTCCCCGTGCTCAGGATCAAGCACGAAGCAAAGCTCAAGCCCCTGGCTTTCGAGCTCTCGGAGCTCCTCGAAGTGTCCTAAGACTTTTACCGCAGGTGTAAAGCCGAAATCAAAGTGCCCCTCTTGGGGTGCAAATTCTGCGGCTTTATCGGTAATCAGCAACCGCGGGGAGGCCTCAGGCAGAGCGGAGATTGTCAAGCTATCCTTTAGATACTCTCGGAGCGTTGGTCCCTGGCTGTCAGGGGGCTTGTTTGAGACGATTTCCACCGAGGAAAGTTTCTCATGCGAGCGCTGGGTAAGGGGATCAAAACGTCTGATAGATACAACCCTGTCGCCCTCGAACTCAATCCGCACCGGTTCGGACCACAAGGGGGAGAAGACGTCCAATATCCCTCCCCTTTGCGCGAACTCAGCAGGCTCGGTCAGGAGTGTTTCGCGCCCGAATCCATTTTCCGCTAGCCAGTCGAGGGTGGCCTCCAGTTCCACCTCGCCTGAGGGCTCAAAATAGATTGACGCTCGTTCTTCTCGCCAGCCCATGCTTTGTTCGGACAGCTCTGCAGGACAGAGAATCAGTCTCGGCGCGCCGGACGGAAGACGTAACAGGTTGAGGCTCTCGATCCTGCGAATCGCAACTATACCCGTACGATCAATCCCCTCTAGATCAAAAAGTAAGCGTTCCACCTCTTCGGAGTCCTTTGCCAGGTAGAGCATCTGGCTCCCGCTCCCCCGAAGTGCTTTAAGAAAGAAGGCACGCAGTCCTCCCGGCAGTCCTGAAACCGAGCGAGGCAGCTCGGATAAGCCAAGGAAGCGAATCAACGAGGCGGATTCAAGGAAGCGCGCGTAGAGGTCTTTTTTAGTCAGGTGTTCAGCCATGGGAGGATGATTGTAGTGACGATCGTGGGGATGTCAAAGCCACACCTTCATATTCACGCGTTGGATAAACTTGAAGCCAAGAGTGGTCTGTTCACCTTCTGGAGTTCTCAGGCGAACGAAGTAGACCCCTTGGGGCAACATAGCACCATCCTCGTCGCAGCCGTCCCAGATAAGCGAGAAGCGTCCAGCAGAGGCTTTCTCTTGCATCAGGTTGCGCACGCGGGAGCCTGCTATGTCGTAGATGGCCAGCTCCAACATCCCTGCACTTGAGGTAGAGAACCGGATACTCCACTCGGAATAGAGGCGGGTAGGGGTGACGGTATCCAGATCGGCTGTAGAGCATCCGTGGATGTAGTTGTTCAAGTAGGGGAGTTGTGTTCGATTTGAGGATCGGAAACCTGATTCGGAACCCCCAGTAGATGTAATTGGCACTTCCCATTTGATTCACGAACACAAGATCCAGCCAGCCATCTTTGTTAAGATCCGCCGACTCTATGTTGTGTTGAGCCATCAGGGTAGGCAGAATGCTCAGGTTGGTTTCCGAATACCCGTTGGATGTTCCCCAATAGATGCCACCGTAATCCTCGTTAGCGAAGTCGAAGGCGAGGTCCAGATATCCGTCCTTATCGAAGTCGGCCACGAAGCAGGCCTCCATCCCGTTTTCGAGCATGGTGAAATTTGTCGTATCCGGACCATCGGGACTTCCCCAAATAGATGCATATTGGGCCGGTAGAGATGTAGTCAGGATACCCATCCTGATCCAGGTCGGCAAAGCATCCTCCACCGTCCCCTTGAGAATAACTCCTGCAGCAACTATCCGAGAATCCATTTGGTCCGCCCCAGAAGATCTTGGATCCACTGGAAACATGACAGGACAAAACGTCAATCCAGCCGTCGTTGTTGGCGTCCCAGTGAACGACAAACTCCACCGCGCCGTCACCTAGATGGGATGAGTATAGGTTACCTCCTTCCAAATTGACCTGTAGAATAATACCAACGTCCACCTGTTCCTCAAGCGATGTAATACCGGGCCGAGCTGACGCAAAGCGCGCGGCAAAGCCGCGAACGTCGGCCCCTACTCCCTCAGATTTCGATTGCATTCGTCAGGTTTCGGAAGATGATTTATAAGTGAAACTTAATGTAAAAGTGAGAGTTCGGCCACCCTTGACAAACGTTGAAATATGCACATAATTAAACGATGAGTAGGACATTCTCGGCAAAGATGGTAAATACCATCCTGTTTTTCCTTCACGAAGCCAACGATAAAACGTTGGGTAAGATCAAACTTGCCAAGATGCTTTTTTTCGCTGACCTTAAGGCTTACAAAGAGTCCGCACAGACAATCGCAGAGGTGGACTATATTCGTATGCCCCGCGGACCCATGCCTGTTGAGTTTGACAAAACTTTAAACTCCATGAAAAAATCGGGGTTAATCCGTCGAGGGAAACGAGGAGAAAATCCCTTCTTCCCTTTGCAACCTTACGATTCGTCAATATTTAACGAAGAAGAATTGGCGTCGCTTCATCAGGTGGCCAAAGATTTTCTTTCTCAGTACACTGATACAGTAGTGTGGCTGAGCCATAAGAATCCAGCATGGAAATACTTAAAACACGGCAAATACATTTCATTTGCACTAGCCTCGGTAGATTCCGAAGAAGAGGTTAAAGAGTTGATCGCTATCGCCAATAAGTTAACTGCGACGGAGATTATCGAAGGAAGCCCTGAGCTTCTTGCATCTCTCAAAAGGGGAATAGAAGACGCAAGAAGGGGCAAATTATATCCGGTCGATTCCCTTTTTGAGTAAAACCCCACCCGAATTTGAAGTAATTGTCACCGAAAATGTCAAAAGTCTGGTCCGGGAAAAATTCGCGAATCTTAAAAATACTATCAAAGGAAAGACGAATGCTCTAAAAACCCATCCTTATGACCCCAGCGTTAGTGAACGGTTAAGACACGATCTCGTTGGGTTACGTACTGTAAAGATCAAAAAGAACTTCCTTATGCTCATTTCCATATGCAAAGAATGTCGTGAGCAGAATAGACAGTGATTTTTAAATTGCAAGGGATGTAAGAATCGCTCAGACAACTCTGTTATGATTTTCACAATCGGACCGCATGACGACGTCTATGCAACAGCTAAGAAGTTCCTCAAGAAAAAGCAAATGCCTTCTTAACTCTTTTAGCAAAGAAAACACCCCTTGCGGGGCGTCTTTCATATCTCTCTGATTTTGTGGAACTTACTTCTTCTCTTTGGCCTTCTCCCTCTCCGCCATTTCGGCGATGAAGCCGGTGTGAAGGTTGCCGGCGCGGAACTCTGCATCGTCTAAGACTTTTAAATGAAACGGCACGGTGGTCTTGATCCCCTCGGTGTAGAACTCTTCAAGAGCTCGCTTCATGCGGGCGATGGCCTCGGCGCGAGTTGCCCCGTGTGAGATCACCTTGGCGATGAGCGAATCGTAATACGTTGGAATTACGTAACCTGCAAAGATGTGGGTGTCCACCCTGACCCCTGGACCACCGGGGAGGTGCAGGAACTCTATCCTTCCCGCCGAGGGCATGAAATCCCTGTCCGGGTCCTCGGCGTTGATCCGGCACTCGATGGAGTGTCCGTTGGGCTTTAAGACACTCTTGCGGATTCCCAGCCTGGAGCCTTGCGCCACGCGGATCTGCTCCTTGAGTAAATCGTAGCCGGTGACCATCTCGGTGACCGGATGCTCGACCTGAATTCGGGTGTTCATCTCCATGAAGTAGAAGTTGCCCCCCGGATCCAGGAGGAACTCGACCGTGCCTGCGCTCTGGTAGCCGATGGCCTTTGCCGCGGCCACCGCTGCGTCACCCATCTTCTTGCGGAGTTCTTCATCAACCGCCGGGGAGGGGGACTCCTCGATGAGCTTCTGGTGGCGGCGCTGGATTGAGCACTCGCGCTCTGCAAGGTGCACCACCTTGCCGTGCTTATCGCCGATCACCTGAATCTCCACGTGTCGGGGTTTTTCTATGCATTTCTCCAGATACAGTCTGTCGTCACCGAACGCTGCCTTTGCCTCGGCTTTGGCCATCTTGTAGCCTGCTTCGAGTTCCTTGCGGTCGTTTGCCAGCCTCATCCCCTTGCCACCTCCGCCTGCCGCGGCCTTCAGAAGCACGGGATAGCCGAACTCTGCGGCAAGCTTGCGTGCCTCTTCTACGTCCACAAGGTCCTTCCTGGAACCGGGTATCACCGGCACCCCGGCTTTTCGCATGGTCTGTTTTGCAAAACTCTTGTTGCCCATCTTCGCGATGTTGTCCGCGGTCGGACCGATGAATGTAAGCCCGCACTCGGTAACCATCTGGGCGAAAGCCGCGTTCTCGGCTAAGAACCCATATCCTGGATGTACGGCGTCGCAGCCCGATACCTCGGCAGCGCTTATGAGTGCCGTGACCTTGAGATAGCTTTCGGATGAAGGGGGTGGCCCGATGCATACCGCCTCGTCTGCCAGGCGTGGGTGAAGGGCATCGGCGTCCGCCTCGGAGTAGACCGCAACCGTCCTTATCCCAAGCTCCTTGCACGCCCTAATGATGCGCACGGCGATCTCACCCCGGTTAACCACAAGGACCTTTGAGAACATAACTCCTAGCTCGGTTCTATGAGAAAAAGCTCCTGCCCGTACTCGACCGGGGTTTCGTTTTCGACAAGGATCTCTGCGACCCTGCCTGAGACCTCGGACTCGATCTCGTTCATGAGCTTCATCGCCTCAACGATGCATACGGCGGTGCCTGGCTTGAGGGTATCACCCACCTCGACGTAGGGGGGTGCGTCAGGTGCAGGGGCGCGGTAGAAGGTTCCGACCATCGGCGAGGTGATGGCCACCAGGTTGGATGCCCGTGCGGGCTTGGCTTCCTTGGTTTCTTCTGCCGCCGCAGGGGTCGAGGATGCGGGTACTCCTGAGAGGTGTGTTGCGGGTGTTACGGGTGTTGCGGGTGTTACTGGTTGTCCTGCGACCTTGCTCACCCGGATCTTCTGGCGACGGTTGAACTGAACCTCCACCTCGGCAACGTTGGACTCTTCTACCATCTTTATCAGTTGCGCTACGTCGGAAAGCTTCATGCCGCCTCCTTAGAGTTCTGCAAGCTTTGCGCGCGGCGAGGAGGAGAGTATCCTTACGCCGTCGGCTTTGACGTAAACCAGATCCTCGATCCTCACCCCGCCACAGCCTGGAAGGTAGATGCCGGGCTCAACCGTGACCACCGCTCCGGCCGGTATCTTGTCCTTGCTGGTTGCGGCTATCCTCAGTCCATCGTGGATCTCAAGACCCACCCCGTGCCCCAGCGCATGGCCGAAGTAGGAGCCATAGCCTGCTTCTTTAATAACGTCCCGGGCAATGGCGTCCGCTGCCTTTGAATCTATCCCGGCATGGATGCCGTCCAATGCGTGCTGCTGGGCGCGAAGCACGATCGAGTATATATCCTTCTGTTTTTTTGAGGCCTTGCCCACAACGACCGTGCGGGTCATGTCGGCCGAGTATCCTTTCCACTGGGCGCCCAGATCGAAGGTAACCAGATCGCCCTTACGCAGTTTGCGAGCGGTGGGTTTTGCGTGAGGCATTGCCGAGTTAGGCCCTGAGGCAACGATGGGTGCAAAGGCTGGCGGAAGACCGGTGTAACGCATAAACCGGTAGGCGATCTCTGCGGCAAGCTCTCGCTCGGTAACGCCGGGTTTAACGAGATCAAGGACCTCTGCAAGTGTCTTGTCGGTGATTCGGGCCGCCTTGGCAATGAGTGCTACCTCCTCGGAATCCTTGATGTTACGAAGCTCCTGGACCCATCCTTTGGTCGGAACCCACTTGAACTTACCGACCTTGCGAAGTCTTTTCTTGAGCCGCTGGAGGGTAGAAACCGTGAGATGGTCTGCCTCGAAGCCGATCTTGGTCACGTTCTTTAACTCCGTAAGAGACGCCAGCCCTTCACTGAACCCCTCGGTGATGATGTGGGTAAGAGCCTTGGGGGTCACCTCGCGCTTTACCTGCTCTTGATAGCGGAAGTCGGTGAAGAAGTGCATCCGGCGCGCGATAAACAGGTAGCCGTTGGAGCCGGTGTAGCCAGAAAGGTAGTGGACGTTCTTCAAGTTAGTAATAAGAAGCCCATCAAGCCCCTCCTTCTTGATCCTTCGTCTGATCTTAGCGAGTCTGGGTTCCATGTATACGCGCCTTTAGTTCTTTGATCTTGGCGGCGATTTCTGCATCGCCAGGTTTCTGGCGCTCCAACTCGCTGTAGATGCGAAGGGCCTCTGTGAGATAGCCCTGGCTCTCGTAGAGTTCGGCCACGCTGCGGGTAGTGAACGGTGAGGCCGCTTTTGTCTCTTCTGAGAGCACCTTGCGTGCAAGTGGATCTTGTGGGTCAAAGGCCGCCACCTTACGTGCCGTCACACCGCGCCCTGCCGCCTCGCGGCGCGCCTCTAATTCAAGAAGCATTCGCAGTGCGGTGAGGTTGGCAGGATCCAGGGCTAAAGCATCGCGCAGGGCCTCCTCAGCCTTAAGCGGCTGGCCTTTACGGAGCAGGTATTGCGCCCGAATGATGTGAGCAGGCAGGTAGTCGGGATGCTCACGCAAACCGCGGTTAAGCAGTCCGAGCGCCCGATTGAGCTCACCCGCATCGGCGCAAACCTCGGCCAAACGCGCAAACGCGGTTGAAGATGGGTGAAGCGCGATATAGTCGTTCAGCCACTTTATTCGCTCGGCCGGATTCATAGTCCCGAAGTGTAACCAGCAAGAGGGATATGTCAACACCTACATAATACCCGGTGGACGCATCGCGTCCGCCTGGGGTCCCCGCACTGCTGCGCCTGCACCCCTGTCTGGCAACTATCTCTTGGCGCACGAACTTTAGAAAAACTTGACCTTCCTTCGTATCCGGGATATAATGAGCCTAAACCAAGGAGGATAAATGCGTGGACGTCGCGTGATTTGCTGTATGGTGGGAGCCGCGTTCGCAGTCTTGTTTTTTCCCTTAACCCTTTCCGCTGATGCAGGCGATCAGTTCATCGTTAAGACGACAAACCTCGATGCCCTGCAGGAATTTGCGGCAGAGCACGGAGCACAGGTTTCTCCGTTGATCTTCTACCCCAATCCTTCAAAGGAGACGATGGCGCTTTACGGTGACCAGTACATTGTCAAGATTCCGGCGAAAGAAGAGTCGGAAATCAAGCGAACAATTGACCGAATCCAGACCCTTCCAGGGGTCCAATCCACTCAGCCGGATGAAATCCTGGATATTTACATCCCGGAATGGGATGAAGAGCCGGTGGAGGGGCCGTTCAACTCACCGAATCCGCCTCCCTATACGCCCAACGACCCGCGTTACCCTGATCAGTGGGACAAACCCATGACTGAAACTAACTGGGCATGGAACGCCACCACCGGGGAAGGGGCGGGTGTGGCCATTCTCGACGGTGGAGCGGACACAACCCACGAGGACCTGGTGGATAACCTCTACATGGGCTGGGACTTCAACGAAAACGACGCCGATTACTACGAAGTCAGCGGTTCTCACGGCACGACTTGCTGCGGTGTCGCATGTGCCAAGATCGACAACGCCCTTGGCGTAGCAGGTGTTGCCGGTGATGCCCATCTCATGGCTTTGAAGATATTCGGTACCCAACCCATCTATACGACCACCATTAGTAACGCGATCAACTATGCGATAGATAACGGTGTGAAGGTAATCAGCATGAGTTGGGTAGCGACTCCCAGTTCCGCGCTAGAAAATGTAATGGCCAACGCCTGGGACAGGGGGGCTTTCCTCTGTGCAGGCGTGGGCAACAACAACATCGATCAACCGTTCTACCCAGCGGCCTACGATATGGTTATGGCGGTTGGCAGCATTAGTTCAGATGGCGGAAGGTGGTCAAGCTCAAACTACGGAGACTGGGTGCAAATATTTGCTCCTGGAGGTGTGTCTACTTCCAAGGGTGGAGGCTACACCAACGTTATCCACACTTCCTTCACCGGTCCCCAGATCGCGGGCCTGGCCGCGCTCATCTTCTCCGCATACCCGCACGCCACACCACAGCAGGTCTGGGACAACATAATCCAGGGTGCCGATACCATCGCCAGCGACGTGGGCCCGATCCTGCGCATGAACTCAAGAAAGGCTGTAGAGATGGAGATTATAGCCGTTGAGGAGCGAAAACCGGAACCCATCGGTCTCTGGGCTGCAAGCGTTCAAAGCGGGGTTATCCGTTTTACTTACGACCTGCATGCGTCTACTTCCTATAACCTGCGCATCTTTGACGTCACGGGCAGAGAACTTTATGCAGAGAGAGGCAGAACGGATATGAAAGGAGAGATCTCCTGCAATCCCGCTCTCGGTTCAGGCGTTTACTTCTGGCGGTTCAAGACATCTGAAGGGACAAGCTCGGGCAAGCTCGTCTACGTGAGGTAATTTTTTTGCC
The DNA here is from genome assembly GCA_004375895.1 of Candidatus Stahliibacteriota bacterium. Lineage (GTDB taxonomy): Bacteria > Hydrothermota > Tepidihabitantia > B3-TA06 > B3-TA06 > B3-TA06. The sequence goes on from SOJW01000072.1 coordinate 29,473, forward strand.
CCAGGCGAAAGCAAAGCGTTCGTTTGCTGACCCAGGTCAACACATCGTTACCATGCTAGAGGGGTTGACAAACTATATTTATCTAAGTATAATCGAGTTAAATCAAAACATCAGAAAGAGGGCGCAGGAGTAAGTTATGCCCGTTGAGGATCTAGAGGCCGGGAAGTTCCTGGAGCAAGCCCGTGTCGCCTTAAAGAAGGGTGAGGTGGACGCGGCACTGAAGTTAGCGATACAAGGGCTTGAGTGTTACCCTGAAGAAAAGGAAGGCGCGGAGCTCAACCGCATAGCCGCCGAGGCTTGTCGTCGTAAGGGGCAGCTGGGGCGCGCACTTTCCTATGCAGAAATCGGCCTTGAGCATGCACACAGGAGCGGAGATCACCGCCTTTCATACAACAGCGCCGTTACCATGGGTAGCATCTTTGCCCACATGAACAACTACGAGGCAGCCGACATGGCGTGGAGTGAGGCGCTTACCCTGGCCGGGGTGTACGGCGATCCGCGCCTTGAGGGGCTGGTGCTTTTGAACATGGCCATGCTTGACCAAAGACGGTGTAACCATATCCGTGCCCTTGATACCCTAAAGAAGGTTCGCGCTCGCTTTGAAAAGGTAAACGAGAACCGTTTGCTCGCGGTCTGCTGCAGCCGCATGGCTTTCTCCTTCATGCAGGAAGGCAGCATCCAGGAGGCATTCGCAAGCGTTGAAAGGCTCGATGAGTTGGCAGAGCAAAAAGGCGACAGAGTTCTTAAGGCCAGTGCCCATTGCCGCAGGGGTTCAATATATCTGAAACAGGACGAGTTCCCCAGTGCCCTTCCAGAACTCCAAAAGGCAAGCGAACTCTACAGAGAGGTTGGTGACGTCACAAACCTTGCCATGGTTTTATGCGACCTTGCCACAGTTTATCGCCATCTAGGTGAATTTGACAAGGTGGAGTTGCTGCTGAAGGAGGCCACCGGATTGGCAGAAGAGGTTCCTTCCCCGGCACTCACACACGTAATCACCCTGACGAGAGCGGAGACGGCTGCCTGGAAGGGTGACAAAGAAACAGCCGCTCAGGGGTATCGAAAGGCGTTTGATCTTGCAGCAGAGGTCAACAGCGCGGATTGTTTCCAGAGTTTGCATGAGAGTCTTCGCTCGGCTATCAGAGAGCCTGGATTGGATTTTCACGGGCTCAGGCATCTCCTAACGAGGGCCCACGAAAGCTACCTCCGACTGGGGCTTAAGCGGGAAGCGGAAGAAACCCAGCGTTGGCTTTCCGAGATTCCCCTGTCAGACTGAAAAAACCCCCTAAAAACAAGGAGTAAGAAATGCACAAGCGCATAGCTTTGCTTCTTGGTGTAGTCGTGCTTCTTGGGCTTTTTGCAAGCCCTGTCTTGGCCGATTGCACCACGACCGACATCCACAACGCAGTCACCCAATGGGCAGGCGTCCCATGCTATCAGGTAACGGGCGACACACCACTGGACGGCTTGGGAGGCCGCTCCTGGCCCGAAGACGCACCACCTTTAATCAATCAAATCGAACAGATCTGCGGATGCACCATACCCCCGGATGTCTACGACAGATTCGAAAGGGTTAATGACATAGACGAGTGGGTGGGTCCCGACGACCTGGAGAAAACCTAGAGCCTCCCCTAAAGCCCTGTGGTGATTTTTTTTGACTGGCCTGCAAGCATAAACATAAAGGAGGCAAAAACCAAAACTTAAAAAGGATTAACCCAACCATAAAGTCTGTCAGGGACCCGCGCCGGGGGGCCCCCCCCCCGCCGGGGGTTTTTTTT
>SOJW01000005.1 GCA_004375895.1 Candidatus Stahliibacteriota bacterium
TCTCGCTTCTTGAAGGCACCCGTCTTGTTCTTATAGCCCCTGCAACCGCCGATATCATTGCAAAGGCTGCTCATGGTCTGGCCGACGATCTGCTCTCAAGCCTTATTCTGGCGGCAGACCCGAAGCTCTTGCTCTTTGCACCGGCCATGAACACCGGGATGTGGCGGAATCCGGCTACCCAGGAGAATATAGCCACCCTCAAGGGGCGCGGTGCCGGGTTTGTTGAACCTGGCGAGGGCGAACTTGCATGCGGGATAGTCGGTAAGGGTCGGCTTGCTGAGATTGAAGAAATCGTGCTCGCTGCCGAGAGGTTGGTCCGAACACATCCGATTCTTGGAGGTAAAACGGTGGTTATTACCTGTGGTCGGACAGAGGAGGAGCTCGATCCGGTAAGGGTTATTACCAACCGATCATCCGGCAGAATGGGTGCAGAACTTGCCATGGCGTTTGCCAGGGCCAGAGCCGATGTGACACTCCTCGCAGGCCAGGTGAGCGTGCCACTGCCCTGTGGGGTCCAGATCATCAGGGTGAACTCGGCAGCCCAGATGCTTGAACAGCTTACATCCCTTATGCCCACTGCAGACGTATTGCTTATGGCTGCTGCAATCGCCGATTATAAACCTCACCAGCCTCCGGGCTATAAAATCAAGGATAGGGAGCTCACCTTAACCCTTTCTAAAACCCCAGACATTCTGTCCGCATTTGCAGATTCATCAACCGTTCGTATTGGTTTCTCTGTTGAAGCCGCGGAAGACTGGAGGGCTGCGGCGCTTGAAAAACTTGCCTTAAAGAAGCTCGACGCGATAGTGGCCAATCCGGCTGAGGTTATAGGTAGAGAACAAACCGAGGCTGTGATTATCTATTCAGGCGGCGAGGAGATTGAGGTCCCACGCACGAGCAAGGAAGAGCTGGCGGAAAGGCTGGTTGAGGTGACCGCCGAACTTATGCAAAGGAAGGAGAGCCGTGGCTGAACCACTAGAAAGAGATGGGTTGCGAGTCCCACCCCACGCGTCTGAGGCTGAGGCAGCGGTCTTAGCCGCGATGCTTATCTCGCAGGAGGCCATGTACAAGGCGTTCGGGACCCTTCGTCCCTCCTGCTTCTACGACCGTAAGAACCGGCTTATCGCCGAGGCGCTGCAGGGGCTCTTCGAGCGCAACGAGACCGCCGATCTCGTAACTGTAAGCGAGGAGCTCAAGCGGCAAAAGAAGCTTTCCGATGCAGGAGGGCTGGGGTATCTTTCTTCCCTCGCCGAGAACGTAGTGGCGCCTGCACACGTCGAGGAGCATGCTCGCATAGTCTATGAGAAGTGGGTCCAGCGCAGACTTATAGGTATTGCCACCCGGATCGTTCAGGACGCCTATGATTCTAGCCAGCCTGTGGATGAGATGCTCGATAAGGCTGAGAATCTGATCTTCGAGATCAAGGAGTCCAAGCTGCGGCGGGGATTCGTGGCGCTCAAGGACCTTCTTGTACCTGCTATGCGCAATATTGACATGGCCAAACAGGAGGGACGTTACATCACAGGTATACGGACAGGTTTTACTGATTTGGATAAATGGACATCCGGTTTCCAGAAAGGGGAACTCGTAATCATCGCAGGCAGACCCTCTATGGGTAAGTCATCTCTTGCCACTAACATAGTCGTAGAAGCCGCCAGGCATACGGGCATAAGGGTAGGTATATTCAGTCTAGAGATGACCACTGAGATGCTTACAGAGCGGATCATCTGCTCAGAGGCCGGGGTTAGACTTTCAAAGATGCGTTCCGGGCGTTTGAGCATGGATGAGTATAGACGTATCTCGGAGGCTATGGGGAGACTTAATGAACTTCAAATCTTCATAGACGATTCCGCGTCGCTTACCGTACTGGAGCTTAAGGCCAAGGCGAGAAGGCTTCATGCAGAAGGTGAGGTAGGGATGTTTATCGTTGACTACATGCAGCTTATGGACGCATCAGCCGGGTTTGCAGGCCAGCGCAACCGTCAACAGGAGATTACCGAGATCAGTAGAGTTCTCAAGGCCTTGGCCAAGGAGATCAATGTGCCTGTAGTCGCCCTCTCCCAGCTTTCACGCCGTCCTGAGATGAGGGAAGACAAGCGGCCACAACTGGCCGATCTCAGAGAGTCCGGTTCCATTGAGCAAGATGCCGATCTTGTTATGTTGATATATCGGCCTGGATTCTATCAAACTAGCAAAGAAGAAAAACACAGAGAAGAAGACACAGAAGAGGATAGAGAGGAAATAGTAGTGACTGAAGAAAAGATAGCTAAAATAATTATTGCAAAACAACGGAATGGGCCTACTGGCGAATTTAAGATGGTGTTTTTGGATAAATACATGCGTTTTGAAGACTACACAGCGAGAGAAGAACCTGAGAGGATAGCACCTTCAGTAACAGAGGAGCCTTTAGATTGATTCGACAGCTTGGCCGGTATCTGATCTTCACCTTCCGGGCGTTCGGTGGGATGGGGTATGTCCTTCGTCGGCCTAAACTTATACTCAACCAGGTTTACCATCTTGGTCTTCTATCGCTGCCTGTCGTTTCATTTACCGCGATATTCATAGGGATGGTTGTTGCACTTATGGTTAGCTATCAGCTCGAGGCCGGTTTGCCCAAGTTCTACGTTGGCGCTACCGGTGGCCGTACGATCCTTATAGAGCTTGCCCCGGTGATTATCTCGCTTCTTATTGTGGCCAGGGTCGGTTCGAACATCACCGCCCGTATAGGCACCATGAAGGTTACCGAGCAGATAGACGCTTTGGAAACCATGGGCATCAACTCGGTTCACTATCTTGCACTGCCCATAATAATTGCGGGTGTGATCGTGGTCCCCGCGCTGGTGATCTACGGAAATCTCATCTCACTTGTCGCGGCCGCGGTTTCCGCCAAGGTGATCCTGAACATTCCGATAGCCGACTACGTCTTCGGTCTGCGGCGCTACGTGATACTCAATGACGTGCTTGGCGGCCTGTTGAAAACCTTGTTGTTCGGGCTTACTATGGGTTCTGTTTCATCCTACTACGGGTTCGAGACCGGCGTGGGGGCGGAAGGGGTTGGACGTTCGGTTACCTACTCGGTGGTTACCGCCGCGGCACTGATTATGGTTATAGATTTTAGCGTTGCCTTCTGGGTGTTCAGATGATAAAGGTTTCCGGGCTCTCCAAGGGCTTCTCTCGGCAGAAGGTGTTTGCCGACGTTAGTTTCGAGGCACACGACGGCCGCAGGGTGTTCATACTGGGCAAGTCGGGATCAGGTAAAACCGTGTTCCTCAAGTGCATACTCGGGTTGCTTGTTCCAGATTCTGGAAAGGTTCTTATAGATGGGGATGATGTGACAAGACTTATGGCAAAGCCTCGCTTCAAAAAGGAACTAACCCGCGTTCGACAGAGGATAGGGTATGTATTTCAGGGCTCGGCACTCCTGGATTCCCTCTCCGTTGCAGACAACATCGCTCTTGCCCTGGACGGCAAAGGACTTGCCTGGGAAGAACGCAACCGGATCATCGACGAAAAGATCGCTCTGGTTGGACTTGATAGGGAGGTAAGACGTAAGTACCCCGTTCAGCTTTCCGGGGGGATGAAGAAACTTGTGGCTATCGCGCGTGCTATCGCCGCCGGGCCGGCATACATCTTCTACGACGAACCCACCACCGCTCTTGACCCGGCGGTGGCCACGCGCATCACCAAACTCATCATAGAACTTAGCGAACGGCTTGAGGTAACTTCCTTGATCGTCACCCACGACATGGGGCTTGCAAGGCGCGCCGGACAGGACGTCTACTTTCTAAAGGACTATACCCTGAGCCGTCCGCGACGCACTACCCGATTGGAGGAACTTTATGAATAACGAACGCAGGCGAGAGATAGCAGCAGGACTCTTTCTTTTCTTCGGGCTCTTAATCTTGCTCTTCGGTATCAACTGGCTTAAGGATTACTGGTCGTTACGCAAAACCTACGAGGTAAAGGTTCGCCTCAAGGATGTAGGTGGACTGCGCATGAGCGACCCGGTTGATGTGGCCGGGGTAATCAAGGGAAAGGTGACGGATGTAGAGATCGGCAAAAAGGATATAATGCTTACCCTGAACATCGAAGAAGACATCGATATCCCAATAGACTCCCGCATTACCATGCGTACCCGTTCGCTTTTTACTGGAGAGAGGTATATTAAGGTGGATTTAGGCGAATCCGACATCATGGCCAGGGACACGAACATAGTGTTCAAAGGGATGTATATAGATGACTTCTCTCTTGAACACCTGCAGCGAACGCTTATTCGCATAGAAGGTCTCTTATCCGAGGTGGAGATGGAAGGTATTCAGACGGCTGTTGAAGAGGGGATTACGGATCTGTTTGATGAGGCTAAACGGGGTATTAAACCTGTTGTTGATCGCGGTGAGAAGATGGGACAAGCTATAGACGATCTGGCCTCTGCTGCACAGAGTCTTGATTCTATCCTTACAAGACTCCAGCGCGGCGAAGGTTCTTTGGGAAGGCTGATGGGAGATGATACGGTGTATGTGAACCTTAAAGAGGCCACAGAGGAACTCAAGATTCTAATCAAGGACATCCGGGAGAACCCTGAGCGTTACTTAAAAGTTGAAGTGAAAGTGTTTTGAGGAAACGCGAATCGATCTTTGTTTGCCAGAGCTGCGGGTATGAGGCCTCTCGTTGGATGGGGCGTTGTCCATCCTGCGGGGAATGGAACACCCTCGTAGAGGAACGTGCTGTCAAGAGAGGACGCAAATGGTCTGTCGAAGTAAGCCAGGCTGCCAAGCCTACCCTCCTGAATGAGGTCCAGCTGGAGGAGAGGCCTCGTCTACCTACATCGCATCCTGAGTTTGACAGGGTACTCGGCGGTGGGCTTGTTCCAGGATCGGTAATCCTTCTGGGGGGCGATCCAGGGATCGGTAAATCAACCCTTGCGCTTCAACTGGCCTCTCGACTCGCATCGGCAGGCCCGATTCTTTATGGATCGGGCGAGGAGTCGCTTGCCCAACTCAAGCTTCGCGCCCAGCGGTTGGGGATTGATGTAGACAACCTTTATCTACTTGCGGAGACCGAGACCGAAGCCATCGAAACAAGGGTCAAGGAGCTTGGGCCTATCTTCCTTGTAGTTGATTCCATTCAGGCCATGACTACGGCTGCTCTTGCTGGGGCTGCAGGAAGTGTGGGCCAGGTAAGAGAGAGTGCGGCACGGTTCCAGAGGTTGGCTAAATCAGAAGGCGTCACCACCCTTATCATAGGCCACGTCACCAAGTTCGGCACCCTGGCAGGGCCGCGTACCCTGGAGCACATTGTGGATACGGTGCTCTATTTTGAGGGCGAGCGTTTCCGGCAGTACCGCATCCTGCGGGCGGTCAAGAATCGTTTTGGCTCAACCAACGAGATAGGGCTTTTTGAGATGACCTCCAGGGGGCTAGTGGATATCGAGAATCCATCGTTTATCTTCCTTTCCGATCAGACAGAGCGTCCCCCAGGGGCCGCAGTCACCGTGGTCATGGAAGGAACAAGGCCTCTGCTGGTCGAAGTCCAGGGGCTTACAGCTCCTACACCATTTCCTTCGCCTCAGAGGGTTACCACCGGCTTCCCCCACCACCGCTTCGCAATGCTGCTTGCCGTATTGGCAAGACGCGGCGGTATCTCCGCTCTTTCTCTTGACACCTACCTGAATGTTGTAGGCGGTATCTTTATAGAGGAACCCTCCTGCGACCTCGCGGTCCTGCTGGCTGTAGCCTCTTCACTAAAGGATCGCAAACTACCGGATGATCTGGTCTGCTTCGGTGAGGTGGGTCTTGGTGGCGAGGTACGAGCAGCGGCTCAGGCAGGGCTGCGTCTGCGCGAGGCGGCGCGACTGGGATTTAGTAAGGCATTGATACCCAAGCGTAACCTCGGGGAAGTTAAGGGCGTTACAGGCGTTACGGGTGTTACGGGTATTGAAGCCATCGGGGTAAGATCGATTCGAGAAGCCCTCGAATACCTGCGAAACCCCTGAAGGAGGACTGATGTTTGCAAGGAAAGAAAAGTACGTAATCGAACGAGACGCATTAGTGGATGGACGTGTGCTGTCTTTATTCGAGATGCAGCTTTTGAGGGGGAAGGTTTATGTTCCTCCTCTGGATGATGAGACAGCCTCAGGTATAGAGCGGTTAGGTAAATGTTTTGATGTAAAGATCGAGTTTATCTCTGATCTGGATTCAAGCGATAAGGCACTTGCCTTAACCCATGCAAAGAAGGCGGTGTTTTTCAAACTCTCAAAGGAACTCAACGCTGAGAAGCTGCGCCGGGAAGGGGTTCGGGTTATAGACATAGATGCGCTGTTTGAGCGTTTCGTGCCCCACTTCAGACCGGGAGATGAGACGGTGGTGCGCATCGTCAAACTGGGTAAGGAAGCTGATGAGGGGGTTGGTTACTTCTCAAACGGGATAAAGGTTGTAGTTGAGGAGGGTGCAGAGCACATCAACCGCTATCTGGAGGTTGTTATCAAGGGGGTAGTGAACACACCTGCCGGACGAATGGTGTTCGCCCGGCCCAAATACCGAACTTAAGTCTTAAAAACTGGCCGGGGTCACAGATCCCGGCCAATCTCTTTTTCCCAGCACCACCCAGACATGGATAGGGGAAGCCTAAGTGATCTGGCTTGCCAGTCTTGATTTAAGTCGTGCTGCCTTGTTGCGGTGGATCACGCCTTCGCGCACGGTCTTGTCGATCACGGCCTGCACCGCAGGATAAAGCTTCTTTTTGTCCTTCTTGGTCGCTGCAGTGAACTTAGCGATCTCAGTCTTCAGACGAGACTTACGTGCACGGTTGACCGCTCGTCTTTTGGCGTTCTGCCTTACATTCTTCAATACACTTTTAATAACAGGCATGCTTCTCCTTTAGCGTTAGACTATAATTTTATCCGATAAAGCGGGGCTTGTCAATCCTCTAAAGCAGCCTCTATCCGCGGAAACAGGGCCGCTCCTTTCTCGATCTTGACACCGTCCTTCAGGCGTCCCCACTTGACTAACTCATTGTATCCAACGGCGTTATCCAGAGCCTGGAGCCCCAGCTTGGTGCGGAGCTTGGCGCACGTCTCAGGCATGAACGGTGTGAGGAAGACCGAAAGCAGTCTAAGTGATTCCAGCAACGAGTAGAGCACACCGGCCAGCTGATCGGTCTTGCCTTCCTTGTTGAGCACCCACGGTGCGGACTCCTCAACGAACGCGTTTGAACCGGTGACCAGCTCCCAGATCTTTAAGATAGCCTTCCGGAACCTGAAGGCTTCCATTAGCTTAGGAAGCTCCTCGGAGATATCCTGACTGATCGCTTGCAGTCTACCCTCCTCTCCTTCCACCTTATGCACGATGCCATCCTGATACTGTTCGGTCATACCCAGAACTCTCGATACCAGATTCCCGAAATCATTGGCCAGGTCGGAGTTGATGCGTTCCACCAGAAGCTCTTCATTGAAAGAAGAATCCAGCCCGAAGCTCATCTCGCGAAGCAAGAAATACCTGAACGACTCGAACCCGTATTTGGCCTTCATATCCAAGGGTCTCACCACGTTGCCCAAAGACTTACTTATCTTGGTCTCGTCCACCTGCCACCAGCCGTGAACACGCAGCCCCTTGTACGGGCCCGCGCCCATCGCTTTAAGCATCGTGGGCCAGTAGATGGCGTGGGGGATAAGGATGTCCTTTGCGATCAGGTGATAGCAGTTATCCCAGTACTTCCTGAAGTTCGGGCCGTTTGGGTAACCGATTGCTGTAAGGTAATTGATCAATGCGTCGAACCACACGTAGGTGACGTAGTTGGAGTCGAACGGCAGAGGGATTCCCCAGGGCAGCCGCTCCTTCGGCCTGGATATACACAAATCACCCAGCGGCTCGGAGAGGAACGAGGCAACCTTGTTGCGGTGGGCTTCCGGCTCGACGAACGAGGGGTTCTGCTCGATATGTTTGATCAGCCAGTCCTGGTAGGAGCTCATCTTGAAGAAGTAGTTCTTCTCAGAGATATACTGGAGTTCGGTCTGATGGTCAGGGCACTTACCATCCACTATCTCCTTCTCGGTGTAGAATCGCTCGCAGCCCACGCAGTAGTAGCCGCCGTAGGAGCCGAAGTAGATGTCGCCTTTATCATAGACCTTCTGCAGGATGCCCTGCACAACCTTCACGTGGTCTGCATCTGTGGTGCGGATGAACCGGTTGTTAGAAAACCCCAGCTCTTCGAAGGTGCTCTTGAATATTCCGGCGATGCGGTCAACGTAGGCTTGGGTCTCGACGCCTTCTTTCTTTGCCGCCTGCATGATCTTGTCGCCGTGCTCGTCGGTGCCTGTCAAAAAGTAGACGTCACAGCCGTAAAGGCGCCAGAAGCGCGCGAGCGTGTCGGCCAGCACCGTTGTGTAGGTATGGCCGATGTGCGGCTCGGCGTTAACGTAGTAGATAGGCGTGGTTATGTAAAACGGCTCTTTCTTCAAACATTCCTCCAAGGGGGAAGTTTACACAGATTGGGGCTTAAGGCAAGCCTTGGGACGCATCTTTCCCTTCATATTTGAACCCAACACGTCACCAGATGCCTCCAAAAAAACTCCCCAAAAGCTGGCCAAAAATTACCCACAAGTTGGACAAGCCTGCAAAATTTAAGTTGGTCAAAAGGTGGACAAAAGCTGGTCAAAA
>SOJW01000066.1 GCA_004375895.1 Candidatus Stahliibacteriota bacterium
AGCGTATGAGTGCGTGGACTTCATACCCTGCATCGTGCGCTGCTTCGCAGACGTGCGAGCCGAGGAAACCGGATGCACCGGTGACGAGAACCTTCTTTTGTTTACTCACAACCACCCCTGTTTTCGGTACCACGCCACCGTCTCGGCAAACCCCTCTTTTGGCATCACGGTCGGTCTCCAGCCCAGTTCCCTTCTTGCACGTTCACAGGATACCAACCGGTAGGGTGAACGCCGTTCCTTTATTACGTCGGGCGAGAAACCGGTTCCCTTCTTCATGATCCGGTTCATCCACCAAGCTGCCGAAGATGCAACCCAAAGTGGCACCCGCACACGCATCCCTCTTTTGCCCAACGCATCGCTGATGAAGTCATACAGGGTATCGATCGTGTACTCCACCCCGTCTGAGATGTAGTAGAACACGCCGGACTTCACCTGAGCTTTAAGTGCTGCAACCGCTGCACTCGCCGCATCGATTACGTACACCATAGGCATGTAGATTGGCCTGAATCCCATAATGAAAACAACCGAACCCGAAAGCATCTTAAAGAGCCGCAGGAGGTGTCTGTTCCGCGGGCCGTAGATGGTGACGTATCGCATGCTGACGATATCCATCTTCTCGCGGAAAGAACGCAGGACTTCCTCTGCCCGTTTCTTGCTCCCCCCATAGCCCCAAGTCGGACCGTCGGGCTCATCCTCGGTCTTAAGAAAACTCCCCAGGTTAGCCCCACCTGCAGACCGGCTGGAGGCGAAAACGAACCGACGCACCCCGGCGTTGACTGCCTCCTGTGCCACGATCCTGGTAGCGTCCACGTTAACCCGGATCAACTCCTCCTGCGTTGATCCGGGCAGAGCACCGGCGTTATGGATCACTGCATACATTCCTTTAAGCACCCCCGAAAGGCCGGTAAGCTCATCCAGATTGGCAACGTGGATATTTAGCCAGTGATGCTTAAGCCACTGCCTTGAACTTGTAGAGCGTATGAGTGCGTGGACTTCATACCCTGCATCGTGCGCTGCTTCGCAGACGTGTGAGCCGAGGAAACCGGATGCACCGGTTATGAGAATCTTCTTAGTCATGGCTTTCCTGCCAAGAAATCGAAATCTAACCTGGGATCAAAACTGCAAGACATGCCTAAGGTTCGCTTACTCCTTGTAGCGGTTGAAGCGGGAAAGCTTCATAAGCCAGGCCGGGAAGGCTTTGCCAGGCTTACGCTTGCGTAGATCCAGGCTGATCTTCCTGATAAGCCTCAATCTGGTCGGTTCGGAAAGCTCTATCAAGGTTCCATCCGGGTCGGCCAGGTAACCGAAGAGTGCTGAGACACCAAGTCCCAGATCGCGATCCTCGAGGTTGGGTTCGATAACCGGCTCTGCCCCACGTCGCACAAGTTCCTCAAAAGTTGAGCGGATATCATAAACATCGAAGCATATCTCGGTCTTACCGATATCACCCCAGCGGCGGCCGTGAAAGATATGCGGCGCCTTACTGCCTTCGACTTCGACCAATTCGATCATCCCACGATCAAGATAAAAGCTAAAGAACGAGGTGGAAGGTCTGGGATCCGAAAGCATAACCCGACGCTGAGGACGTTCACCTCCAGGAATCGCCGAAAGCATGGGGTCAGTACCATTCCAGTCGTAAACCACATCGGTATAGTCGAGCACCTGGCGGTAGAAATCGAGGGAACGCTCCATATCGCTCACCGCGATGCTGGCAAAAACAATTCCCCCCACGTAATCGGTGCTGCGGCGCAGGGAGTAGTTCATACCAGGAATCTCGACCAGGTAGATGAGTAAGCCGTCAGGATCCTTGAGGAGTGCTGCTTTCCAGGCCGGATTGGCAGACCAGGGCGCGGGACCGGCAACGAGCATATCCGGTGTTTCTTTGAACAGCTCAAGTGCCTTGGCGAGGTCCGGAACCTTTAACGCCATAGCAGTAATGCCCGGATCGCCCCACTGCCAGTCCTTGGAGTAGGAAACAGGCTCGGTGGAAGTAAACTGAAATATCTCAATAGTTGCTCCACCCATAAGGTTGCCGGCCAGAACCACCTTTCGCTCGTAGTCCCCGCCGGTCAAAGGCTTAAGCCTCGTGATATAGCTCTGGTCTGAGGTCATGGGAACGTCGAAGCCTAGCCTGCGGTAAAAGGCCCATGAACGATCACGGTCAGACACCGCAATCCCTACGTGTTGAAGTACATTGATCAAATCGGCTCCTTTTTCAGTTCTACCCGGAACCTGAGTCACAAATTTACCTGTCCCCTTCTCTCAGCTTTAAAGAATAACCCGATCCCGAATACTGTCAAGCCCTTATCCTCAAAGGCCTTAACAGCTACGCCACCTCTTGGTTACAGATGAAGAATCAAGAGCCTCTCAATGCCTTACTGCAACCATCCGTATTCCTGGTAGCATTCGACGGTCTCGGCCAGGCCTTTGCTTAAATCCATCTCAGGCTTCCAGCCGAGCTCTCGAACCGCCTTCTCAGGCGATGCATACCAGTAGCGCGCCTTGAAGTTCCGCACCTGATCAGGAGAAATGCCTCGCAACTCACGGACGTCGTGATTCCACCAGGCCTTAAGCATCACCAACCAGAATGGGACCTTTATGCGCTTTGCCCTCTTCTTCTTACCCAAAGCCTCTTCAATAGAATCGCAGAGCTCCTCAATGGTATAAGAATTGCCGTCTGTGATCTGGTAGACTGAGCCGGAGGTTACCTTTGCGCTGAGAGCGCTGACCGCGGCACATGCCGCATCCCTGACGTAGATCACAGAGCTGTATAGAGGTTTTAACCCCATCAGTGGAACAAGGTTTCCCTGCAGCGCCTTAAAGAATCCAAGGGTGTTATGCCCACGCGGACCGTAGATCATGCCGTAGCGCAGACTGACTACCGAAAGCCTATCGCGAAGCTCGTAAAGCATCCCTTCTGCAGCTTTCTTGCTGCGTCCGTAGTTGGAGACAGGGTTATCAGGATCTTCTTCGGTTCGTGCCTGGGGTCCTTTGCCCGGTCCACCTGCGGCAAGGCTGGAGACGTAGACAAGCCTCTTGATTCCGGCCCTTATTGATTCCTCTGCAAGCACCCGTGTGATATCAACGTTAACCCTCTGACACTCGGCTGCATCGCGCGCCACCGTGGCAAGCACACCTGCGTTGTGAATCACGTAGTCCATATCCTTGAGGAGAGCGGTCATTGCTTCACGCTCACCAAGATCCGCAACGTGGATATGAATCTCATCCTGATTCAACCACTGGCGTGAACTTGTCTCGCGGATAAGGGCGTGGACCTCGTGACCCTCTTCGTGTGCTGCCTCACATATATGTGAGCCCAGGAATCCTGAAGCTCCGGTCACAAGCACCTTGGGTCTAGACATTCCCTCGCTCTTGCATGATTCGCTCTGCCCAATCGCGTGCCTCGCCCAGAACGGATTCCTCATCAAGGGTGGTAATTTTGGCCTCCTTAACTACCCGGTGACCAGCGACAAAGACATCACTGACATCGGCTGCACTTGCAGCGTAAACCAGGGTGGAGTAGATATCGTAAGTTGGGGTAGTGTGAGGCTTGTTAAGATCAACCACCACCATGTCCGCCTTCTTTCCAGGTTCCAATGACCCTAACCCCTCATCCATCCCCCAGATGCGGGCCGCGTCTATGGTCACCATGCGCAGGGCTTGTCTGGCCGGGAGTTTTGTAGGATCAAGGCTGGTGCCTTTCACCAAGAAAGCGGCCAGTCTCATCTCTTCCCACATATCCAGATTGTTGTTGGATGCTGCACCGTCTGTTCCGAGGGAGACTCGAATCCCTTCGTCGAGATAGCGAGCAATAGGTGGAATACCGGCACCAAGTTTGAGATTGGATTGTGGACAGGAAACAACAGAAACGTTGTCTCGCTTTAACAGATCCCAGTCTCCATCCTGCGGCCACACCATGTGAACAAGTCTTATTTGAGTATCCAGCAAACCCAAATCATTGAGATAGGCGACCTGGGATCTATCATGCTTTTCTATCGATTCTTGAACTTCTTTTCGGGATTCGGCGCAGTGAATCTTGATGGGTAGATTCAATTCCTCAGACAACCCTACACATTTACCAAGTTGATCTTCTGAGGTGGCATAGGTGGAGTGAGCGGCAATGTGTACCCGGACAAATTCATCGTCACGATACTTTTCAGCCTGGTTGCGGATGTGATCAAAGACCTTGCCAGGCTCCTTTGCAGACACGGTAGGGAAGGCAAGTATCCCTTCACCGATAAGCACACGGATACCGACGTCCTTGGCAGCAGCCGCCACTTCATCTTCAAAAAAATACATGTCGGCAAAGAGCGTGGTGCCTCCTTTAAGCATCTCGATTGCGGCGAGTTTGGTTCCTGCACGGACGAACTCAGGGGAAAGGAACTTTGCTTCAAGCGGCCAGATGTGATTCTCGAGCCAATCGTCTAACGCAAGATCGTCGGCAACGCCTCGCAGAAGCGTCATGGCCGCGTGGGTGTGGGAGTTGATAAGACCGGGGATTATTGCCGCATTCCCGTAATCGATGCGTTTCCCCTCATCCGGAGCATCATCCACAAGACCAAGGGATTTTATCCGCGAGCCTTGGATAGCTACGTAGCCGGGTGAATAAAGCGTCCCCTCTTCATCCATCGAAACCACGTACCGGGCGGTCAGGAGAAAGTGATCCGTGTCAACCATCTATAGATATTACCGAGCCTTCCCTGCAAAGTCAAGCACGAAAAATCGCCGCCGGCCTTTCAATCTGGTTCCGGAGTCAACCCTGCATTACACAGAAACGCCGTAGAATACAGATCAGCGAGGTCTGCAATCAGGACGACCGAGTGATTTGAGTGTACCCGCCGAGTAAGCCTTCACCGCCTCCTCGGCATCGGTCACATCGGTGAACACCGGTTTGATACCTGCCTCTTCGAAGTGGGCGATAGCACGGCGTCCCATACCCGTAGCAATCACCGCTTCGCAGCCGGAAAGCGCAGACATAAACCAGCCTCCGGCTTGATGACCGTGCTCGCCTCGACTGTGGGGGGTGTTGCTATCTATCAACTCCTTGGAGATAATTTCTCCGTTTTCTACCTCAAATATCGCAAAGCTGCGCGCCCTGCCAAAATGTTGAGATATGGTCTTACCATCATCGGTAGGAACCGCTATCTTCATATCTCTTCTCCTTATACTGTAGAGCAAACTCACCAATGAGAGGCCTTGTTCGCGGCCTGTATCGGCTGAATCTTGCCTTCTTTTACGAGTTCAATCGCCTCTTTAACCTTCTTACCCTCTACCGAATAGGCCTTAATTCCAGCGGCTTGTAGAACCTGGTAAGCCTTCGGCCCGAAGTTCCCGGCAATAACCGCCTCGACTCCCCGATCGGCAAGCATCTGAGAAGTCTGCACACCAACACCTCCACCTGCGGAAAGGTTTGGATTGGCAACTACCTCAACCTGATCTCCGTCGATGATAAGAAAGTAAGGTGCGCGACCGAAACGAACATCCACCTGATCCTGGAGTGTCTTACCACTGGCAGAAACTGCTATCTTCATAGATTACTCCTTCCTTTTCTTACGGATGAGTTCGGCCAGCGCACGGTGAAGTGTCCCTGCCGCCAGTATAGCGCAGTGATTGTGTTCCACAGGTAAGCCTCCCAAAAACTCTTTTATCGCCCGGGCCCCGACCCCGGCGGCCTCCTTAACGGTTCGTCCCTTGACCAGGCTAGTCACCGCACTGCCGCATGCCACGGTAGCTTCACATCCGTCGGCCAAGAACCTTATTGCCTCGATGCGCCCGGCACGCTCGCGAAGCCATATCTGCATGCTGTCCCCGCACGGCCCGGTAAAGCTGATCTCCACATCGGCATCCTCAAGAGAACCTACGTTACGGGGCTCGTAGGCGTGGTCGAGAAAGGTATCTGAGTATTTGCCGAAAAGTCTTTTCCAGACATCGGCACCGCTTGAGGTTTCTTCATCAGGCATAGCTGGATTATAGGCTCTAAGGGGGAGGTATCAACCTCCCCCTTTATGTTTATTTGACCGGTTTTTCCTTCTCAAACTCTACGATGCGTTCACGCATAGCCTTTAGATCCTCTTCAGCATACTTGAGCTGATCGTGAAGCATGCGAAGCTCGTCTTCGCGGGAAGGTGGTTGATAAGCCGGGGCTTGCTGAGGGTAGTATCCGGGCGCATAGCCGGTCCAGGCCCGGCCGGGCACCCAGCCGCGACCCCAGCCCATGCCTCTACCATAACCTCTACCGAAGCCGCGACCAAAGCCTCGGCCCCAGCCGCGGCCGCCCCACGGGTTCATGTATCCGGGAACCTGGTACCCGGCGCAAAAACCGGCGGCTCTGCCTGTCATGGGTCCTTGACCTGCGGGTCCTGTTCTATCTCCGCCTGGCATGTTGTTTCCTTTCTTTGTTTTTCTCTTCGTTTGAAGTAATTTTCTAGGAGTTTGTCTGAGAATACAGGATTTGCCTTTTTCCTTCGGACAAATTGAACCAGAGCCTGCCCCTTGGGATACTGTGTATTCCATAGGGTGCAGAGAGCACAAAGATCACAGAGAAAAACCGGAAGGCTGACGTAACGTGCTTACCTACGTACCTTGCCGCTACTGATGTCCGATTCTCTTTCGTTGTTAACTTATGTAAATCTACGTTAATCTGTGAAATCTGTGGTTTATTCGACATTCTCGGACAGCCTCTTAGGTGCGAATCATCTTTGCCCCGCACTTGGGGCAGGTATGCTCAAAACACGGAACCCCGCGCTGATGCGGCGTTCGCGCTCCACACTGCGGACAAACGCATTCCCCGCCCGGGCCCGCGCCTGCCCTGCCTTGACCCATTCCTCGCCCCTGACCTTGACCTCTGCCTTGCCCCATACCTTGTCCTCCACCTTGTCCTGTTCCTTGTCTATTCATGTTTTCTCCTTTTCAAATTCGGCCAACACCCTCTCCGTTATGTCTTGCAGGAGCCCGGCCTGGTTGCAGCAGGAATCTGCCGACGGAATCTGAGCCCGGGTAATGCTTTCGGTGATGGAGCGGTCAAACGGAATTCGACCCAGAACAGGCACGTTTTGATCCCTGCAGAACCCCTCGATCTCTTCGGTGAGCTTTAGAGACAAGTCGTACTTGTTGATAACCACCCAGCGCTTCAGTGAAAAGAAATCCAGAAGCTTGAGGATACGCTCTAAATCGTGCAAAGCGGAGCGGCTGGGCTCGACTACTAAAAGCACGCCCTGGGTACCAGTCAACGTAGCGTTGACCGGACATCCGATCCCTGGGGAACCGTCTATGAGGATATTGCCTGCGCCGTTCTGAGAGCAGATACGCTCAGCGGTCTTGCGAACCTCGGTCACCAGACGGCCTGATGCCTCGGCTCCCGCAAAAAGCTCCGCACTTACCACCTCACCGTAAGGGGTCTCCTTGATGGTTATCCCGCCTGAGCGCGGTCTCTGCAATGCAGCAGCGTTCGGCTCGGCAGGACAGACGATCTGACACAACCCACAGCCCTCACAGGCAAGCTCGGAGACTTCCGCTTTGCCGTTCTTCATAACAATCGCCGAGAAATGACATGCATCTGCACACTTGCCGCAACCGGTGCAAAGCTGGGAATCGATTTCAGCCTGGAGACCCGAGGAAAAGGGCATCTCTTCGGTAATCTCGCCTTCCAACAGAATACCGAGATTTGCCGCATCTACGTCGGCGTCCGCGCAGACCTTGTCCTCCCAGGCCGCGGCCAGACACGAGGCAAGCATAGTCTTGCCGGTGCCGCCCTTGCCTGAAAGAACCGGAAAGGAGGAAAACGCTGATACGCTCGCCGCAGATTCTGAGGAGACAGAAGCCTGATCCAAAACCTTCTCCTCAGACTCAACGAAATCCGGAAGCGAGTAGTTCTCAATATCACTCAGTTTGCGAGCCAGATTGGAAAAGATATCCCGCCACTTCGCCTGCTCGTCAACAATTAACTTGCCCTCGGCATAGAAAGCGGCAATCCGGCGGTCAAAGGGAATACAAGCAAGGACAGGGATACCCTGATCCTTACAGTAGCGTTCGACCTCCTCATCGCCGATATCTGCACGATTGATGAGAACGGCGCAAGGCACGCGCAGGCGAGTAAGCATGTCGCGGGCAAGCCTGAGGTCGTGCAAACCGAAAGGCGTGGGCTCGGTCACCAGAAGACACGCATCGGCCCTACGGGTAGCCGCGACCACCGCACACGACGTTCCGGGCGGAGCGTCAAGGATAACCATTTCAGAATCCTTGAGGGAATCCACAACCTGCTCAATTACCTCGGCACTGCGAAGCTGACCTATGGCAAGGGTCCCGTCAACGAAACTTTTATTATTCAGGAACGTGCCGGTGCGAACCTTGCCCAGAACGTAAGGTCTCTCCTTAATTGCCCCTTCAGGACAGACCGCAGAACACACCCCGCACGCGTGGCATAACTCGTTGAATATGAGCACCTTGCTCTTGACGACCGCAAGGGCGTTAAAAGCACAATGCCTGGCGCACTCTCCGCAGCCGGTGCAGCGTTCATTGTCGATCTCCGGGACCTGAACGTAAACCTCTTTGGTATCCAAGATTTGCGGCTTCAGGAACAGATGACCGTTCGGCTCCTCCGCGTCGCAGTCGGCATACGTGACCCCGGGGATAAC
>SOJW01000064.1 GCA_004375895.1 Candidatus Stahliibacteriota bacterium
GAAAGTATTGTCTACGAAACTAAAGAGCATACGAGATATCGCATTTGGGGTGCTGAATGTCCCGATTGTGGTAAAGAGGTTATAATACGACAAAAACTCGTTCTGACACCTCAAGTTATAATTCCCCCTCGTTATCATTGCGAAGACGATACCCTCCTATGGCCTAAAAATCCCTTAGAAGGTTGATCCGCAAAGGGGCGGCGAGGCTGATACCCTATGAACGCATAGAGCGTTCAAGGGGCAGGCTCTACCCTATGAACGCATAGAGCGTTCAAGGGGCACGCTGAGCCTCGCACTACATGATTTTGGATTCACCGGTTTGTGGTTTGGATTTCCGCGCTTCCTCAAGCAACTCGCGGATCTCAGGCTTTATGTATATCTCGTCTATGGGAAGCTCGGAAAGCGCCTTAAGGAAGAGCTCGGCCTTTATCTCATCAGCCAGACGGCTGTTGATCACGATGTAACGGTCCTCGATAACCCGGCAGCCCCCTCCCCTACCCTGAAAGGTATCGTAGACCGTCTGTATGCCGAGCTTCTCGGCCACCAGCTCAAGTTCCTGTAAAAGTTTCTTAGGTTTCACAACCAGCCTTTCTCTTTATACCAGTGAATTGTCTGCCTAACTCCCTCATAGATAGATACCTGGGGTTCCCAGCCGAGTTCGCGAATAGCGCGCTCCGGCGATACAAGCCAGTATGGGCTTCTGAACATACCTATCTGATCAGGGTTGAAGGCCGTCTTCTCCCTGAAGACATCGTGCACCAGCCAGGCACCAAAAACCACTAAAAAGAAGGGCAACGGAATACGCAAACTCCTTCTGCCCAGAGCATCACCGACAACATCGTAGAGATCATCAAAGGTATAGTTGACCCCGTCTGAGATGTCGTAGACCGAACCGGAAGCCACATCAGCACTAAGGGCGCGAACCGCGGCACGCGCCGCATCCTTCACGTAGATAGCGGAGATATAAATGGGTTTGAACCCTACCTTTACGCTAATCGGGCTTTTAAGGTTCTTAAAGAGGCGCAAGGCTTGGGTGTCGCGCGGCCCGTAGATCATGGGATAGCGCAGGATCACGGCATGGAGCTGATCAAGCATCCCATCGAGTATCTCCTCGGCCTCCCTCTTGCTGTGCCCGTATGGAGAGATAGGATTATCCTCCTCTCCGCCGTCCTTTGCATAAGGCCCCTTGCCCGGGCCTCCTGCAGCCATGCTTGAAATGTAGATAAAACGCTTCACTCCGGCCCTGATACACTCTTCGGCAACAACCCGCGTCCCCTCGGTGTTTACCCTGTGATATGCACCCCAGAGTGTCCCCGCGTTGTGGATCACGGCATCCATATCTTTAAGGATTGAAGAAAGTGCCATACGATCGTCAAGCTCGGCAACATGGATGTTAAGCCAGTCGTAACCAAGCCAGCGTCGGGGACTGGTGGTACGGATCAAGGCATGAACTTCGTATCCCCGCTCGTGTGCCGCCTCACAGATGTGTGATCCCAAAAACCCCGATGCGCCTGTAACTAGAATCTTTTTTACTTCAGCCATTAAATTACCTTAAACAACTTTCTCGCCTCCCGGGGTCCCCAAGAGCTTACGCAGGAAGCTCTTGGGGTATTAATTACAGCCACCTTTTGTAACGATACCATCGTATCGTCTTGGCAAATCCTTCCTGAGGCAAAACCTGGGGTTTCCAACCAAGTTCGCGCATGGCCTTCTCAGAGGAGGCAAGCCAGAAGCGAGCCTTAAACTCCCGCACTCCCTCACGGTTAAATGAAAGCCTCTTTTTGCGCACATCATGAACCCACCAGGCGGCAATACTTACTATCCAGAGGGGCAGCTTGATACGCAACCCCTTCTTCCCCAGAGCCTCACCGATCAAATCGTAGAGATACTCAAGGGTGTAGTCAACTCCGTCGGCGATGTAGTAGATCGAGCCGGAAGCGACCTTCGCCTGCAGTGCCGCAACCGCAGCCTGAGCCGCATCGGTTACATAGATCATGGATGTATAGAGGGGCTTGAACCCCATCACCGGCTGGAAAGGACCGGAAAGTATCTTGAAGATGGGTAACATCTCTTCTCCACGCGGTCCGTAGATAACCGGATAGCGAAGAATCACTATCTGGATCCTATCGCGGAGCCCTAAAAGTATCTCCTCTGCGGTCTTCTTGCTAAAGCCGTAGGTGGAGATGGGGCAGTCGGGATCATCCTCGGTCTTCGGATATGTTCCTTTGCTTGGTCCGCCTGCTGCCTGACTCGATACGTAGACAAATCGCTTTACCCCGGCCTTGATTGACTCCTCCACAATGGCTTTTGTTCCTTCCACGTTGACCTTTTGAAGGGTTTCCTTGCTGTAACCTGAC
>SOJW01000029.1 GCA_004375895.1 Candidatus Stahliibacteriota bacterium
GGGAAGACTGGCCAAGGACGCCCACCTCAAAGCGATGGCTATCACCGATCACGCCACCGTGGCCGGGCTTAAGGAAGGAAAGCTGGCGGGTAGAAAGCTCGGTATTGAGGTGATCTCAGGGGTGGAGCTTTCATGCGAGCTTGACGGCAACGAGATTCACATGCTAGGCTACTTTGCTCCAGGCAACGAAACCGAGCTTGAGGAAAGGCTCGAATGGTATCAGGCCAAGCGTGAGGAGCGGGTCTTTGAGATCATCGATCGCCTCAACCAGGCGGGTATCAGGCTTGACATTGCAGAGGTGCGCCACTTCTCTACCGGTAAGTCAATAGGCCGGTTGCACGTGGCCAAGGCGTTGATGGCTCAAGGGACTGCCCGTAGCGTCCACGAGGTGTTCAGCCGTTTTCTGGGCCCGGATGGGGTGGCCTACGTTCCCAAGGCCAAACTCTCCATCCAGGAGGCGGTGGAGTTCATACATGAACACCAGGGGGTAGGTGTGCTCGCCCATCCAGGCATGTACCGCATCGAGAACGCGGCCGAGCGCACGTTAGAGTACCTTGACGGGATCGAGGTCTGGTATCCTGAACATCCACCAAGTTTTGAGGATCATCTGTATGCGCTCGCCTTGAAGAACCGGCTTATGCCCACCGGAGGTTCAGATTATCACGGTGTGGGACGTAACGAGATCGGATGCGTGAGGATTCCATACTCGATAGTAACCCGCCTCTTGGATGTAGCTGTCGGCGTGTGAACTACCTTGCTTTATTACTGGCAACGCTCTCCCCCATCCAACTTGCAAGACTGCAGTACGGCGGCGGCGGCGACTGGTACAACGATCCAGACGCCCTGCCGAACCTGGCCAGGGAGATCTCGGAGCGAACAAGTATCCTTGCAACTGAAGAACAGAAGGTGTTGACGTTGATGGATCGCGAGATCGAGAACTACCCTGTCCTCTACATGACCGGTCACGGAAAGGTCTCCTTCTCCAAGGCGGAGCGGGAGAGGCTGAGACAGTATCTGCGGTCAGGCGGGTTTCTTTATGCCGACGACGACTACGGGATGGACGAAAGCTTTCGTGCCGAGATCGCGGAGGTTTTCCCAAACTCAGAGCTTGTGGAGCTGCCGTTTGATCATCCCATCTACCGCATCTTTTACGATTTTGATAACGGCCCGCCGCAAACCCACAAGCACGCCGAAGGCCCGCCCAAAGGCTTTGGGCTTTTTGATGCTGGAAGACTAGTTATATTTTACACCTACAACTCGAACCCCTCGGATGGCTGGACAGTAGCTCACAACAACCCGCCGGACGTTCGCGAGCACGCCTTCCGCATGGGGATAAACATCGTCCTGTACGCGCTGTTGAACTAACCTCTGTTTCAGATACAGACAATCCCTCCACACAGACCCCATTCTTAAACGGCAAATTTACTATGTGCCGTAAAACGTAGGGGCCGGGTTGACGCTTTACGTCCGCTTCGCGTTAGACCGGCCCGCTGGCATACAATTATAAAGGGCCTATTCCCATCAAAAAATCGATTGTCGAAGCCAAGAACTGCGCAAAACCCATCACAAAACTATAATAAAATAAGGGATTGTGTCAACTGGCCTAAGGCACTCCGTCATCGCGACCGACCGTCCGCCTCCAACAGAGACGGTGGCGATCTATTCCCGAAGGGAATCTACCTAATTATCCTCCCCCTTGATGGGGGAGGGTTAGGGTGGGGGTGTCATTGCGAGAAACGGAGTGAGCGTGGCGATCTCATATAGGGCACGATCCGAGGATTCAGGTCTAAGCTGCTATTTCTTGATTCCTCTGATCCCCCTGAATCCCCCTTAATAAGGGGGAACTAAAGGGGGATTACTCTGCCAGAGGTGGTTGTGCATCAACCACGTTGATGCTGCAATGACGCGGTCATTGCACTCCATAGGTCTTTGGCTGGAGAGCCTGTGTCACATTCTTGCAAAGCAGCGAAGTAACTTTGTGGGGTGTTTATCTTGCTATCCAGGCTCCGCCGACGGTCAGGCCGTAAATCTCACGAGCGCCAGCGTCCAAAAGCACTTCAGCCGCCGCGTCAAGGGTTGAGCCTGAGGTAATCACGTCATCCAGAAGGATCAGCTTGCGATCTGCAAGGAGTAAAGGATCAGCGCTTCTCCTCATGCTGAACGCGCCTTCCACGTTGGCCCTGCGCTGCTCGGGCGTCAGGCGGGTCTGGGTGCGGGTAACTCGTCTGCGTTTAATACAATCAAGCATCTTGATCCCTGTCTGGCTGGAGAGCTCACGCGCAAGCAACTCGCTCTGATTATAACCCCGCCACCAGCGTTTGGATGCATGCAGTGGGATAGGAACGATTGCATCTGCCGAGCCGAGTAAACCGTCACTTTGCACCACGAGAGCAAGCCTGCGCGAGAAGAAACGCGCCAGCCTGGAGCGACGGGCATACTTAAAGGCATATACGAGCTTGTCTAAAGGATGGGTAAATCTGGCCCAGGCGCGGACGCGGGTAAGCGCGAGCGGCTTGCGAACGCACTCGGCGCAGATATAGGAGCGACGCGAGCGTGAAACCGGCCTGCCGCAGAGCTGGCAGAAACCCCGCTCGATTGGCTGGATCAAAGCAAGGCAATTATCGCAAACAGGGGCACCGTCTGTATCCCCCTCGCAAACCAGACAGACGGACGGAAAGAAGAACTCCGCAACCGCCACCCGTAACACCCGTATCCCAAACAACACGCCCCTTAGGGCCTGCGTCCCCTTCATCGGCTTCCCCCTATCTTCGGCGAGAAGCTTTCTTGGACTTCTTGGATTTCTTTGACCTCCCTTGTTCCTTCTTGCGTCTGGCTTCTGCCATCTTTTTGCGCTCGGCAGCAATCCACTGCGGGGTGGGTACCTTCTCCTGAGTCCGACCGAAGTAAATGGCTAAACCAACTCCTACAATCACAAGACCGATAGCGATCCACTGGTTCGTCCACAGGTTAAGGGTATCCTCGTAGTAGCGCAGGAGGTTTACCCCGAAGCGAAAAGCGCCAAACCCTGCGAGGAATATGGCAAAAAGCTGTCCCTTACGAAGCCTCACAAGCCTCATAAGAAGAAACAGGATAACGAAGAGTAAGACTCCACCGCCTGACTGGAAAAGCTGGGTAGGCCAGATCGAGTGGCCAGGACCGAAGATCGAGGAGGCGAAGGAATCAGCAGGGAAGGTAACACCGCAGACGTCGGTGGGTTGACCGAAACAGCAGCCGTTAAGAAAACAACCTATGCGGCCGATCCCCTCGCATAAGGCGATTACCGGAGCGATTGCGTCCAGCAGGGGAAGCACGGGTATCTTCTTTACACGGAGATATATAAGACCGGCTGCAAGGGCAAGGATGAAGCCACCGTAGTAGACCGCTCCACCTTCCCAGATCTTAAAGATGGCAGCAGGGTTCTCGGCAAACTTGGGCCAGTGCATAAGGACGTAGGCAAGGCGGGCACCAACCACAACCCCGATTATTACCCAGAAAGCAAAGTCACTCACCACTGCAGGATCTATAAGGGTGCGGCGTTTCAGGATAAGCCAGAGAAGGATTATCCCTACCACGAAAGCCAGCAAAAGCATCAAGCTGTAGGTGCGGATTTGAAAACCAGCTATCTGGAAAAGGACAGGATACATGACGCTATCCTAGGGAAAAACCTGGTGAAGTCAAGTAAAGCTCAGGATGAGGAAGGTGGAGGGATAACCTGCAGCGGGATCGGCATAACGGTGAGCACGAGGATAATGAATGCTGCAACGGCGATTATGATATCCGAGGCCTTTAGAGGGGTAATCTCGTCCTCTGCGGGTGGGTGCCTGAATCCGATAAGAAGGGTTATTGCAGCCCACACCAGCCACACCGAGAGCTGCCTGAATCTTACATATGTCCCGACAACGGCTGCAGCCATAAGGCCATAGGTTACTAGTGCCAGCCAGATACGCTTGCGGCCTAAGAGGCCGTAGGCGATGTGCCCTCCGTCAAGCTGGGAGAGCGGCAGAAGGTTAAGAGAGGTAACGAGGAACCCCAGCCACCCTGCGGTCACCAAGGGGTTCATAACCACCTCCTGGCCGGGTTCAAGCGGCCCTTTGATAAGCCACACCAGGAACTTAAAGATAAGCGGCTCCCCGAACTCCAAGGTTCCGGGCTGCATCACATCAACACTGGCAAGCATTATGCCAACTGCGGTGACCGGTATCGCCACAAGGAACCCAACGATAGGCCCTGCCGCACCTATACGGATAAGCGTCCGGCGGTTCGGGGTAAGTCCCATTCGGATCACCGCACCCATGGTTCCGAAGAGAGGAAGGAAGGGGATAAAGAAGGGCGGGGTAGCCTGCACACCGTAATGGCGACAGGTAAGGTAGTGACCAAGCTCATGGCTGCCCAGTATAAGTATCAGGGCCAACGAATACGGCAGTCCCTTTAACAACATCAAAGGATTGGTAAGCACCATCCAGATGATCCTCCAGAAGCTAAATCCCTCAGGGATGCTCTCCAGGGCCATGAGGGCGCCCCCAACTGTAGTGGTGATCAGTGTGATCCCCAGAAGTAACCAGTTAAGCCAGTGGCGCTGACGTAGCTTGCGGAGCGAAAAAAGACCCACCTTCAAGCGGTGAGGTGCAGTCTGTGATCCCTTGTTCGGCTCAAAGAAAGGAGTATAACCTGTCTCTTTGAAGATCGAACGGATCGCATCGATGTTCTCGGTTTGAGGTTCATAAATCTGCCCCTCCAGGATGATGAATCGCACACCAGACTTCACTTCACCGATGCGCATGTAAGGCTCGATCCTTGAGATAAGTTCAGCTACACTCATATCAGGAGTAACTATAGTGAGTTCAAAGCCCTGGTCAAGCCAGGAGACATCGAGTGGATCCCAAGATCTTCAATCCCCAAAGGCCTCGTAGATACCTTTAAGCTGGTCATCAGAGAGTCCGCACTCCTTGCTACTATCCCCGAGAAGAAGAGCGATCCGTGCAGCCTTCTCCGCAACCTCCACAAGATCAAGTGCACATGAAAGGTTCGCGCCGGTTGCCACCATCCCGTGCCATCGCCAGATTACGCCACAGACACGCCGGATAGCCTCTACAGTTGCGGCGCCAAGTTCATCGCTGCCAGGGGCTACGTAATCAAGGACCTCCAGGTTGTCATGTAACAGAAGAGCCGCTTCAGGGAACATACGAATAAGGGTATCGCGGAGCTCAGCCTTGTCCTTAACAAGATGAGTTAAAGCGATGAGGAAGGTTGGATGGGTATGAAGTAACGCATGATGATCAGGGCGTTCCATGACGAGTAGGGCGTGCACCGCAAGGTGGGTGGGAAACTCGCTCGTTACTTCTCCTCCTTCGCTTTCTGCGAGGAAAGAGCTGCCGGAATCCACGATCCTCACAAGACACAGGTTCTCTAAAGGATTCTCGGCCAAATCCCGCATCCTGCTGCCGGTGGTGGTGAGCAGAAGCGAGTGCCCCTCGAGTTCAGGCCTTGGGATGCTCAAAGGAAACCTCTCCCCTATGGGATCAAAGGAGGTCTCCAACCTAATGGAGAGGTTGCCGCCATTGGCTTCGGCCCAGCCGCGCTCGGCCAGAAATCCGGCAACCCTGCAAATCTCAGCCTCATGCTTGCTTAGAGCCTTTCTGAGTGCCATATCCTTTCTATCCTAACGCTAAGTGGAAGAATGTCAAGATCATAAACGCCCTTCCCTGGGCGCTGCTTGAGCTCAGACAGCAGAGCCCAAGCATATCTGCTATCCGCTTAAATAAAATGGAGGGTGGCTGCCGAGGGGACCTCAACAGCCACCGGATAAGTATGGGAGGAGGGCGTAATTCCTTCCGTTTTAACCTCTCTTCTTATTCTTTACTGGTTTGAAGATAGCGAGAATAACTCGATCGTCAATAGGCAAAATACCCTACCTTCTTTTCTAGGGTAAAATCCTGAGGTAAAGAACACTTGTCTTTCTTAAAAACAATAACTAATTTATGTTACATATATCATTTATGATTTTCCTGAGAACTGGATAGTGGCGAGCAGTAAGACCCACGCAGACCAAAAAGGGGCTTTGAAAAGAGCAATGACGTGCTGAAGATTCCCTTCAAGGTAGAATGTCAAGCACATACAATCCATTCTTAACACGAGAACATAAGCATCCCAGTCTCCTTGACATAAGAGATGCCAGGCGTAGACTTCTTGTAAACCCTGGAGGTCATGATGTGGATTTATTGCGAAAATGACATCGAGATCGAGTGCGAGAGCATTGAGAAGTGGGAAGAAAACACTTCATTCCTCAGGTTGAAACAATGCACCATCCATAAGAAGATAACATCCAGGAAGGGGATCGCTGAGATCATACTGAACCCGAATCAGATTATAGCCATCGGAAAAGAAAAACTCGACTGGCATGAACTTCAGCGCATAAGGTAGATCGTTGAAGGCTTAAGCCTACAGTAACCTGAAGCAAACCCGGGACACCTTACCTTGATGTGGAAGCTCGGGAATGGGGTCGAGCTGCCCAGGTGAGGAAGGCGGTTGTAAGAAATCGGCATCACCGGAGAGGCTGTGGGTCTTGACAATACACTCTGAGTCGCTAAACTTATTGTTATACTTAAGTGATAGAGATTCGGAAGGCTGAGGTTTGCCTTTCGGCAAAATAGTTGGATGTAAACGATTTCATCCTAGGAGGAATCTTGAAGAGTTCGAGAGTCAGGTTTCTTGCTCCTGGCGTACTTATACTGCTTGTTTTCATAGGTCTACTTCACGCCGAGCCAGTCGGCCCAGAGACCGCTGCAAAGGTGACCGAAACCCAAATTGAAATCATAAGCCAGCGTCTGGCGAAAGCGGATTATCTCGGCGCGAGTTATGCCTCATCCGTAAACACCATGAGACCCCTCTACACAGGGGATAAAGAAGGGTTGCTCGCTTACGTCTTCGAACTCAAGCCACAAGGTTTTATTGTAGTAACGGCGAACACCGATCTTGTACCGGTTATTGCTTACTCTAACAACAGCTCCTTCCCCTGGGATGAGGATCCCTTAAATCTCCTGCTGCATATGTTAAGAGAAGACATCAGCCTGCGTATGGCGGCACTGGAGATATTACCTGAGAGTGTAAAGGTTCGCTACAATACCCAATGGGGAAACTACCTTTCCGGAAACTTAACATTGCTTGCCCCAGGAGACTCCTGGCCGCCTGAAGGACAAACCTGGACAGGCGGTTGGGTAGAGAGTATGTGGCACCAGAGCTCCCCTTACTGGAACGAATGCCCGATTGATCCGGTTACGAGCGACCGCTGCGTTGTTGGCTGTGTGGCCACTGCGATGGGGCAGATCATCAACTTCTGGCAGTACCCTGATGCGGTGATCTTTACGGATTCAGACAGTTACACAACCAACACGCGCGGTATCTTTATCGATGCGCCGGCGGCAAGCATACCTGAGATAGACTACAACGATGGGGCGCCCACCCCTGAGGTTTGCGCGGACATCTCCTATGCGTGCGGAGTCTCCGTAAAGATGAACTACACAAGCCAGGGTTCCGGGGCCTCCCACGGCGACTGTGCTAATGCTTACAGAAATTACTTCGACTTCGACCGCGCCCAATGGAGGGAAGAGGAGAGCTTAGACTTCTACAACATCCTTGAGCAGAACATGAAAGACAGTATGCCCGCCCAATTGGGAATCACGGACGCAGGTTGGAATTATGCACATTCAGTCATCTGCGACGGTTTCCGTGAAACCACAGGCGACGACGAGTGGCATCTCAACTTCGGCTGGGGAGGGAATAACCCAGACCCACTGCCTTCCTCGTGGTATGTCTTGCCTGCCGGAATGCCAGCGGGTTACACCATAATTTTTGATGGGGTGCTTAATATAGAGGCGCCGAGACATCCTGGTCCGGGAGCTCCGGAGGCGGATTTTACCGCCGATCCCCGCTCAGGGCCCGCTCCCTTGACCGTATCCTTCACCGATCTTTCCACGGGCGACCCTGCAGAGTGGGAGTGGGACTTCGGCGATACAA
>SOJW01000040.1 GCA_004375895.1 Candidatus Stahliibacteriota bacterium
TGATGGTGGATGAGGATAAAAGGATTACCGCCATCTCAAAGGAACTCGATCCAAAGGTAAGTGAAGGGGAGTATATAGGGCTTGCCAGATTCGGGAAGGGGTTTTCTAAGGCGTTCTTTGAGAAGATGGACGAGATGATTGATGCGGGTCAAAGGGACGTTTGGTATGAGCAAGCGATAGCCCGGATACTGGATGAACACCCCCTCTACGCCTTGAGCACCAAAGGATTGCCCTGGATAGAAGTAGACACCTTTGAAGATTTAGCTCGCGCTGAAGAGGTGGCGAGAGCCATTGAAAGAGAGGAGGCGTAGATGCCTATCTTTGGAAGCAACGTCTCCTTGCCTATAATGGTGAGGATCGAGGAGAGTCTTTTAGATAAAGTAAACGAGCTCCTCCACGAATCCAACCTGCTCTTTACCAGACCATTGATCATCGTCATGAAGGAAGTACGTTCCATGGCGGATAGGGTCTCTTCCAGATTCAAGGAACCGCACGTTCACGAGATAGAAGACAACTCCTATCCCCAGGTCGAAGCGGTTGAGGCGGCTATTGATGAACTTCGACCCGACGTGCTCATCGGGGTAGGCGGAGGCCGGGTGGTAGACGTTGCCAAGTTCGCAGGTTCCCGTCGCATACTGCCAGTGGTGAGCGTGCCCACCTCGCTTTCAAACGACGGGATCTCATCACCTGTAGCGGTGATTCTTTTCCGCAAAGGCACTCGCAGCATTGGGGTGAATATGCCAACAGCGGTGCTTGTGGAGCTTGAGGCTGTAAGCAGCGCGCCGCAGAGAAACCTCAAGGCAGGTTTGGGGGATCTTCTGTCCAACATCTCCGCAACCAACGACTGGCTTCTGGCTTATCGCCGCACCCATGAACACTACGACACGGTGGCCGCTCTTCTGGCGCGCAAATCCGCATTTGAGATGCTGGATGCGAAGCGGGTGAATCTTGAGGAGATCTCGTTCTTGCGTATCCTCGCCGAGGGCCTGGTGCTCTCCGGGATCGCAATGGGCATCGCGGGAACCAGCAGGCCATGCAGCGGAGCAGAGCATCTTTTAAGTCATGCCTGTGATGAGCTTTATGAGTGCGAATCGTTACACGGCGAACAGGTGGCGATGTTCGCGCTCTTTACCTCTATATTACAGAAGGAGCCCTCCGCCTCAGCCCAGGCGAAGTTCCTGCGAGCCAACGAGTTGATTGCCGCCCCTAAGGATATAGGGATAGGGTTCGAGGAGTTCACAAAGATCGTCGCACACGCCCCTTCCACCCGTCCCGGCCGGTACACGGTGCTCGATGAGGTCTCGGAAGCCGATATCGAGAATGCCTACCGCAAAGCGTACGGACAATAACTTATGATCTCTCTGCGTGAACGCTTTTGCCCTGCCGAGTGGTAACCTGTCTTCGTCGACGTTGAGATTGCAACGGTGTTCGATGGGGGAGTTTAGGGAAGAAAAACTGTTTGCGGTCGTCAATGGATAAGGTATTAATGGGGCCCTTTACTAGGTTTTGCCACAGGAAGCGTGGTCCCTGCGCGCGCAGTTCCTCCCAGAAGAGCCGTTTAAGACCGCTGCGGTAAACGTCAAAGGGTCTGTTAAGGAAGGCTCTTACGGACTTTGCAAGATAATGCATTTGGGTAGATGATATAAGAGGATGTTTCCAAACTAGATGTTTAACATCGTAGTGGCGATAGGTACGATCGAAGATGCCGTATTTTGAGTCCAACTCATCCCACAGTTGAGTTTGGGGAAAGGGTGTGATGATGTTTGCAGTATGAGCATCAAAACCTACCTTTTTGAGTTGAATAGCATCCTCAATAGTCTCCTCTGCGGTCATATTCTCGTAACCTACCATGAAGGCTGCTATCCGGTACATACCCGGTTTTTCACGGGTGCGGCGGGCGAATTCCAACACCTGCCAAACCTTCTGTTTTTTCCGTACGATGTCCAGCGCATCCTGTTTCAGGGACTCTACCCCGATTGAAGGCAGGCGCAGACCTCGTTCATACCAGGTATCAAGATTAGCAAGAAAAATCGATGCACGAGACAGAGCCCACCAGCGGAACTTATAACGGGCTAAGAGATTGGTGATTTTATCTGCAAACTTAGGGTAGATGCCGAATAGCTCGTCCAAAACCACTATCTCACTGATTCCCAGTTTGTGGTAGTATTCGAGTACCCGTTTGATGCTTGTAAAGTTGATTGTGAAATGCCTCTTTACAAACGCTGTGTTCTGACAAAAAGTGCACTCGAACGGGCATCCGTGGGCGGTATAGATCATGCCAAAAGTCAGGTGGCGAAGAGCCGGGAAGAGGGAAAAGTGAACCATCATTGCCGGATGCTCTACCTCGTTATCGGGTACACAGCGCCCAAAAACCCTGGCAATTTTATCTTCTGCGGATCCGATAAAGACACGATCCACCAGTGAGGGAATACTGTAGTCAAGCGCTCCGTAGTTGCCGGCCCATATTTCTTTTATCCCATGACGTCTGGCTTCTTCGATCATCCGTATAATCTCACCGATCTGTTTCTGGTAGAAGCTGAATCCGACCACGTCCCAGCCTTCTTTTAACTTTTCTACATACTCATACCACAAGGGGTGTTCAAGTATTTCAACCTGAGGTACGTTTTGTTTAATGAAACGCAGTCCGGGACTTATCCTGCAGAAGGAACGTGCTCTGGGGAATTTAAAGGCGCTTACAATACCACTGACACTGAAATAATCGTTCTTATAGCGTCGGTAAGAGGTGCATAAGAGCACTTTTGGATTTGTAGAAAGTCCTTTCATGAAGGCCTCCTCCTTCATACTTAGGTCTTTCTCTTGAAAGATGCACTCTCTTTTGCCCGATTTGCAAAAAGAGATTGCAATAGAAAGCCAATCATATTACTGCAATATTTTAATATGTCAACCCCCTGGCCCCTAAAATCTCTACCCCTACTGTCCGACTTCTATTGTCCTTCGGACAATTTAGAAGTTTCGGCCTTTAGCCAAAACTTCACCCCACAAATCCGCATCGCATCAGGTCAAAACAGAAGGCAACGACGCGGTCGTCGCACTGCATAGAGAAGGAAATGTGTGTGGTGATTTATTGGGGTCCCCGCGCGACTGCGCAGCAGGCGTGTGGGGTGTATATTGGGGTCCCCGCATGGATGCGTAGCAGACATGTGGGGTCAAAAGAAGACCTGCTTGCGGTCGTTGATGAAGAGGGCGGCAATCGGGCCTTTAATCAGGTTGCGCCAGATGAAGCCTGCGCCGTCCTGGCGAAGCCCGCCCCAGATGAGTCTCGAAAGACCCTTATAGATGAAGTCAATAGGCCTGACAAGAAGTTTTATTATGGTGTTTTGAAGGTAGTGCATCTGTGCCGGTGAGATGTGGGGATGGTTCCAGACCAGGTGTTGTAATTTGTAATGACTGTAGTCGTGGTCAAAGATACCGTAGCGGGAGCTTAGCTTGTCCCACAACGGTGTCTGAGGGAAGGGTGTGATGACGGATACGGCGTGGGCGTCAAAGCCCGCCTGTTTGAGGCGAGCAGCATCTTCTAATGTCTGCTCAGCGGTCATGTCCTCGTGTCCGGTCATAAAGTAGCCTATCCGATACATGCCGTGCTTTTCGCTCGAGCGGCGGCAGAACTCGTAGATCTCCTCAGTGTTCTGTCGCTTATTCATCCCGTCAAGAGAAGTTTGCAGCATGGACTCCACGCCGACAGATGGGATGCGCAGCCCGCGTTCATGCCACGTATCCAGATAGCGCACAAACAGCGAGGCGCGCGACTGAGCCCACCAGCGGAACTTGTAACGGGCAAACAGACGGGTAAGCTTATCCGTAAACTCGGGGTAGATGCCGAAGAGTTCATCCATGGGAAACAGGTAGGTGACCCCCAGCTTCTTGTAGTAGCGCAGAACTCGCTCGATGCTTTCGAGGTTGATCGTGAAGCGGTGGCGTTCGAAGACAGGGGTCTGACAGAATGAGCACTTGTAAGGACAGCCGTGCGCGGTGTATAACAGGCCGAACGTAGCGTCGCGTATACCGGGGATGAGGGAGAAATGAACCATCATCACCGGATGCTGGATATCTTCGGGCCGGACCCGATAGCCGAAGACCTGGGCGATTTCATCCTCCGCAGGTCCGATAAAGACACGATCCACCAGTGAGGGAATACTGTAGTCAAGCGCTCCGTAGTTGCCGGCCCATATCTCGCGCACCCCATGACGCCGAGCCTCGGCCACCATCCTGCGAATCTCGCCGATCTCGTTCTGGTAGAAGCTGAACCCAACCACGTCCCAGCCTTCGCGGAGCCTGGCAACGTACTCACGCCACATGGGATACTCAAGTATCTCAACTTCAGGTACGTTCTGCTTGATGAAGCGCAGCCCGGGGCTTACCCTGCGCGGCGCGTTTGCGATGACAATGTAGTCGCCCCGAAAGCGTCGGTAGACGGTGCATAGGAGCACCTTGGGATTGGTTGAGATGCCCTTCGTCAGAGCCGCCCTACCATAACTTCTCCCTGACCCTGGAAAAGCAAAATCGTAATCATAATGTTAACGTATGCTACTGAAATGTTTCAATCTGTCAACCTATGGGGTCTGGGCACGACTGCGTAGCAGACGTATTGGGTGTAGTAAGATGTGGGGGAGTTTCAAGGAAGTCGGTCAAGTGAATAATATAAGCGACTTTTACGTGCATTCCGATTCGCGCTCCGCTCTTTCGGATAGCTCGGCGAATTGAATCGCCCGAAGATAGTAATCTTGATATTTTGGATTTATATTCATCCCGGCAAGATGTTCGTATAGCGAATGCGTATACATCTTTCGCCACTGGCGAGGCCAATCCAATACAAAACCTGGTATGTATTGGGTATTACCTGGCTTACGGTGGGCCGTATAATATAGCACATGTTCTGCCCTAAAGTAATGCTTGAAAGGGTATTCAGCAAAGGATGGTCCAAACGAGACGCCGAGCCACAGTTGTGTCTTTTCAACACGATCGGCTTCGACTAAAGGGTAGCCGAGGTATGTTCGTGTTCTGTTGTTCATATAGGCTTCACCAAGGGATATCCCACCGCGGAGTGGTATCCGCATGTTGAGCACTTCGCAAAAGAATTCTGCGCAGATACTACAGAACGTCCAGAAACGTGCTCTATCGTATATTGCCCAAAAGAGAATGGTATCACTAAAATAAGTTTTGTTGACGACCAATTCGGCTAAAGCAGTGCCTGTTATGGGGTAACCCTCTTCCGACTCACCGAGTGGTATTGTTGCATCAATTATCAAGCAGTTTCGCCTGCGCCTGACCACTTGAGTCAGTTGGTTGTATGCAAGTGTAAGATTTCTCAACCCATAAGAGCGAACTCGTTCCCCGAAGCCTAGTACATCAAATAATGCAACAACTGTGAGACGGTTATTCACCCTTTGAATTTACGTCGCAAGCTGGCGTTTACATGAGTGATATGAATGCCTTGAAGAGAAGAATCTATCTTGATTTCACCTCGCGATGCTAGATTCTTGAGGATATGTTGAATTATTATGCGTGGTGTACTTAATGCCTGCGCTATGAGAGCATCATTGAGAGCTTCGTTTTGGACGATTTGAGTACATGTTCGATTTTCAAGAGAATCATAATCGGGGTAAAACTGCTGCAGGTAGGCTTCAAAGCCAATTTCTTCAAAGAACATTACAGGGTTTTTAGGGTATCTGTCGAATCGAATATATCCGTGGTTTTCCAGTATTTCAAAGGAATCTTCGATGTCATTTAGTGTGACCTGAGGATAATTTTCTTGAAGCACATCGAGTATCCCTTTGCCTTCAATGTTAGGAAGTACTCCGTCTTTCAAGGTGGCGTCTCCTGCCATTCTTAAAATCACCGTATCCAACTGTTCTGGTGCGAGGTTGTTATTTCCCATTCTTCCTCCTGTGAATGAAATCGATTTTATTATAAGCATTACTTATGAGGTGTCAACCCACTAGCCCCTGAAATCTCTTGTCCTTACTGCCCGACTTCGGCGGGTGTGTTATGTCCTAAAAGTTTGGAGCGAAGGCTCTAAATAATAAAAATGCCCCGAAGGGGTACGGGTGTGTTACGGGTAGGGTTGACATCATGGTTATCCGACCTAATATTGGGGTAAATTCTAATCTCACGGAAATCAAGGAGGATTAATGAACGGAAAGTTAACCCTCTCCGTTATCAAGGCCGACGTCGGCGGCTACGTGGGGCACTCGGCTTCTCACCCTGAGGTGCTGGCTAAAGCAGAAGCCATGCTGGATGCGGCTAAACGCGACGGAAAGTTAATTGACTTCTCGGTCCTCGCCTGTGGTGACGACCTTGAATTGATCATGACCCATACCCACGGCACCGATGCAGAGGCAATCCACAAGCTGGCCTGGGACACGTTCGTTGAAGGGACAGAGGTTGCCAAGAAACTGAAGTTGTATGGAGCGGGCCAAGACCTTTTAGCCGACGCGTTTTCCGGCAACGTTAAGGGCATGGGACCGGGTTGTGCGGAGATGGAGTTTGAAGAACGCCCCAGCGAACCGGTAATAATCTTCATGGCCGACAAGACCTCGCCCGGTGCGTGGAACTATCCTTTATACAAGATATTCGCCGACCCATTCAACACCGCAGGTCTGGTTATTGATCCCTCCATGCACGACGGTTTCATCTTCGAGATCAACGACCCTTACGAGAACAAGAAGGTAGGGCTCAACACCCCGGAGGAGATGTATGATCTCCTGGCGCTGATCGGCAGCCACGAGCACTACGTTGTAGACACCATCTATCGCAAGGACGGGCTCCTGGCGGCCAAGGCGTCTACCCAGAAGCTGGCCCTGATCGCAGGCAAGTACGTGGGTAAGGACGATCCGGTGATGATCGTTCGCGCCCAGGCCGGTCTGCCAGCGGTGGGCGAGGTTCTGGAGCCGTTTTCATTCCCCCACGTGGTCTCAGGCTGGATGCGCGGCTCACACAACGGCCCTCTGATGCCTGTAAGCTTTGCCAATGCGACACCTACTCGATTTGACGGGCCTCCGCGCGTGATCGCGGCAGGATTCCAGCTTGCCGAGGGTAAATTGATCGGCCCGCGCGACATGTTTGACGATCCCTCGTACGATAAAGCCAGGGCCATGGCCAACGAGGTAGCCGATTACCTGCGCCGTCACGGTCCGTTCGAGCCGGGCAGACTGCCCGAGGCCGATATGGAGTACACCACCCTGCCGCAGGTGCTCGAGAAACTTACCGATCGGTTCTCCTAGTGTTTTCACGCAAGAACCTGCGCCCCGCCCGTAACACCCGCAAGAAGACCAAGCTCAAGGACGGGCTGTGGCTCAAGTGCGAGAGCTGCGGCGAGATACTCTACCGCCGGGAACTCGATCAATCCTGCTGGATCTGCCCCAAGTGCAACTTCCACTTCCGGATCGGGCACCGTAAATACATAGAACTTCTCCTGGACGAAGGTGGACTGGAAGAGGTGGATAAAGGCCTGGTGCCTGTTGACCCTTTGCGCTTCCCCAAGTACAAGGAGAAATACAGATCCTCACGCAAGAAGACCGGCATGGAGGAGGGGATCGTTTCAGGCAGGGCTGTAATTCAAGGGATAGAGGTTATCTTCGCGGCCACGGACTTCGCGTTCATGGGTGGGAGCATGGGTTCTGTTGTGGGCGAAAGGGTTGCTCGTGCGGCAAGACTCGCTCTTGCCGAACATAAACCGTTCGTTATGCTTACCGCATCCGGAGGAGGCGCCAGAATGCAGGAAGGGATTTTCTCCCTCATGCAGATGCCCAAGACCTCGGCTGAGGTGGCCCTTCTAAAGCAGGCGCACATCCCCTACATCAATATCCTGACCCATCCGACGATGGCCGGTGTTATGGCCTCGTTCGCTTCCCTGGGCGACGTAATAATCGCCGAACCCGGTGCACTTCTGGGCTTTACCGGCCCCCGTGTGATCGAGCAGACTATAGGCGAGAAGCTTCCGCCCGGATTCCAGCGATCGGAGTTTTTATTGGAGCACGGTTTCGTGGACATCGTCTGCTCCCGCCGTGACCTCAGGGAGACCGTGGCCAGGATCCTGAGCCTTCTTGCCGAACCTCATAAGGAGCCGTCGACTCAAACCTGATCGAGAAATTAATTTAAAAAGCGGTCCGAAGGGCCGCTTTTTAAGAAGACGCAACCCTAGCGCACTTCTTTTGCTCGTCCAAGCAGGGTCGAAAAATCAGACCAGTCGGGCTTTCTTTGCGGAACCAATTGACTAATGGTCTTGAAGCGGTATAATCCACCCCATGATTAAGATCAAGCTGGGACGCGACGCAACAAGAGAGGTAAAGAAGGGAACGCCGATCACCGAACTGGTTCCAGCGGACCAGCCGGTTATCGCAGCCAAGCTGGAGGGCAAGCTGGTCGGCCTCAATACCCCGCTCACCGAAGACGCGAAGATCGAGTTCGTTATCGCCACCGATCCTGATGGGCTGCGGGTTCATCAGGAGAGCCTTATCTTCGTTTTGACCATGGCCGCCAAACGCACCTTTCCGGAGGCTAGACCTGTGGTTGAGCACTCCACCTCCAAGGGATTCTACTGCACCTTACGGATGGAGCGCACCATGGAGAAGCGCGACGTGGAGCTACTTCAGGCCCAGATGCTCGGTCTTGTGGCCGACGATGCGCCCATCCGCATGAAACACGCCAGCCGAGATCAAGTAACCGCCATCTGTAAAAAGAACAATAACTCCTCCAAGCTGGCGCTCCTGGAATACTCCGACAAGGAAAGCTACGTGATTCATCAATGCGACGATTTCTCCGACTGGACACGTGGGCCTTTGGTCTCATCCACCGGCTCACTGGCCTCCTTCGAGCTGCGTTACTACCCACCCGGCTTCATCCTGCACTTCCCTACGCCTGAAAGCTTCCCTGAGCTTCCACCCTTCGTGGAGCAGCCAAAGCTCTTCCTTGTGTTCCATCACTACGAGGAGTGGGGCGAGGCGCTGGGGATCTCAGATATCGGGCAACTCAACCGTCTCATAAGGGGCGGCAAAGGGTTGGAGCTTGTGAACGTGGCCGAGGCTCTGCACGAGAAGTCGATCGCCCGCATAGCGGACGAGATAGCAGGAACACCGATACTTCCACGCATGGTGCTCATAGGAGGACCTTCATCAGCGGGAAAGACTACGTTCGCCAAGCGCCTGGCTGTGCATCTGCGGGTTAACGGTTTGCGCCCCCAGCCGCTTTCGATGGACGACTACTTCTTTGATCGCTCACGCACCCCACTCGACGAAGAGGGTAAACCCGACTTCGAAGTCCTTGAAGCAGTTGATCTTGAACTCTTCAACCAGCAGCTTGTGCTTCTTCTGGAAGGTAAAACCATAGATAGACCTCGCTTCGACTTTGAACGTGGCAGGCGTTATTTCGACGGAGCCACCCTGAGCCTGGCCCAGGACGAGATACTCATAGTGGAGGGTATCCACGCCCTTAACCCCCGCCTGACCGCAGCCGTGCCAAAACATCTCAAGTTCAAGATCTACGTCTCGGCGCTGACCCAACTCAACTACCATGATCAACGCATCATCTCCACATCGGACACAAGGATGCTGAGGCGGATGCTACGTGACTACCGATACCGGGCTCATACACCTACCAAAACCCTCCAGCGTTGGTCCAAGGTGCGCAGGGGCGAGGAACGATACGTCTTTCCCTACCAGGAGACGGCGGACGAGATGTTCAACTCAGCTTTGATATACGAGCTCTCGGTGATGCGCAACAAAGCCATGAAACTTCTTCATACGGTCCGCACCAAGGGTCTTAAAGCGGAGGCGGAACGCATAATATCGCTTTTGGAATTCGTTACCCCAATGGACGATGCCGCGGTACCTCCAGCTTCTATCCTGCGCGAGTTCATAGGCTCAAGCGTCTTCCGCACCCGTCCCGTAACACCCGTAACACCCGTAACACACCACCCGTAACACTACCAAGAAGAAACGCACTAGCTAATGCTTCCTTAAAGCTGCGCAGCAGCTTTAAGGGGCAAAGAAAGATACAGTCTCCCCTGCGATCTTTTCGCCTATGGCGAAAAGGAGCATTTATTTAGGGGGTCCCCATCGGGTCGTGTAACGACCCGATGGGGTGTAACGTTTGACTTCCCATTATTTCACACTATAATCCTACTCGCAGTTTGACGAAAGGAGAATGTTCATGCCGAAAAGGACCTATCAACCAAGCAACCTTAAGCGCAAACGCAAGCATGGCTTCCGTAAACGCAACTCGACCTCCACAGGTCGGGCAGTGCTGAAGCGTCGCCGTGCCAAGGGCCGCAAACGCTTATCGGCGTGAGGTTGAAGTTGAATACCGCTCGCTCTGAAAGTCTGCCGCGCTCTGAGATTCTTCGTGGTGATAGAGGTATAAGGGCCGTCCTGGCCGCCGCGCCGCTGTCCAGTGGAGCCCTCATGGCTTATTTCATTGAGGGGCCACGCCGCAGGGTAGCTTTCTTTGTTCCGAAAGGCATCGGGAAGGCGGTGGCTCGAAATCGTTATAAGCGCCGCATGCGTGAGATATACAGGCGAATGAAGAGAAAATTCCCAGAGGGCGTGATCATCTTCAGGTTAAAAAACGAGGCTGAGAAGGATGAGCTTTGCCGGTCTTTCCTCCTATGCGCCCAAAAACTGAGGGGGAAGGATGCGTAGGGTGCTTATCTGGCTCATTCGTGCCTACCAGATCATCTTTGCCGGAGCCCCGCGCAGTTGCCGCTTCGAACCCACTTGTTCAGAGTATGCAATCCAGGCGATAAAGCACTACGGTGCCTTCAAAGGAACGGCCAAGGCCGCATGGAGGATTCTGCGCTGCAACCCGTGGAATCCTGGCGGGTATGACCCTGTGAGGTGGTGACGTGAGTGATGGACAACAAAAAAGAAGCAATATCTGGTCGACGATCATTGTTGTGGTGTTGGTTGCAGGGATGTTGCTTATATTTAACTTTTTAAGGAAAGGCTCAGGTGGATGTATGGGTGAGCCGGCAGGTGAACAATCAACGCCTGCTGCGGCTGCAGTTGGAGCAGGCACCAAAGAACCAACCACCGGCAGGGGATCGGAGGAGCGAGCACAGGATGGGCATAAAGCGGATTCAATAACACTTGAGAACGAACACCTCAAGCTTTCATTCCTTGCATGGCCATATCATCCAGGCTTCAGGATCACGAGGGTGGAAATCAAGGACTTCACCCGCAAGAAAGAAGCCACAAGTACTGAACGAATACCAGTCAACCTTCTTGAGGAGTCAGGTTTTGAGGTGCTGGGCAAGAAGGACACCACCCTTGAGGTCCTCAAGCTTGGTGATCGAAGTGATAGCTCGGTGACCTTTATTTGGGAGGATACACTGGGTAAGGAAAAGCGCATTACTGTGATTCTGGCCGAGCGGGAGTTAGCGGTTATCCAGTCGGATTCGCTTGCTGCGCTCCTCTTCCGTTGTCCAGCCGGGCTTGTGCCGACCGAAGCGTTCTACGAGTATGATTCTAAAAAGAGAGCTTGGATTTACAATGGGGATAAGACAGAAATCGGTCTTTACCAGGTCTACTACCGGGATGGCCAGAGGGAGGTTAACTATCTGAACGCCAAGCGGATCGGCCAACTAAAGAAAGGCAACCGCGAGATCGAGCCCGGCCCTTACGAGTGGGTGGCGCTTCGTTCCAAGTACTTTACCGCAATCATATTGCCATCAGAACCTGTGGTTGGAAAGATAATCCCCAGCGTAACCAAGAAGCAACGTATCGGTCTCTCATTCGACATTGAAGGAGGCCGCGAGTTCAGGCTTTACTTCGGCCCTCAGGACTACAACATCCTGACAAAGATGGGGCACAAACTGAACCGGATTGTCGAGCTGGGTGGCTCGGCTTTCCGCTGGCTTGGTGTCATAATCCTCAAGATATTCCAGTTCCTGAACCACGTTATAAAGAACTACGGGGTAGTAATCATCGTCTTCTCTATACTTATCAAACTCATCTTCCTGCCGCTTTCACAGGTGCAACAGCGTTCAATGCAGAAGATGCAGGTGCTGCAGCCCAAGCTTAAGGAACTCCAGGAGCGGTTCAAGGACGATAAAAAACGCCTGAACGAGGAAACCATGAAGCTGTACAAACTTCACGGGGCGTCGCCGTTCAAGGGCTGCCTGCCCATGCTCATCCAGCTGCCTGTATTCTTCGGGCTTTACGCGGTGCTTCGCAGCGCCATTAGCCTGCGCGGCGCGCCCTTTGTCAAGCTGTTCACGGTAACTATTGTCAAGAACCCCGAAAAGGCCATCAACATCTTTAACTTCATTAGAATCCCCGCCGGCGAATTAACGTGGCTGGCGGATCTGTCTCAGCACGATCCCTTCTACATCCTTCCGGTACTGATGGGCGTGGCCTCTGTAATCCAGAGCCTGCGAACCGCCACCGACCCACGAAATCGCCTAATGACCTTCATAATGCCGATTTTGATTACTGTAATCTTCCTTAACTTCCCTGCAGGACTACAGTTATACTGGTTTGTTTTTAATCTCCTCTCCATTCTGGAGTTTGCGATTTTCAGGAGAGGGGCACGATCTGGAGGAACTCAATGGCAGAAGGACCGAACCAGCAAGATGCCTTCGGTGAAAAACTTGCCGAAGTCCTCTCGCAGATAGTCTCGCTTGCTGGTTTCCGCGCGCGCATAGAATGGCGTAAACGCAGTGAGAACGAATACTACGTCAACGCCCGTACGCGGCGCTGGGATGGTCTGCTCATAGGTCGGTTGGGCGAGACCCTGCGGGCGCTTCAGCTGGTGGTGCAGTCAATACTACAGCACCGTTACGGGAAGACGCCAAACGTTATAGTTGACGTCGGCGGTTACAAGCAGCGGCGTGAGAACTTCCTTCGAAAGAAGTCCATGGCCATAGCCAAGATAGTAAAAGAGACCGGCCGTGAGATGATGCTTGATCCATTGACTGACAAGGAACGCAAACTGGCAGAGCAAACCCTGGCCGGTATAGAGGGCGTGCGCTCCTACACCATAGGCACCGGCTATCGAAAGAACGTAATCATTGCACCCGTTGATGCTCCTTGAACGCCTTCAAGATGTTATAGTTGCTCCAGCCACCCCTGGTGGCCGCAGTGCGTTGGCAATAGTGCGGGTCTCAGGACCCAAGACGCTAAGGATGTGTGATCAGATCTTTAAGGGGCGTAAACGTTTGATCGGAGCACGAGGGCATCAGTTGCTCAACGGATTCATCGTCGAGGGAGAGGAGATCGTAGATGAGGCCCTAGCCGCGGTTTACCGGGCTCCTCACAGCTATACCACCGAGGATACGGTCGAGTTCTCGCTCCACGGCAACCCGCTTATAGTGGAGCGGGTAACCGATCTTTTGATCGGGATCGGCGCTCGCCTGGCTCGTCCCGGGGAGTTTACCGAACGCGCTTTTCTTCACGGCAGGCTGGATGTAACCCAAGCTGAAGCGGTGCTTGCCACGATCGAGGCCCGAACCCTGAAGGGTATCAAGGCCGCTCTGGCACAACTACGAGGGGATCTTGCAAAAGAACTAGAGGGTCTTTCAGACCGGGTACGCTGGCTCCTAACCCTCCTCCAGGCTCAACTTGAGTTCCCTGAAGAGGACATCCAAGAGGAGTCCCTTGAGCCCATGTTGGAGGAGCTCATCGCAGACACCAAAAGGCTAGAGCGGGCGTTTCGCCGGGGGCGCAGCCAGCGTAAGGGCTTGGCGGTCATGATCCTCGGACGTCCTAACGTCGGCAAATCTACCCTCTTCAATGCCCTTCTGGGTGAAGAACGTTCTATCGTAACCCCTGTGCCCGGAACAACCAGGGATCTTGTAACCGGAACCCTACGTCTCCCCACAGGGCAGGTTCGCCTCTTCGACGGCGCAGGGATTGGAATCGCAGAATCGCTTCCCGATCAGTGCGCTGTCCGACGTGCAATAGGGGCGGTCAATCGTGCGGA
The DNA here is from genome assembly GCA_004375895.1 of Candidatus Stahliibacteriota bacterium. Taxonomy (GTDB): domain Bacteria; phylum Hydrothermota; class Tepidihabitantia; order B3-TA06; family B3-TA06; genus B3-TA06. The sequence goes on from SOJW01000040.1 coordinate 13,936, forward strand.
TTTCCTCTTGGTTATCCTTGATGCGACCTCAGGGTTTGTCCCGGCAGACGCTGAACTCCTGAAGCTTTTAAGGAAAAAACCAGGCATGATCGTATGGAACAAAACAGACGCCGTGAAGGAGGTCCCTTCCTTAGAAAACGTCTCCGGCGAGCCTATAGGGATCTCTGCCTTGAAGAGAAAGAATCTCTCCCCTCTCCTGGATCGCTTAAAGGAAGAAGCCTCAAGCCAGGGGGAGACGTTCTTTGCCAATCGCTTTCAGGAAGAGCGTCTGGAGCATCTGGCCGTGCATCTGCGGTCTGCTTTGGACGCGCAGTATCTGGATATGAGGGCAAAGGAACTGCGCGAGGCGCTTGCCGATGTCACAGGCACTGACCGCTCGGCTCTTGACCAACGCATACTTGAAGAGATCTTTTCACGCTTCTGCGTAGGAAAGTAGGAGGTTATCTAAAGTGTATAGACGTGTGCTTTGCTATGTTGAGGCGGACGAAACCCGCCTCGAGGAACTTGAGGGGCTCCTGGATCTGGCTTCCCAGCTGCAGAGCCGCCTGATCGTGTTGGCGGTCTTGCCAGAGGAACCCGAAGAGTCGACAAAGGAAGAGAAGGAAAAACGGGATCTCCTCGAAGACAGAATATGGAATTTCCTGTATCAGATCGAGGACGTGGCATTCGGAAGGGAACTTAAGATCTCACTTATGCTGGAGGAAGGCAAGCCGGAAGAGACCATCGCCTCGGTGGTTAAGAGCTACGAGGCAGACCTCTGTGTCACCTTCCCCTATAAAGAACTTGATGCCGAGCTTCTTTTGCAAAAACTCGGCCCAACTCCCCTGCTCATTTTTAACCAGGAGGGATGATGATTAGTATATCAGAGGCTATCCGAGAAGAAGGAATTGTGCTTGATCTTAAGGCACAGGAAAAGGTTGCCGTAATCAAGGAACTGGTCTCGGTCATGGTAGATCTGGGGTTAATCCAGGACGAAGAAACATTCCTTGTCGACATCCTTAAGCGGGAGAACCTGGAAAGCACAGGTATTGGTCTTGGTGTAGCAATACCCCATGCCAGGACAACCGCGACCAGTGAACTTCTTCTTGCCTTTGGCCGCTCCGCCAAGGGGGTTGACTTCAACTCGCTCGACGGCAAACCATCCCACCTTATCTTCCTTATAGCTGCACCCGAGGAGAAGAAATCACACTACATCATGGCGCTTGCCAGGCTTTCAAAGATACTGCGTAAGGAAGAGATGCGCACCAGGCTGTCAAAAGCAGCTACTCCGGCAGAGGTCATGGAAATCCTCAAAGAGGCCGAGTAAGGCAATCACAACCCATGCGCTGGAAAGAAACGACCCTAGGTCGTTTCTTTTTTATAAATCAGGGCTGAGGTCGAACGTCAAGCAGGATACGCTTGGCAAGAACCGCCTCGGAACCGAATATCTCCTCGGCCTTGTCGTAGAGTGAAATGAACAACTGAAGAAAATACTCGCGGATCGCTTCTGGTGCAGGGAATGGCTCTGAGATATGAGGGGTGATCCCTTCCCAGCTAAGTCCAGGCAAGGCATCGTTAAGCTCGCCAGTCTCTTTCAGGATGGAATCGATCTCGTTCTCCCAAAAATCAGCGTCATGCTCGACGTCAGAGAAAAGATCTACAAAAAGCGCCAGGCGATCCGCTTGATGCTCTAGATACCTTTTCAGCGTCTCGCTGCTGTAGAGGAAACCCGTTTGCACAAGCCAGGCTATCGAGTGAAGTCCGATCTCGTAGTCTAGCCCCGAGGCCAGGATTGCCTCGCGAGCACTACGTTTGCCGTCAACCGCCTCAAGGATCAGTCTGTCTTGCTTGCGCAGAGCCTTGGGGGTCAGCTTGCTCTCTTGGCTGCTCCTGAACAACTTGGCCTCAAGGGAGCCTATGACAGCCAAAGCCTTCCGAGCACCAAAGGTCAGTCTTCGTTTATTCATCCACAAGCCTCCTTAGCTTTTCAAAGGTGGAGGGGTTTCCTTGGATATTGCACTTGCAATTTTCACGATTCAGGTTGGCGCCGCACGAAGGGCAAAGTCCCCGGCAATCCTCGCTGCACAGCGGCGCAATCGGCAAAGCTAGAAGAAACATATCCCTCACGATGTCCCTCAGATCAAGCACTTCTGAGTAAAACTCCAGATCGGTTGCATCCTGCTCATCTGCATCTTCTTTATTCTTCACCTCGGGCAGGAAGGTCACATCGGCCGAGGCGCAAATATCCTGCCGCATCGACTCACCGCATCGTGAACACGAAAGCTTCAGGCTGGTTTCGAGATCAAGATGAGCATCGATCCTGTCACCGGTGCGTTCAAGAACGATCTCGCAACGCAGGGGCACAGAAAAGGTATACTCGGCAAGATCGAGTTCATCTATATCCGCCTCGATCTCGAAGCGGCTGGAGCCCTCTACAAGCTGGGTGGGCAGAAATACCAGCGAGTCGTTGCGGCTCATGAGTCTAGAACCTCCATCATCCCGAGGACTAAAAGTTCCCTCGCGCGCTTGAAGTGTTCGAACCCTTCCGGGCTCGAGCCGCCCAGAAGCTCCTCGTAGGAGGCAAGATCGAGTGCCGCGACCGCCTCACGATCCTTACCTGCGGCTGATCTGCACAGGATATCCGCGGCCACGAACATATGAGGGTCGCAAAGCGCGCACATGAATCTTATCTTGCTAAGACGCTTCCCATCCAGTTTCCCGTAGAGAAAAAGCTGATCTTTATTGCCCTTACGGGGACAAAGCTCTCCCTTGATTTCCACCTCGGCGCCTTCTATCTTCCCCATAAGGCTTTCACCCGGATTTGAAAACAGCTCCTTAAAGTAACGAATAATTACAGGCTCTTCCGCCAACTCAGCCCCCTGTAAGGGTCGGCAGTTCGGCTATCTCCTCAAGTATCTGGCTCATCGTAGAGGCAAAGAGCTCAACCTCTTCAAGCGTATTGTAGAGATAGAAAGAGGCACGGAAGAGTGTGGGACGAAAACCCGGCCAGATGCTGTCAAACTGGGGCTCGTGTGCGTGATACCAGGAGTGGACGCAGAAGGTTCCCTTACGGATCATGATGTTGGCTCTCCCGTCAAGCTTCTCGTCAATGTCAGGTTCGGAATCCGAGAACCGGGTCGCAGGTTTTAGCAGATAGAAGGTGCATATCCCTGAACGTTCCCCAGGATCGCTGGGGCCAAGGATACGGATCTCGGGAAATTCGGAAAGCTTCGCTGTAAGTGCACGGTTGAGCACCCGTTCATGTTCCGCGATACGCTCAGACCCGACCTCGGCAAGGAAGCGCGCGGCCGCACCTGCGCCGATGATGCCGGCGTAGTTCTGCAAACCGGCCTCGAACTTATAGGGCGAGCGGAAGTAGCGAGGATGTCCAAAGAGATGGGTGTCTTCTACCGTGCCTCCACCAACAAGGAAGGGCTGGATCACCTCTTCATCGTTGAGGATCTCCTTTCGTCCGTACAGCACCCCCACACCCGTAGGTCCGCACATCTTGTGGATAGAGAAGGCGATAAAGTCAACACCCAGTTCTTGCACATTAACCCGTTTGTGCGGCACGCTCTGCGCGGCGTCAAGGAAAACTAAGGCATCAGGATTATGTGCCTTCGTGAGCTTAACTACCTCTTTTATTGTCGCGTCAGGGATAGCGGTTCCGTCAAGGTTAGAGCTGTGACAAAGACTCACCATACGCACCTTGCCTTGCTCTTCGTCAAGAATCTTACGGAACTCCTGGAGGCTGAAGCGGCTTTGCTCGTCCGAAGGGATAGGCCGGTGTTTGGCGACGATACCCCGTTCTGCAAGCTTCTGCCATGGGCAGAGGTTTGAGTTGTGCTCCTTGTCGGTGGTTAAAACAACGTCTTCAGGATTCCATCGCAGCGACTGAGCCACCAGATTGATCGCCTCGGTGGTGTTCTTGGTGAATACGATCTCCTTGATGCTAGATGCGCCGATAAGCTGTCTTATGGCCTTCCTGGACTCCTCGACCCCCTTATCCACCTGGGCAGCGAACCAGTGGGTGCTGCGCTCGCCACAAGCCGGATATCGGTTGTAGTAATCAAGGATAGCATCAATAACCGGCTGAGGTTTAAGCGTCATGCAGGCGTTGTCGAAATAGATCGGCGGTAGCCCTCCTCGCTCCTGATTTAAGGATGGAAACAGATTCCGGTAATCTTTGAGTTCAGACATCCCCTAATCATAATAAAGATTAGCCGCCTGTCAATTGAGGAGACTTGACATCTTAGGGGGTTGAGTTAGGATAGAGCAAAGGAGGCGACTGATGAAAAAAGTGGTGTTGATTATGGGAGGGCTGATTTTATGCGGCTCACTTTGGGCAACCGCTCCGATGAGAGAAGGTCCATACCCCAGGGTAGTAATTCCCTCTCCACTGATGCAGGACACCACAAATCCCTTAAAGCTTCGCTTCAACTACCTTTACGAGTTCGCCCAGATAGCCGGGTTCTGCGCGGATTGGCAGCTTAACGATCCGGACTCGGCAGATCACGGCGGGATGATAGAGGCGGAGTCGGGAGAACTCTGGGACGTTATCCAGACCGACAACACCCTGGAGGCGATCTGGGTGTGGTGTAGATATGGTGAGCTGACCGGGGATACCGGTCGCTTTCGTGATAACATCGAGAAGGCGTGGTTCTACTGCGAGAACTATCCGGCATGGGAGGAGGAGGGAGATCCAGGCAAAGACTACTACCGCGCTCACAACTGTGCCTGGGGGCTGGCAGCAGAGGAACGCTATCGTGCTGTCTATAACGACGAGGGCTGGACATGGTACCGGGATTCATGCGCGGAGTTCATAAAAAGCCATCCTTTGGGAACCACCTGGAACATAGACCGCTTCGTGAAGGGCTGGTGTGCCGGATGGCTCTATCACTACGGTGTCCAGATGGATGATGCCGAGGCTCGCGACAGTGCATGTTCTTTTGCGGATACCCTTCTTGGATGGATAGACAATATGACTCCCCGGTATGCACTCACCGACGAGGCTTGGGCGATGTCTGCTGGAACCGTGGTGTGGGGTATCTCGAACTCGGCTTTTCAGCGCGATACCCTTAGAGGCAAAGAATGGATCGAGGTAAACGGCCCCTACCTTGACACCTTCCAGGAATGGAAGAAGGTTGACTACTTCTCGTGGGACAACGCCTGGAACGTTGCCTACGCAAACGGGCACGGAGCGATGTACGATATATCGCACGATGCGACCTACGCACGCCACCACAAGTGGCTGACACATAAATTGCTTTCTTATGACACCGACAATGACGGCGGTATCATGGCCACCACCCAGGACGCGGACACCACCGACATGAGCTGGGTCTCGGCCTATCTCTGCATGATGGGGCTGGATCGGTTGATCGAAAAGGTTTGTGACTATGATGCAGGCGCGCTGGAACTTGTAGGGATCTGTGATGGAGATCAGATAGAGCCTGGTAGGAGAATGGATCTGGTTGCTGTGGTTTCCAACTACGGCCGAGCCCTCCTCAGCAACGTAAAGGTAACGCTTTCAGGAGACGCCTGGGGTTCGGCCACCTCTGATCTACCCTTTCTGGGTATGGACACGATAACCCTGGTTACAGACTGGCTTGTGCCTGATTCTGCTGTTCTCACCCTGGCCCTGTCTCATCCCCAGGACGAAGATCACGCTAACGACACATTAATCGTAAGCTTGAACAAAGCGGCAGGTGTGCTGGAAAAGCAAATCGCTTCTCTCCCCCTACGTTTGGAGGTTAAAAGCTTGACGAATTCTTCATGCCGCATCAGTTACGCCTTTCCATACGGAAGCAAAGGAAAGCTTGTGCTATACGACGTCCTAGGTAGCCGCATAAAGCAAGAGCACCTGAAAGATCCTGAAGGACAACTCATGTGGGATCTCTCGGATGTATCGCCAGGCGTCTACTTCCTACATCTCAAGGTTGGTGAAAGAACTACCTGCGAGCGGTTTATCCTTTTGCGTTGAACTCCTGCCACGCGGGAAGGATGACTTTGTAGTAATAGTCTTCGGCCAAGCGTTTACGGTCGAAGCGCTCACCCACTTTTCTTGCCTGCTTTGACATCGCACGTAATCGAGCCGGATTTCTTAATAGAGCTGCAGTCTCTTCGGCTAGTCGTTTAGGGTCTTGATCCATTATTCCAGCACCATTGCCTACAATCAATTTACCACTTTCTATATAAAACTCAGGATACATCAATCCAATTACTGGAAGTCCAGCAGCTAAGTATTCATGCTCTTTTGCTCCAACCGCTCCTATGCAAGTTGTACACCGCTGAATGAGAGAGTTGAAACACAACCCGAAAACAAGTTTGTTATGAAACTGTTAAACAAAACAGCGTTGCGTAAGCCTTTAGTTGACTTACACCTACCGTTCAGTATAATACTTTGTGGTTAAACCTTTAAGACTAGGCGTTTTCCTTGATCACAGCCATCTAAGTGACGGGCGCTTTACCGTAACGCAAGATGAAGCTTTAAAGTTCATAGAAGGTTTGAACCTAGCTGAATCTATTACACAGGCAGTTTCGATAATCCCTGTTGAAAAATTAGATCCGGAAAAGTACAATATAGTCCTCGAGCAAAGAGGCGTAACTGTGATCCCTTTACCAAGTTGGAGAAACGCTGCCGAAAACGTTCTGTCTTTGTTTTGTGACTTCAGATCTCATTTTGCTAAAGCTCGTTTATTCGTAGAGAACTGTGACGTAATTTGGTTAAGAATTCCCTCGATGATTGGTCTGTTCTTTTGGTGGGTTGCGAGAAAAAAACGAAAACCACTAATTCTTCATGTGGTCAGCAACCTCCTTCTAGCGTCGAAACGATCTAAATATAAAGGGATAGTAAAAGTTTTAGCTCATTTGTTTTTTTTAATTTATCATCTAGCTGTTAAAATAATGACTCGTTATGGCCTTGTATTAACAGCCGGGGAAGAATTGAAGAGACTTTACTCGAATCCGTTACATCCCGCATTTTCAATAGACGACATTCTTATCAAGGAGAAGGATCTACAATCTGTAAAGAAAAAGAGCGGACAAGCGAAGGAAATACTATTTGTGGGAAGGTTTGCTTACGGTAAAGGGATAGATATTTTAATAGATGCAGTTGGAAATCTAAAATCTGAGTTTCCTGAAATACGTCTTGCGATGGCAGGGGATGGTATTTTATTGGAGGAGATGCGTCAACGAGTAGCGACGCAAGGGTTGAATAAGCACGTGAAAATCCTGGGGTTCGTCTCCGCGAGCGGGCCGCTACAAGAGCTTTACAAAAAAACCGATATCGCTGTACTACCATCTGATAGTTATCCTGAAGGATTCCCAAGGGTAATTTTAGAGCTTTGGTCAGCCGGGTTACCTCTCATTGCAACTCGTCTAGCCGGGATACCTTATCGGGTTAAAGATGGCGTCAACGGTTTACTCGTTACCCCAGGGAATCTCAAAGAGTTAACTGATGCAATACGCAAGTTGATTGTCGATGCGGATTTACGACATCGACTTGCGGAGGGTGGTTCTCGGACTGTAAAAAGATTTACCTTTGAACATCAGGTAGATATTATCAAAAGACTCGTAAAGAGATATTATCCGGGGATCTACGATCCTGTTTAAACCAACACGCTACTTCAGGTTGAGATGCAGAACGAGTATGTTGCTTTAACCGGTAAAAATATCACCATGCTTAGTGGGTTTTAGGAAGTGGGAGAAGCGCTGACCTGCAGAGAGAACCTGAATCCTGATATATCCAGTCGCCCGGCGGCGTTTGCTTTATAAGGCCTGTGATTGGCTACTCGGCTAAAAATCAGAGATAGATTGTCTTGCGTTGAATTCCCTCCACGCAGGAAGGATTACATTGTAGTAGTATTCTTCGGCAAGACGCTTTCGGTCGAAACGCATACCCACTTCCCGGGCCCGTTTGGACATCTCGCGGAGCCGGGCAGGGTCTTTTAATAGGTCCACAGTCTTGCGAGCAAGACTTTCTGGATCAGGATCTATGATGCCTGCACCATTATCAAGTATCAAACGTTTGGTTTCAACGTAAAAACCAGGATCAAGCAAACCAACGACCGGTAAACCCGCTGCAAGATATTCGTAGTCTTTCGCGCTAGCCACTCCTTTATGGCTATATACTTCAGGAAATAGGGAATCAATTCCTAATCTCGCTTTTCCAAGATAGTCCGGAATCTGCCGTAAAGAAGTCATCCTTTCAAATTCTACGTTCTTACTTAAATCAAACTGTCTTAGACCAAGAATAAACTGACTTCCTAACGCCGTCTCAAGAATATCCGAAAGAAAGAGTAATTTCAGTCTGGGATAAATATCCCTGAGGCAGTGTAAAAACTTAAGCATTAAGACTGGATTTCTTACGGGTATTAATGTTCCTGAGTAAACAAGGTCAAACTCCTTCTTCACCCGAAGCGCCTTTTCGAAAAGCCTCACATCGCTTCCGTTAGGGATCAAAAAGATTGGCTTTCGCCGATAGCTGAGGGTTTTTATCAACTCCTTCCGTAACCAATCGGTCACTGTTGCAATTCGTGACGCTTTGCAGAAAAGATGGTAAGAAACGAATCGCATAGAAAGGTTAAAGATGCGACGCACAAAAGAGCCTTCTTTGAGCGGGAACATCGCAGCAGGTAAGTCCCGTATATCAACAACCAGCGGGCATCCCAGACGACGGGATAAGAGATAGCCTTCCAGTATCTGCCATGTTGGTGGAAAACTTGCAAAAATAACGTCCACCTTCAAGCCTCGCACGAGGTGCAGCAACTTCGGGAATCTAGAGGGAAGCTTCAGAAAATCCATGCGTGGTCCAGTAAGAGGAAATGCTATTCGAGAGTAACCCTCGTCGGAGTTCCCAGACTTATGTGTAACTACTGTCACATAAGCGAGGTTGCTCCAATATCTCGCCAGAGAGTGAATGCGTGAGGATGCTGCCTTGTGGCTGGGGGGGAAATGTTTCTGCTCTACCAGGATGAGGATGTGAGGCTTACCCTTGTCTTCGCCAACCAAATCTTTGGGGATTCGAGAGAATGGTGTTCCTTTCGAAGCAGAGAGAGCGTACTCGGACATGGCAAGAATTGTATCCCTATCGATAACCATTGTCAATTTTTGAGATCTTCAGCTTTTGTTCCTGTTGCGCCTGAGCAGCTTGAGAATGAAATTGCGTTCAGAGGGCAGCAGAAATCCGAGAAGGAAAAGGATCCCCAGGTAAGCCGCACTCCCCAGACCAAGCTTTAAAAGAAACCCTACCAGCGGAGAGGAAACATGCCAGAAGTAAGAAGCAGCGGTTATCCCTGCAGATATTAAGGCGATGAGAACAATCCTTTTTGTCTCAAAGGGTATTTTCATTAGACGACGGCTGAAAAAGAACATTGACAAGGCCATCGCCCCATAGGAGGCGGCGGAAGCGATGGCCGCTCCCAAAAGCCCTATACGTGGCAGCAAAATCACGTTGGCCCCTACCGCTACACCCGCTCCAATAAACGTAACCAGCGTAAAGTAAATTGTCTTCCGTTGAAGATGGCAGGCGGTACCAAGAATAAAGTAGACCGCATAGAGACAAACCCCAAGAACCAGGAGAGGAACAAGAGGAGCACCCTGCCAGTACTCGGGGCGCTTTGCAATGAGACGTAGTATCTCGGAGGCCGCTCCCCCAAGTATCACAAGAGCCCATCCCGCGAGGAAAAGAAAGTAAGTCAAGACACGTGAGATTATATCCGGAAGGTCAGGTTGCTCCTTGACGGAAAATGCGTAAGGCAACCACGCCAAGGAAAGGGGAACGACTAAAATAAAAGATACAATGTTGTGAAAATTTAAGGCAAATGCGAAGATACCCACATCTGTATGAGTAAGATAGAGTGGGATGAAGAGAAGTCGATCCAACATCCCTCTTCCCCAGAAGAAAAGAGAGGTAGGGATCAGGGGCAAAGAGTAAGCCAGCATACTCTTTAAGCTTGCAAAAGAAAATTTAATCCCTCGAGAATAGATATAGACAAAAGCTGAAGTAACGAGAAGAACAGGCACAACAAGCAAAACATCTACCTCATAAAGCCCCTGTAGCCCTCGTCCGAGAACCACGAGAAAAACGATGGTCAGAGCCACGCGCACAAGGCTGGTGGAGATAGTAAAAATACTGTACATCCCCGGTCGTTTTTCACTGCGCAGCAAGGCAAGAAAAATTAAAACCGCAGGATTGCCCACCGTATAGATCCCGAACAGACGCAGGATCGACCTCAACTCCGCTGACTCAAGCCCCATTATTCTCTGAACGATGGAAGAATGAGACAGAAGTGGTGCAAAAACAAGAAGCAAACCGCCAAACAGCAATGAAGCCACTAAGGTGTAGGTAAACGCCGTGGAGACAAGCCGTCGGCGCTCCTCTTCACTCGTAGCCTTGTAGTAATCGGCGATCACAGCCTGGTTGAGTGCAAACAGAATAATTATCTGCAGAAATCTGTAAAAAGCTGTGGTGATGGAACGCACTCCGTAAAGATCTGCCGCAAGGTACGCTACATAAAGAGGAGCAAGCAAAACGCGAATGATCTGGTTGCTGGCGTTGCCTATCCCGTAGATCAGTGTATCTTTGGAGAGAAGTTTTAGATCACTAAGTTTCATGCAGCTTGATTTTCTAAGAAGCCAAGCATCTCGCGGCACATGCATTCTGCCGCCCTGCCGCCGCCGAAACTTTCGATATCCGGAGATTGTGTTGGGATCGTTTCTTCCCTAATTCCCTCAAGTATCCGTTCCGGATCGATCCCCACGAGGCGATTCCACCTATCCTTTAAGGTCTCGGGCCACTCGGTCTCCTCCCGAAGCGTAAGACAGGGACGGGAAAGGAAGTATGCTTCGCGCTGCACGCCGCCAGAATCCGTAAGGATCAAGGAAGCATGTTCCTCCAGCAAAAGCATATCGAGATACGGCAAAGGGGCGATGATATCGATATGGTCGAGTTCGCTACTGGAAAGCTTCTTCAGGGTCTTGGCCGTCCGGGGATGGCAGGGAAAAATGATACGGGGGTGATTGTCGTGAGCGAGACACTTAATGACCCTTCTCAGGCAGTGCTCCTCGTCGACGTTCGCGGGACGATGCATCGTGAGGAGCCAGAAAGGTTCTTCTTCGATATCCAATTTCTTAAGGATGTTGGACTTTTCGCGAGCTATAGGGAGGAAGTGCTGGAGGGTATCCAGAAGAATGTCCCCGGTGTGAATCACCTCCTCGATCCGTCCTTCGCTTTTAAGATTGGCGACCGCGGTAGGGGTTGGACAGAACAAAATTTCCGAAACCGCATCGGTTACTATGCGATTTATTTCTTCCGGCATCCGGCGGTTGAAGCTGCGCAGCCCTGACTCCACATGAGCTACCGGAATGTGGAGCTTTACCGCGGCTAAGGCTCCGGCGAGCGTTGAGTTGGTGTCGCCGTAAACTATGACCAGATCAGGCTTCTCATCCATAAGCACCTTCTCAATCCCAATCATCGCATCGCCGGTCTGACGGGCGTGGGTTCCTGAACCTACCCCAAGATCGAAGTCAGGACGGTAGTTGAGTTCGTCGAAGAAGACCTGGGCCATGTCAGGACTGTAGTGCTGACCTGTGTGAAGCTGCAGGTGTTTTATCTCCTGCTTATCTTTGAAGGTCTTGGCAAGCATCGCCGCCTTGATGAACTGGGGACGAGCCCCGACTACCGAGAGGAGCTTTCTCTGCACTCCAGAACCATCAGGCATATTGAATCATAAAGGGGATTGGTGATATGTCAATACGCACAACTGGGGTGCACCTTCGTTGACAGAACACTGGAAGCGAGGTATTATCCAGTATGTGGAAATTCTCGCGCTACGTTCTGCGGCAGTACATCGTCCCTCTTGTGTTTGCCTGGGCGGTCCTTACCGGCGTATTCCTTATGGACAGGCTGTTTTTGCTCGTTGATCTCATCATCCGTAAAGGGCTGGCTTTGCAACACGTGTTCGAGATACTGCTTTACACCCTGCCCTTTGTCATGGCTATGTCTGTCCCCCTTGCCGCCCTTGCAGGAGCGATGATGACCTTTGGCCGATTGGCGCAGGACAACGAGATCCTCGCCTTGCGCTCGGCGGGGGTACGGCTCTTTTCGGTCTTTGTGCCCATGCTTGGATTTACCGCCCTGCTTGCAGGACTCATGGTGTTCTTCAACCTCTATGTGCTGCCTGAAGCCAACCACCGCGTAAGGAACATGCTCGCAGACGTCTCAAGCAAGAAGCCAACGGCGCGTCTTGAGGAGGGGCTATTTAACGAAGACTTTCCAGGCTACACCATCTACATTGGTCGAAAGGACGAGCGCCGCTCCAAGATCTACGATGTGATGGTATATGTAAAGAAGAGCACGGTTCCCACGATGATCACAGCACCACAGGGTAAACTTGAGGTCACCGCGGATGAACGCTACATGATAATGACTCTCTACGGGAGCGAGATCCATGAACAGGTGGGGGATAACTACCGGCGCATCCAGTCGGACACGCAGGTAATCAACCTTGAGATAAACACCGAACTTGTAAGGCGGGAACGCAGCAGGCGCTCGGAAAGGGAGATGACACTGCCGATGCTTACAGCGGATATAGACAAACATAGAAAGAGGATAGAAGGATACGAAGCAGAACTCGCAGAAGTAGGAAGCAACAAGATTAAACGTGAGGAGCTCGATCGTCGCATAGCCAGCCTGGGGCGAAGGATCAACCGCCTGCGGGCTGAGATCCACAAATCCATTGCCTTTGCGATTGCGGGAATCATCTTCCTCTGCTTCGGTTCAGCCCTTGGAGGCAAGCTTCGCCGAGGCGGGATTGGACTTGCGATCGTGTTGAGTCTTATCTTCTTCGCATTCTACTACATCCTTCTCATAGGAGGGGAGAATCTTGCCAAGTCAGGCAAGCTGACCGCATGGATCGCGATGTGGATGCCTAACCTCATCTTCCTTCCATTCACTGTTGAGATCTTTGGAGAGGTGTTTTTCGAGAGCTCCCTCTTTTTGTGGAGGCTGCGCAGATGAACCGCATCGATCGCTTCCTTGCGCGAGAGTTCATCCTCTTTGCCTTGCTGGGGTTGGTGACCGTCGTGGTTATCTACGATCTAATCAACCTTATTGAACGAATGGGTTACTTCCTGCGCCACAAGTCCGCTGCAGTGGAGATATTGCTTTACTACGTCTACGATCTTCCTGCAACGATTGAACTTCTTCTGCCAGTGGGTTTTGCATTGGGGGTGTTCATAGTGATTGGACGTCTTATCCGCTCAAACGAGCTTGTCCCACTTCTCGCCTGTGGGGTGAATCTCTACCGCTTGTTCGCGGTTTTCATTGCCGTATCTGCAGCTGTGGCCGCACTGGCCTTCCTCCAGAGCGAGTTAGTGGCGCCTCGCACCAAGACCCGTTTTGTGGAATACAAGACCGAGACCATTGAAAAGCGCAAAGCCAAACGCAAGCAGATAAAGAACCGGATCTTCTATATCTCGGAGAGTGGGCGTGTCTACTACATCCGCCAACTTCGTCTTCCCGACAGCCTCGCTCTGGACTGGGTAATATGGGAACTTGGCCCTAAACGCAAGATAGAACGCAGTATTCGTATAAGGAGCGCAAGATACTCCTCAAGCCAAGGCTGGAAGGGAGAGCAGGTTGAGATTCATGACTTCAGTGGGAGGCAAACAATCTTCACAAGTTACCCCAGCCGAATTATGTCTGAGGTTACGGAAACACCTGCAGAGCTTGGGGTTCGCACCAAGGGAACCGATGAGATGGGGGTTGGTGAACTTAGAGACTACATACAACGCATGAGAGCTGCGGGATCAAACGTGGCGGTGGAGCTTGTCGAGTACCACTTCCGCTTCTCCTCCCCTTTGATTATTGTGATCGTAACGGTGATCTCACTTGCTGCGGCTACCATGCTCAGAAGGGGGAATATAACCCTGGGGCTCGGCCTGGGGCTTCTTGTGAGTTTCCTTTACTGGGGTGCGCTCCAGGCGTCACGGGCCTTCGGTTACGCCGGCGCTTTGCCGCCGTGGCTTGCCGCCTGGCTACCGAATATCTTGTTTTCTGGTCTTTCAGGTGTATTATTGGCAAAAGTCAAACGCTAAGCTGGAGGTTTGTATGAAGAGGTTAGGACTTTGCCTCACATTTATCTTGGCTCTTGCAGGCTGCGGTAAGAAACCGGTGCATATAATCTACGAAGGCGATCCTATTGCTACCGATACCTTCGGAGGCCGTATATTTACAATAGCCTCGGATCCTTCAAGCGCGGGCCTGGCCATAGGATTCTCCGACAGCCTTGTTATGATATGGGATCCGGTTGAACGCAAATCCATAAAGAAAATTCGCCGACACCGCCACATCATCAACGACGTGGCCTTCTCACCCGACGGCAATCTCCTGGCGGTGGCAGGCGCTGATGAGGTATTAACCGTCAACGACTTGCGTACGGACCAACTCCTCGATTCGATAGTGCTCTTCAATGGTGCGGTGACCAGCGTGGACTTCTCATCCGACGGCCGCTTCCTGGCCGCCGGCTTCACCGGCAGTGATGTGGAGGTCTGGGACGTGGCTAAACGCGAACGTTTCGGCGAGTTCGATGGACACACCGGGGTAGTCACCGATCTGAGGTTCAGACCCGGAACATCCGAGCTCTACACCGCAGGACGCGACAGCCTATTCTATATTGCAGATGTGGAGGACACCATCTCCTTCAAATCCAAACAGAACTACGGCTACCTCATAGTGATCGCCTTCTCTCCGGACGGGGAGTACTTCGGCACCGGAGGCACCGATAAACTCATAAAGGTATGGAGATGGCTGGGGGAAGAACTCAGCTCCATAGGTTGGTACCAGAGCGATCTCGGAAATGTGCTTGACCTTATCTTCTTGCCCGACGGCTCAAGGATGGTGGCTGTGGACCAGGAAGGACAGGTTGTCTTCCTAAAGCGCACCGAGCCGGTTGATACAACTAAGGAGAAGGGGCTTGCAAGCGGAGGGGCATTCAGACTTGGCATCGTTGAAGTCGGACGCTTCAAGGCGCATGATGGAGCCATCCGTGCCTGTGCAATCTCGGCTGACGGCAGCAAGCTTTACACAGGCGGCGATGACCGCACGCTCAAGGTGTGGGATACAGAGGCCATCCTTGCCCAACTGAAAGCCAAGGCACCTGAGGAGAAGTAAGCTCTTAAACTCACGAACCTAAAGGCTGCGGGGAGCATCCCAGATGGTTAGTGGTTGGCCGCTATCCAAGCAAAGAAAGAAAATACCCTAACCACATTGAACTCCCCTCAAAAGGACCCTGGATACGCCTGGCTTGATCTAGTCTTTCTTCCCCTCGATCCGACGAGCCAGGGAGCCAAGCTCATCTATCTTCGGTTGAATATTCTCTATCTCTTCACGAGGGATACCCTTTTCTTCGAAATCCTTCACCGCACGCTTCAGGCTCCAGAGCTTCATCAGAAAAACATTAAGCGCCCGTTTGCGTCTGCCTTCGGCCTTCTCTGCCTCCTCGTCTTCTTCCTCACCACGGGCCGCCTCGATCTCCTCAAGCTCGGCGGAGACCGCATCCCCTAAGGCCTCGATATGACGCAGTAAGCGCTTGGCATCCCCACGGGAAAGATCGTGTTCCAGAAGCACCACAGCCCCGGTAAGGCTCATGGTGCGAACGCCGCCCTCGCGCTTTAATAGGGTGTCAGGAACGACCACTGTATCCACCACAACCACCGTGTCGACTATCGTATCCACCGCGTGCTGCTCGCTGGTATCCTCTGAGGTCTCATCCTGGATTATGACCACTATCTTCTCTTCCCTCGCTTTCCGGCAAAAAATCGCTACCAGAAGCAAAGATAAGGGAAGAAGCAAAACTAACTTCCTCATGTCTTAACCTCCTTGGGTTGAAGTAGTTCAAATACCTCTATCTCGGCATCTCCGTAATCTTCTATTCTTATGCGCCGTGGAAGGAACGTCAAACGCTCGCCCACAAGCTCACGAGTACGAGCGGATACAAGTATCTCGCCCTGCATAGCCGACTCCTGCAACCGCTCGGCGAAGTTGACGCTCTCCCCTATGATTGTATACTCCATCCTGCGGGAAGAGCCGATGTTGCCTGCAATGGCCGTACCGGTATGTATCCCCATCCCCATCTGGATCTGGACCTTGCCTTCGTTCTCACGCTGGAAATTCAGACTGGCGATTACACGTTTTATCTCAAGGGCTGCCTGACATGCCCGCAAAGCGTAGTCACTCTGAGACAGAGGTGCATTCCAAAAAGCGAGGAAGCCATCGCCTATAAACTTATCCAGCACCCCTTCATTCTCGATTATCACGTCAATTATTGGGGCGAAGTAGTGGTTGAGCAAAGCTATGATCTCCTCGGGGGACATATGCTGGGAAAACTTAGTGAAGCCGCGGATGTCGGCAAAGAGAATCGAGACCTCTCGCCGATCACCCTTAAGATTAACGAATTCCTTTTCGGAGAGTATCTTCTCCGCAACCTGACGGGTCACGTATCGTTTGAAGATACCCTTAACGAACTCCCCCTCTTCCAGCCCGCGCATCATCCAGTTGAACGCCTCACTCAAGACACCAACCTCGTCTCTTGAGGTGATGCTGACCCGGGTAGAGAGATTCCCTCGTCCCACCTCCTGCATCGCAGAGGCAAGTGACCGCAGGGGCTTTGTGCTTTGCCTGACGAAGAGAAGGACAAGCGCTATCCCGACCACAAACGCGGCTGCCCCTACAACAACAATCCGCCAGACAAAACCCCATATCCCACGCTCAAGGTTGGCCAACGAATAAACAAGGTCTATGGTATATGCCACCTTGTTTGTCTGCGGGTCTTGTATCTCAGTATGGTAACGTCTAGTACGCCCTCCCTCCGGCGTCTCGCGCTTCTCGCTTAAAACCGTACCGTCTGATGCTATAGCGATCTCCGTAAGCTCAAGATCGTACCCTGCTGCGCTAAACCGTCTGGTTAAGAGATCGGAGATATAAGCTTCAAGCTCCTCGGAAGCCATATACTTATGTGCAAGATCTATGGAGTTGATTACGTCAAGCACCCTGTATTGGGCATCGCGTTCCTTAGCCTGGATAAAGAAGTGGGCCGACATCACCAGTACCCCGGCCAGCAGTAGGGCGTAAAGCGCGCTAAAGATTATAACCAGCTTACATGCAAGCCCCATGCCCTGCCTTTTCATTATTATAGCATACTCCCCATTAAGAACTTGTCAAGACTACAAGCCAAGATGCAGTAAAACGATTGACAAATCCTCCAGGTGGGATATGATTTAGGCATAAAAGACGGAGGCAAGATGAAGCATGTGCTTTTAGTGGTCTTGGTGTGTTCAACTGTCTTCTCAGGAGCAGCATTAGCCGCCTATTCAGACCACGGGAATATAGGGGCAGGTGTTGTTTTGGGAAAACCTACAGGACTCTCAGGCAAGTTCTGGCTCTCGAGGAAGGATGCTATTGACGCTGCACTCGGTTGGAACTTCGAGGAGGATCTGTTCGCCCTGCAGGCGGGATACCTGTACAACCATCCTATAGATGTGTCGTCAGGATTCCTCGCTGTCTACATAGGAGCAGGCGGATTATTTGAAGCCGTATCTCCATCAGACGAACGACCAATTGACAAGATTTACCTCTCTGGAAGAATCCCGCTGGGTCTTGAGTATATCTACGAACTGATAAGCTTCTTTGTCGAGGTCGATCCGCTTCTGCTCCTATATCCTGGCCTGGGCTTCGAGTTCGGTGGTGGGGTGGGCTTCAGGTTCTATTTCTAATTTAAGAAAGTAAATAAAGGAGCGACCTAAAGGTCGCTCCTTACTTATCTTAAATCCGCGACACCGATTGCGTGGTCCAGCTTTGACTAACAGTGAAGCTACTCTTCACCAACGACAAAGCGCCAGGCCTTCAACCCCGTTGTATCTTGAGTTGCCTCCCATAAGTCCGTGGGAACCGGTCGCCAGTAGTAGGTAACACCCGCCGATACCTGGACCGAATACTCCGCAGCCGTCATCAAACTATCCAGCTTCCCCAAATCCGAGACAAAAACTGTCGTATCCTTTTCTGGATCGGGCGCGAAGTAGAGATCGTAGATAAGTGGATCACCGTCCGGATCATTGGGGCTCCAGAGCAGCTTTAGGGAGCCGCCGGATGGAGGATCTATAGGTGCGAAAGTGTCAGGGGGGGTTGGCCCATAGGTTGACGGGGTTCTATTGGTATCGCGAGCAAAGTGGAAGACCTCACTTTCAGTCTCCAGGCCATAGGGATCTCGGGTCAAGATCATCCAGTAATAATCCTGCTTGGGCTCAAGAGAGGTGGTGTCGTGTTCCCACTGAGAGGTTCCCCAGCTGCCGGTATCAGGAACGGTAGCGGATTTGGTGTAATATACCGAGTCCATATTGCTGGCGCTTCCTTCGCCGAACCAGACCACATAGGTGAGCTCTTGTACTGGGTACTCGTCAGGATCACTACCTTGCCATCTCAGGATCACAGAAGCCGTCTTAACTATCGCCTCATCTGTGGGAATCAGCAAATCAGCCTTGTTGGGAGGATCGTTGGGGATCCTGATGAGGTAGGAAAGTGTCTCGGAGACCCCTTCGTTTCTAGCCGCATCATACGCCTTTGCACTGATGGTGTATACAACGTTGTCCTCAAGCTCTTGAGTCTGCCACTTGTAGACGTATTCATTCTCCCCTTCCCCGTTTGGCTCTGTCATGGGTTGTCCCACGTGTTCATCGTTTACAAAGAACCTTACCGTATCTACACCGACGTCGTCAGTGGCTGTTGCGATTACTTCCACTATTCCTTTGATGCTGTCACTGAAAAGCTCTGAGCGGTAGTTGTCAGTTGCCTTAACGGTAATCGATATCTCAGGGGGGGTGGTGTCTTCCGGCTTACAGCCTACGAACACTCCCATAACCACAACCAACATCAAAGTACCCAGAACCACAAAGGTCTTCTTCATTATGCACCTCCTAACGTGCTTTATTTCATCCTAATACTAAAGAATACCCGTGGAGTAAAGCTTGTCAAGACCTGCGGGCTTGACTTCCTGCTTTAATCAGTTATATTTATGATCGTTGCCGGGGTGGTGGAATTGGCAGACACGTACGTTTGAGGGGCGTATGGGTAACTCCGTGCGGGTTCAAGTCCCGCCCCCGGCACTTAAATCCTCCTTTTGTCCTTCGGACAAAAGATCGGAAAAAGATAGATCGACGGGCTGGCAAAGCCAGTCCTTTCGTTTTTTCTGCGATCTTTTCTGCGTAGCAGAAAAGGAGCATATCATTAGCCTTCTTTCTCTTGCTCCTAATAACCGAGTCTTCTGAGCTCTACGTCACTCAGCCCGAAGAAGTGGCCGATCTCGTGAAGCACAACACGGCGCAGGAGTGCCTTGATCTCTACAGGAGTCCTGGCGTAGCGTTCAATCAGAGATTTGTAGATAACGATCCGATCCGGCCAAAGACCGTAACCCGTGGCTCCGCGACGCCGCAGCGGAACGCCGTGATAGAAACCCAACACCCTCCCCCCTATAAACGAGGGTGGATCAGCGGCATCCGGGTAATCCTTGACCGCGATAACGATGTTACGCTCATCGAGCGCCTTGCGAAACTCCTCGGGCAAACCGTCGATTGTCTCCTGCACGATCCGCTCGAACTCCTCGTAGCTCAGCTTGGAATTCATGGCCGCGGATGGAAGGTCTTGTAGACCTCGCGCAGGTAGGAGCGGTCCACGTGGGTGTATATCTCGGTTGTGGAGATGCTTGCATGCCCAAGCATCTCCTGAACTGCCCGCAGGTCGGCTCCGCCTTCCAGAAGATGGGTGGCAAAGGAGTGGCGGAAGGTGTGAGGGGTGACGCGGCGCTTGATCCCTGCCGCCTGAACGTAGGAATGAATGATTCTCCACGCACCCATGCGAGAAAGTGGCCCCCCACCGCGAACGTTCAAAAAGAGCACGTCTCGTGCCTGACTGTGCGTGCGAAGCAACTTAAAGCGACCCAGATCAATGTAGCGGCGAACCGCACGGATCGCAGGCTCGCCTAGAGGAACCACCCGTTCCTTATCACCCTTGCCGATGACCCGAAGAAAGCCTTCGTCTAGATAGATATCCCCCAGACGCAGGCCGATCAGCTCGGATATGCGCAGCCCTGCCCCATAAAGTACCTCAAGCATGGTGTGGTCGCGCAACGCCAGGGCGGTGGAACGCTCGGAATCCGCGGATCTCTGGGCGTTCAAAGCGGCCTCAAGCACCCTTTTTACCTCATCCACCGAGAGCACCTGGGGCAGCTTACGAGGCAGCCTGGGCCCGGAGATATTCTCACCAGGGTCATGAGAGAGCTTACCAGTATCGTTGAGGTAGCGCAAAAACATACGTATGGCTGATAGCTTGCGAGCCACCGAACGGGGAGCAAGCTCTGCCTCGGCAAGGCGTGAAAGGTACTCCCGGAGAAGGGCAGAGGTTACATCGAGGATCCTCTTGCCTTTCTCTCTGAGAAAAGAGATGAACTGGCCGAGGTCACGCCCGTAAGCATCCACCGAATTCGGAGAGAGCCCACGTTCCGCAACAAGGTAGTTAAGGAACTCCTCAAGCAGAGGGTCGTCTTTCTTCTTATCAGCGTATATCAAAGGTTTGTTCTACCTCAGGAATCTGGATGTTCTCATAGCCCAACTCCCAGACAGCCTCGGCAAGTGCTTTAGATTGGTCCTCATCCCCATGCACAAGAAAAACCTGTTTCACCTTCTTCGGGTTATAAGCGCGGAAGAACTCCAGAAGATCGTTTTGATCCGCATGAGCCGAGTACTCGTTGAGAACCTCCACCTGACAGTTCAAGGGATACTCCTCTCCATAGAGACGAACCACCTCAGCCCCCTCCACGATACGCCGACCCAGGGTGCCTGGTGCCTGGAAGCCGGTGATCAAAACCAGGTTCTTCTCGTCAGGGACGATTTTTTTTAGATGGTGGACAACACGTCCGCCCTCGCACATGCCGGAGGCGGCGATGATCACGCAGGGACCCTTGATGTCGTTAAGCGCTTTAGACTCGGCAACCGTCTTCACGTAACGCAAACGGAAGAAACCGAAGGGGTCTTTATCCTGATCGAGATACTCACGTGTCTCATCGTCGAAACACTCAGGATGCTTTCGGAAGACCCCGGTAGCCTCAAGCGAGAGGGGCGAATCGACCCATATCGGCATCTGGGGCAGCCTCCCCTCATCCATAAGCTGATGCATGACGAACACAAGCGACTGGGTCCGGCCGACCGAGAAGGCCGGAACGACTATCTTGGCCTTACGGTCATAGGCATCTTGAAGGATCTTCTGCAAACATTCTTTTGCTTCTTCAACCGGAGGATGTACCCTGCCCCCGTAGGTTGATTCCGAGATGATGACGTCAGGATCAGGGACGCGCTCCGGATCGCGCACCACAGGCAGATCAGGCTGGCCCAGATCACCGGTGAAGAGAATACGTCTCCCGTCGATCTCATAGAGCACCTGGGCCGACCCAAGAATGTGCCCTGCGTCATAAAAGGTCACGTGGATGCCACGAGCCAACTCACGCCTCTCGTGGTAATGCAGGGGAAGAAATTGCTTCGCCGCAGTCTGGGCCTCTTCGACAGTGTAGAGCGGCTCTACCAGAGGCTCTCCCCGTCTGGCGTGTTTCTTGTTCACGTACTCGACGTCACGCTCCTGGATCTCAGCCGAGTCAAGAAGCATTATCTTTGCAAGATCAATCGTGGCAGGTGTAGCATATATTAGACCCTTGTATCCATCTGCCACCAGCCTGGGGATGTTGCCTGAATGATCGATATGGGTGTGTGAAAAAACCATAGCGTCTGCATTAAGGGCCGCCTGAGGCACTCGGCTGTTGATCTCAAATGCCTTTTTGCGATGGCCCTGGAACATTCCGAACTCGGTAAGGACTGAAGCTTTGCGCGTGCGCAGGACGAACTTGGAGCCTGTAACCGTCCTCGCCGCACCGAAGAAGGTCAATTTCAAGGACATTGCCTAGTTTACATAAAATCAGATCGGATGCAAGGTCCCCCTCCCGATAAAGATAACTGGAGCTGGCCGGTTCCTTAAATCCCCCTAAGCCTCTTACCAGTAAACCCGAAAGGCACGGTGGCCCTGGTAGCGACAATAATCGTTCCCTTTGAACTCAACTCACCCTTCAAGGATCCTTTCTCGAGATGTGTCTTCAAGACAGCCTCAACGTCGGTCTTGGTCATCCCTTCGAAATGTACCTCGAACTTGGTCGCATACCAGAGTCTTTGCGCCAGAAAACAGTTCTTGAGTCTCTTACCTGCCTGCGTTTCTAGAAATTTCTCGATTGCCTGGGCTTTCTTTATTAGGGTGTTGGGGTCGTTAAATTCCTTCACCCTGACGTCTTCAACTTCGTAAGTGACTGAGCTAGCGTGCTGCAAACCTCCTGAGATGTTCAAACCGAAGTTCTTTGCGCTCGCTTTACCCTTAAGGCTCAATCTGCGGGTGAAGTTACCTACCACTATGCTGGCGTCGTCAGAGGAAGCCGCCCACTCCGCCTTATCAAGCAGATCATCCAACCTGCCCTCCTCAAATAATCCCCGCCTATCTGGACATAAGATAGAAGCCGGGTGCAGCCTTCTGGTCGCCACCGGCAAGGAACGTATCCCGTTGCGCTTCAAATATTGCATGTAGGTTGCCATTATCTCCTCCTTTGGTGAAACTTATTATAGATTTTTTTCGTCAAATGTCAAGTTATTTGCAGGTTTGTTTGTCTCCAATACCTCGTTTTAATGGAACCTCTGGCCATACCTTGACTATGCCCGAATTCTCGCTATTCTTTTAGTATGCCGAAGTTTACACCTAAAGCGAAGAAGGAGCAAAAAGAAAAACAGGCCCCCAAGCCGCCTGAGAAGAAAGAAGAACCCAAGCCTGCGGACGAGGAGCTTGAAAAACTGCGTGAACTAGAACGCAAGTTCGGTAAGGCAGGTGGTAGGGAACCCCCAAAAGAGGGGAAGAAGGAAGAAAAGCAACCCTGGGGGGGGCAGGAAAAGGTATGGGAAAAGATAGAGGGTTCAAAGAGGGGAGAGCAAGGGAAAACCTCGGATAGCCGTGAGCGAATCATCCGGCATGAGGCAACCCGTCATTACAGGCCGCCTGAGGGGATGATAGGGCGTGGCGAACCCGAATACATCCCCCCCGAGAAGCTTGAGAAGTGCAAGCGTGAGCTGGCAATGACCGAAGCGCGGCTGCGCACCCTGGAGCGCGAAGAGCATGATATCAACAAGCGGCTTGAGTACCTGCGCAAGGAGCACTCGGCCATGGAGATGGCTATAAAGGAGAAGACCTACCTTGAGCGGGAGATAGCCGAGCTGCGCGAGGACCGCGACCGGATAAAGTCCAAATTGGACGAACTCAAGGAGATGGAGGGCGAGCTGGAGAAAAAAACCTGGGAGGAACTTAAGCGCTCGCCCGCCATAGGTGCCAAGATCTCAGCGCTGGAGCGGCGCATCCACGAGCTTGAGGGCCAGATCATTGAACTCAACGAGCAGCGTTTGAAGGCGGCAGGCGCTCCTATGGAAACCCCTGAACCGAAGCCCGCTCCCAAACCCCGGCCCAAGGTAGAGAAACCCGTAACACCAGCACCTCAGCCCAAGCAGGAAGAAAAGAAGAAACCGCCTACCAAGAAGAAAAAACCCCGCCTGACGTTTTAATGCACCCCAAAGCAAACTATGTGGAACAGCCTCTCCAGGCTGTCTGTGATATCACGCACAGGCTGGAGAGCCTGTGCTACACGCTCGCAGGGACCCCGAGTAATACCCCAACCAAACGCTTCGCGTTTGGCCGGGGACCCCGAAAGAAAAATCCCACCCCTTCGTCATCGCGAGGAGCGTAGCGACGCGGCGATCTCATATATCTTGCCGCGCAGAAAAGAAGCTGCGACCTTTATTCTCCCGCTAACAGAAAAGAGGGCAAACTCTCCGATTGTCAAGAAATGCAAAGGTATTCTTTTGCTTTAGCGTCGTGCCACATATGAGATTGTTCCGCAAGCGTCACCCTCCGGAGCTTCGTCCTCCATCGCCTTCGGCTCTGTAGTTCTCGCAATGACGAGTGGTGTTTTACTCGCTTTATGAACAGACAAGAGTGTCTGTTCTACCTTCACCCCCTCCTTTATCCTCCCCCATCAAGGGGGAGGTAATATTGTGCTCCTTTTCGCTTACGCGAAAAGATCGCAGAAAAATAAAGACGATACATTAACCCCCGCAAAGGAGCGAAGCTACTTTGTGGGGGGGCAATCACCCCTCCCTTGATGGGAGGGGGTAGGGGGAGGGTGGTTATTCGTACCTTATTGCGTCTATCGGATTCAGCTTGGAGGCCTTCTGCGCCGGGTAGATGCCGAAGAAGATTCCCACCGCGGCTGAGAAGCCGAAGCCCAACGCTATCGTCCACCATGGCGATGCGGCGTCAAGAAATTTGACCAGGACCGAAACAAGTCGGGCGATCCCTATACCCACTATGATGCCTATAAGTCCACCCAGCAGCGCAAGCACCACCGCCTCCATAAGGAACTGGATCATGATGTCACGATCCCGCGCGCCCACCGCCTTGCGGATGCCGATCTCGCGGGTGCGCTCGGCTACCGAAACCAGCATGATGTTCATGATGCCGATACCGCCCACGATGAGCGAGATTGCGGCTATCCCCACCATTACGATCCACAGGGTTGAGGTAATTCCCTGCAGGGCGGTCATAATCATCTGCTGGGTATTCAGGCCGAAGTCGTTATCCTGGTCGTAGCGTAAACCACGCCGCAGACGCAAAAGCTCTTCCACATCCTCCATCGCCTTCTCAAGCACCACCCCGGGCTTGGGCAACGCCTCGATGCTCAAACCACCCCAGATGGCGCGCCAACCCCGGGGCAAGGGGTTGTATTTGAGATAGGTGGAGACAGGGATAATAATCACGTTGTCCTGGGTCTGACCGAACATGGCACCCTTCTCTTCAAGCACTCCCACTACGAAGTAACGGTGACCGTCCACGTCCAGCGTCTGCCCCAGCGGATTCTCCGCGCCGAACAGGTTCTCGGCGATATAGGAACCTATTACGCAAACCAGACGGCGGTGAAGCCTATCCTCACGGGTGATGAACCGCCCCTGGTCCACCACCCAGTTACCGGTAAGATCCCCGCCCTCGGCAGTACCCTTCAGTTGGCAGTTCTGGGCCTCATTACCCAGACGTTTAATGGTGCCTACCCCCTTACCTATGCTGGGAACAGCAGCCTCGATGCTAGGAAGTTTGGCAAGAGCTTCCGCATCTTCGACAGTGAAGTTGGGGCGTTTGCGAAGCTCCTCGAAGTCAAGTCGATGCTGCCCAGGACCGACCTGCCATTCCATCTTCTGGATGTAGATGGTGCTCGAGCCCAGGGAGGAGAACTCTTCTTGTATCTTTCGGTTAAGACCTTCTAAAAGAGAAAGGATGGTGATCACCGTCATCACCCCGATGATTATCCCCAGGGTAGTGAGGAAGGAGCGAGATTTATGATGCCGCAGGGTGACCACCGACAGCCCCAGGAGGGCGAGGAAGCTCATACTATCCTCCCGTCCAATAGATGTAAGGTGCGCCTGGCGTGTTTGGCGACAGTGTCGTCATGCGTAACTACTATAACGGTCCTTCCCTGTTCGTTGAGTTCATCCAGGAGTGCCATTATCTCTTCCTCGGTCTTGGTGTCCAGATTTCCGGTCGGTTCGTCGGCCAGAAGTATGGCGGGGTCGTTGGCAAGTCCGCGGGCTATGGCTATACGCTGCGACTCACCCCCTGACAGCTCGTTCGGACGGTGATGCCCGCGGTCCACAAGACCTACCTTGGCGAGCATTTCTGCCACGATCTCCTTCCTGCGATCGATAGGGACGCTTGAGTAGAGAAGCGGGAGTTCGACGTTCTGGGCCGCAGTAAGACGCGGAAGCAGGTTATATTGCTGGAACACGAAACCCACCTCCCGGTTGCGCACCCTTGCGAGTTGATCGGAATCGTAGCGGGATATCTCCTGTCCCTTGAGGAAGTACTCGCCATAGGTAGGGACGTCAAGACAGCCAAGGATGTGCATGAGGGTGGACTTGCCGGAACCTGAGGGTCCCATGATGGCCACGTACCCACCCTCATAAATCTCAAGGTTAATCTCCTTGAGCGCCTCCACCGCGACAGGGCCGCCGTCGTAGGTCTTCGATAGACCCTGAAGCCTGATTAACGGCTCTACGTCCGGACCCTTACTCTTCTTACCTGGGGGCCGTCGGATCTTTCCTGCCATTCGGTTTCTCCTTTGCTGGGTTTAACCTCGTCTCCGTCTTGAAGTGTTCTCAGCACCTTGTATGGACCGATGATCACAGTCTGGCCTTCCTTTATACCTTCGATGATCTCTATGAAGCGTCCGTCCGAGATCCCGGTCTCTATAGAAACCAGTTTAGCCTTTCCGTCTTCAAGAACGAACACCGTCTCCGAGAGCTTCCCCTCGACTTCACGTCTGCCTATGGCCTGCAGGGGACAGGTGATTACATCCTCGCGCATGGCGGTGGTTATGTCGGCAGAAACACTCATACCAGGCCGCTGTGCAGGGTCAATATCCACAAGGTCGAGGATCACTTCAAAGTCAGTTACCCCTTCTGCGGCGGAGGTTAGGTTCGTGGAGGGCATGTAACTGATGCTTCTCACCGCGGCCGCAAATGCGGTGTCAGGCATCGCATCAAGTTTAACCTGTGTGCGCTGGCCGGTCCGCAGATCGACAACGTCGGATTCATCCACATCCACCCTTGCCTGCATGGCGGCTAGGTCGGCAATCGTCATCATAATGGTTCCGGGGTTGTTCATGGTGCCCATCATCACCGCCTCACCCTCCTCGATGTTCAAGCGAACCACCCTGCCGGAGATGGGGGCGTAGATACGGGTCTTGGCCAGTCTGTCCTCGCTCTGATCGAGCTGCGCCTTTGCCACCTCAAATGCGGTTCTGACCCGCTCAAACTCAGCGGTGGATATAAGAGTGTCTCGATAGAGAGCTTCTCCTCGTTTGTATGCGGCAGAAGCTTCATCGAAGTTGGCCCGGCTAAGGTCGCGGCTGGAAAGCAACGCGGCGTCGTCAAGCACGCAGAGAAGCTCGCCCTTGCGAACCTCTTGTCCTTCCTTCACGTAGAGCCTGGAGACGCGGGCAAGGATCTCTGCAGAGATATCCACCTGATTGGCGGCGCGAAGCTCGCCTGTGGCGGAGACGGTGGAAACTATCCTGCGTTTGCCAAGCTCGGTAACCGTGACCTGAGGTGTCCTGGGGAGCCTGCACTGAACGACACAGACGATTATCAAAACAAACACCACCCTTGCGGGGATGCCAAGCCTTAAGGCTAATCTACGTTTCCTCTTCTTCTTGTTCATTTAACCTCCAGTGAAGTTCCCAAAAAGTAGTTAAGCTCTGCGCGGCTGGACCAGTAATCCGCTTTTGCCTGGACCAATGCTCGCTCTGCCTGAACAAGCTCAGCCTCCACCTGGAGTAGATCAGCCAATGAGGAGGCCCCCAACTCGTAGCTGCGGAGGCTGAGGCGGTAAACCTCGCTTGATAGTTCAACATTCTTGGATGCAACCTCCCATCCCTTGTAGGACGAGGACTGGGTAGCGAGTAGTGCGGCCAGACGCTGACGGAAGCTAAGCTCCTGCCGGGCCAGAGTTATCCTCGAGTTCTTACGCTCCAGCCGAGCCCGGTTGATGGAAAGTATCTTCCCTTTGAGATCAGCTATGGGGAAGCCTATTGCGAGGCCGTAATTCGTAACCCCATCGTCCCAATCCGAGAACGCGGGAAGGATCTCTTCCTGGATGAAGTTCTTCGAGGCGGTTAGAGAAAGGGAAGGCAGGATCGAAGCCCACGACCCCAAGTATGTGAGCTCGGAGGCTTTAACCTGCCGCAGGAGCACGTCGAAGTCCGGGTTCTCGGCTAATATGGCGGCGGAGATAACTGTGGTGGGCAGGGAATAAGGTTCCTCTACTTGCGGGAGTTTGTCAGCCTCTATGGGCTGCCACTGGGAAAAACCTATGAGATCTGAAAGGATGCGTTGGTTGTTCTCAAGCGAAGTACGAGCTGAGACGAGTTCCATCTCCGCCGAGAGGAGACTCGCTTCCGCCCTCAACTTATCAGCCTTGTTTGCTGCCCCCAGTTCAAAGCGTTTGGCAACGATCCGCAGGTTCTCTCTACCACGGTTGTCCCGCCCCTCGGCACTGGCCACCAACGCCTGGGAGGCGGCAAGGTTGTAGTAGAAGTTCTGGACATCCAGGATCAGCTTGGCCATACTCTGACGAGCCTGTGCACGGGAGACTCCGTTCTGTTGTATGCCTCCGATCAGGCCAAAGATGACGGTAGCATCAACCACAGGTTGGGACAGGGAGAACTGAGAGGCCCACATTCCATCACCCAGGTCGGCGAGAGAGGAGTCAGTGGTTGATGAAGATGCAGCGAGGCGAGGCAGTAGTCCTCCCGCGCCCTCGACCAGAGACTGCGCCCCTTTAGCCTTCTGGATATTCGTCTCATCTACGGCCAAACTTTGTTCCAACGCGATCTCAAGCGCCTCATCCAAGCTGAGCTTTAGACGAGCAGGCTCAGACTCGACGGACAGGAGCGTTGCCAGTAGCAAAATGAGACCTGTGATGGTCACTCCTTGGTTTAAAATTAAACGATTACAGCAAGAGTTTTGTCTGCTTGCCAGTATCCTTTTCTATACCCATTAGACACCGGGATTATTCAAAAGTAAAACCTTTCTCTGTCCAACTGGGTTACTGACTATACACACTAGACGCAGGAACCCCTCAAAGGTTACATACCTTGCTCCTTTTCTCCTGCGGAGAAAAGATCGCATTATCCTCCATTGATAGTATTGATCGCGGCCTTGCGCAGCAAGGACGTGGGGTGTAAAGTGGGGGCAACCCGCGGGTCGCCCCCATCAGATTTTGTCTCTGCGACCTTTCTCCCTACGGGAGAAAGGAGCATCCTTAAAACGCTATCCCGAGCGATGCGCGATGAACCGGTGCTAAATACCAGTGCCACTCGAAGCTGTAGTCAACCCCTACCTCGTAGCTTCCAATAGGAATCTTGACACCGAGCCCTGCCGAAGGACCACGGCTGTTGCGGTTAGAAAGCACCTCACGAACGATAGTGGCTGCATCAACGGATGTGTTGTCCTCTTCGCCTCCAAGCTCAGGTGCGGTGTTGAGTCCGAGACCCAGGCGCAGGAAGAGCGTCTCGTTGAGCCCATACTCCAGGCCGATGGCACCCTTGGCAGGCTGGTCCGATATATGAGCGAAATCCGCTGTCATTGTAAGACGTGAGGGTGGGCCTTCAACAAGGTCTATGGCCGCACCACCGGCAAACGTGAAGGGCATGTGGAACGGCTCGGATTTGTAGGTGGATGGTATATCCTCGGTTTGAAGGGTGTCTTTGTTGGTGTTGAAGATCAACCCTTCACCTTTGTAGGTCATGTCCGGACCAAAGTGCTGCACCACGAATCCCAACCTGAGGTCGCGGATACCCACATTATAGGTAGCGCCGACATCTAGCGCGAATCCCCAGGCCGCAACTCTGTGCAGGGTAAGATCGATGACTTTAAAGGTGATACCAGCCGAGAACTTCTCGGTCATCTTGCGTCCATAGGAGACACCAACTGCGTAGTTGTTGGCCGTGTAGTAATTGTCCGTACCGTGTTGATGCTCATAGGTTGTGATTTCAATCGGGCCGGAAAGATGTGCAAGAACCTGGAAACCTATCGCATCGAGCTCGCTTAACGGAACCACGAGGGCAAGGTTCTCTTCAAGCATACCGGCAAAAAGGATCGCCTGACCGAAGCTCCCAGCTATCCGGTCCATCCTTGCTATCCCGGCCGGGTTCCAGAATAAAGCGTCCGGTCCATCGGCCAAGGCCGTATAGGCACAACCCATAGCGATGGGACGAGCACCGCCACCCATCGTAAGGAAGGACACTGAGGCCCCGGATCCGCCCAGACGGGCCGATAGCGGCGTTGCGATCACCGCCAGCGCCAGGACGCTGAGGATAAGGATTCTTCTCTTTGTCTTCATCTATTCCTCCTACCTGACGATGGCAAACTTGCCAACTTTGGTCTTCTTCTTGCCATCTGCGGTTTCGGTCTCAACCTGCCAGATATACAACCCGCTCGTGCAGTCCAGTCTTTCGTCGGTTCGCAGGTTCCACTCCTCGGAGCCTGCAGTTCCATACAGGCCTACTCCATCGTGTTCAATCGTACGAATAAGTAGGCCTGCCGTGTTGAAGATCCTGATTGTGCACGTAAGGGGTAGACCCTGGAAGATCACGTGGCGGTCATACTGGCTGAGATCCCAGGGGGCACGGACATAGTAAGGGTTGGGGACGACACGAATCTCATCCAGCAACGAATCTATGTCCTCTTCACTCATCTGGATGGCAAACG
Organism: Candidatus Stahliibacteriota bacterium; assembly: GCA_004375895.1. GTDB lineage: Bacteria > Hydrothermota > Tepidihabitantia > B3-TA06 > B3-TA06 > B3-TA06. The sequence continues at coordinate 44,356 of SOJW01000040.1, forward strand.
TGGTGTAGCGGAAGCGATCCTCTTCGGTGGTAGCTTTGAGCGTCTTTATGAGGAACTTCTCTCCAGACACAGGCGGTGAAACCAACGCTACTGTATCAGTTATGATGGAGTCAACTACGTCGTCAGTCTTGAAAGTGTCGATCTTGATCTGAGTAACCGTGTCCTTGAAGAAGAATGTGAATGCCTCGTCACCCGGCTTCATCTCTGGCCAGTAGATGATGAACTTATCTCCGTTTACGATGGGATCACCGGATCCACCACGCCATAAGGCACGTACTGAGTCACCTGTATTGTAGTCCTCAACCTTTACAAGTTCAGGGGGTTCAACTATGGTAATCAGGAAATCCATCGTTACAGGAACAGGCCTTCCTTGAATTTCGCCGGTCCAGTCAATATTGAAATGCATGTCGGTAGGGGTGAGTGAATCCTTCTCAAGCCATCCGGTGTAAAGGGTATCAATCAACTCCTCGACATCCAAAGTATCCATGGAAACCGCTGCTACCTGAACCAGCACTCCGTCGATTATCGGACCGCTCAGCTCACCGCCGTGCACCAGGAAGCTGTCGAGAACAAGGGAGTCGGCATCAACGTCCTTGAAGTAGGCGTACTTGATGATGTACAAGGTGTCAATCGTCACATCCGATCCTTCAATAATGGTATCGATCCTAGTCACCGCGCGGAAGCCTACCTCGTACTCGTGACCTGTGATCTCATCCGGGGAGACGAGGCTGTCTTTCACCAGCGCACTGCCGTCGCCAGCAACACGAATTACCGGCCCGACCATCGCATCCTGCCAGCCCATCGGGTTGGTGCGAGGAACCGCCCAGTATGTCTTGCCCGTCTTGCCGCCTTCAAGCGACTCCACACCTTCTGTGGGCTGCTGACGTGAATAGGAGGTAACGGAGTAGTAGTAGATCTGACCGTTGCGAACATCCTCATCGATGTAGTAGTGACGCACGCCGGCCTGTCCGCCGAGCTGCTCTTTGACGTAGGTTTTAATGGAGAAGACCTCACCGTGGATTGGTTCAAGGATATCCCCGGTGGCGCCGGAGTCAGGGTTAGAGATACGATACTGCCCGCCGTCTATGAAGATTATATCCCCGGACTCGTAGGGATAGTGGTCCTTGCCATCGCCGCCGCCGGTAATGGGCTCTGCATTCGTAACCGAGGTAAGACCCTCAATATCGTCAACGATGGTAGTGATCTGACCGGCCGTGACGTTGCCTATAGTACCTGCTAGCCCTGCTTCGACATCCACGTCCACCGTGGTTCCCGCAGAATCAATCGCCGCATCTTGCGTAGTCTCGAACTCTACGTATCCGAAGACAGGGTTGTCGGCATCGGTGGCGACGATCGTAGCTTTGGGGATCTGTGTGCTACCGGCACCCGTAAAGGTCACTTTACCCTTGGCCCTTACCGCTGTAGAGAGAGCCTTGGAGGTGCCGTTGATTTCGTCAAGCACGCAGTAACCGCCTTCGTCAAGGGCGTCGGGGTTGTAGGACAGCATTCTCTGATCCGCAATATCATAAACGATGTAGTAGGTGTAGCCCCTGTCCGTCTGGAAGGTGATGGTGTAGGTGTTGGGCTCGAATCCGTACTCGGCTGGCTCCTTTGGATATGATTCGTTATAGTAGAGACCAAGGAACTCTATCGTGGCCTTACTTGGCCCGGAGGTATGTTCGACAACCGCCGTATCGGGATTCTCCGAATCCTTCAGATCGTAGTCGCCAAGAAGTTGCCAGGTCTCTGAGAGCCCTGAAAGACTCTTATAGATCCGGTAACCTTCAAAGGTCGGCTGCCCACTCATAGGATCGATATAGTGCTCAGGTTCACTGCCCCAGGTAAGATAAACCATGCTGTCACCAGGAATCACTGAAAGAGAAGGATTCGGAGGAGGTGCGTAACCGAAGTAACCGTTCTCGAACTGAACCTTAGCAGACTTGGCCTTCTCTTTGAGTTCATCAAAGGAGTAGGCGACAATAACCGCGATGGTTAATTCTACCTCCTCACCAGGCTCCAGGTAGGGATAAGGGCCGCAGTTCAGAAGCATGCGGACGTCGTTGGGCTTATCATAAGTCCAAAACTCCGTATGGGCCATGTAAGCGTACTTGAGGCTGTCCTGACCCTCGAAGTCTATCTCATAACCGTTCGGCCAGGTCTCGAAGCCTGTGAGTCCGATATCCAGAGGGGTATCGAGGAAAACAGCACCTATGTATCCTGCCGGGGTAACCCAGCCTTCCTCCGAGCCGTTGGCATCGTAGGTGTAACCCATGTTGAGTTCCTGATCGAACCCGATCAGATCGTCCCAGAAACCGTCGTCGCCCGGACTTTGACCTCCTTCCCCGATGTCGTTGTCCATGAAGAAGGAGAAGTAGACCGAATCCAGCGCGAAGTTGTTCATGTTCTTAATCTTGTAGTTGATGAAGATGTAGGAGTCGTTGTACTCGTAGTTCCAGGCGTAGGTGCGCTGCTCAATTCGCAGCCCCTGCCCACGCAAATCGTAGGCACCTGTTGAGAGTATCCATATGCACGTGGCGTCACTCACGGGAATCCAGTCCCCACCGCAGGCGTAGCCATCCTGCTGGGAGATGATGTCTCCGTTTCCAAAGGGGCCAGGGCTGACCTCAGGCATCCCTATCGCTCGGCGGCGAGGGTTGATAGAAGCACTGTCCGTAAACGGCCATAGAACCTGGTAGTCAAGGGGTGTAGTTCCGGGGATGGCAAAAAGCCTTCCGCCTTCACCGTCATATCCGTAGCCCTCAGGGATGGTCATATCACTGAAGTAAAGCCCGAGGTTACTGATATTTCCAAACCCGCCGGCGTCTTCCATCTCCGGGGCGGCCATAGCTCCAATGTCCGAGTTAAAGGCACCCTTGGAGACGTTATAGACCATCTCGTCTCCAACCGGGTAGTGGCTGCCGACCCACAGACCCCAGGCATAGGTGTAGAACTGCTCCGAGCCTTTGGGATACTCGGCGTTCCTGCCTCTCGTGTCAGGGTAAAGCCTGCTAGACGCTATGGGGAATTCCCCTCTGTATTCGTGTTCGTCTGCGGCGTGGCGGGCAAAGGTGCCGCCCTGAAGGGTGTTGCTGACCAAGAAGTCTGAGATGTTTCCTGCGTCTACCCACCATATCATCCACCGGGACGCCGCCTTATCGGTCTGGATGGTCAAGAGACGGTTCTGGGGTGCAAGCTGAGTGGGGGTATCTCTGGCCAAAAGGGGCATGGTAAGGATCAGCAGACCGGCTAAAACAAGGATTGGTTTTCTTTTCATCGTCATTCCTCCTCTGGCCTAAAAGCTCACACGGATGCCGAAGCGCAGCTCACGCGGACTACCGAACATCGCCGGATTCTCTGTCACACGGCGCTCCCAGTCAGCAACGTCGGCCTCCCAGTATTCGTATGTATCTGCGAAACCGTAGTTCGCGTAGTTGCGGTAGGTGACTTCTTCGTAGACAGGTCGTTTACCATCATCGTCAGGAAAACCGGTGCCGCTGTAGACCTTCGCCACGTTGCGCCAGTCAAAGAGGTTGCGAACATCTACATACGCTCCCAGCTTGAGCTTCTTTCCGAGAGGGAACCACTTCTCCAGCTTGGCATCCATGGTCTTCGTGCCCGGCATACGCCGGCTGCCCATGGGTATTATGTTACCGCGGGAGTCGGTTCCCCAGTAGGGCTGTCCTGAAGCGTAGTTGAACTGAACGTTCAGGTTGGTCATTCTTAAAGCCTTAACTGAGAAGTCCGGATCGAGATAGAAGTTTACGTTCGTCTTTAGCGAGTGGGTGATGTCAAACTCCAACGGGTACTCATGCTTCGGTGGCTCCAGAGCGGTGCCGCGATAGCGGTAGTAGAACTCCCGGCCTGAAGAACCGGTACCCTTGGCATCCATGAAGGAGTAGGTTATATTCCAGGAAAGGAAGCGTGGTGCCCGACGCACCAAACCCACATCGAACCCTTTGGTCTTGGCAAAGTCCTCGATCACATACACGGTGTAGGTTGCAAGTTTACCTTTGTAGATGGTGTTCACACTGCGAGTGGCCAGAAGGTTCTCCTGATCCTTGTAGTAGCCCTTAAGTTCAAACGCCATGTTCTTGGATATGAGGTACTTGTATCCCGCCTGGTAGAAGATCGTCTTTAAAGGCGGCAGGTTGGGGTTACCCAAGAGAGGCACACCTACGGTGATATCGGCTTCCAGGTTCTCATAAAGATCCCGCAGGTTGACCGGCTGGAAGAAGTGACCGTAGGAGGCATACATCATGGATTTTTCAGAGACCGCGAAGGAGATCGAAAGACGAGGGCTGAACTGGAATTTAGGCTTTGCCCGTTCCTTACCGACGTCGATGTTCTCAGGATCAACAAAGTAGTCGGATGCGGGATGGAAGTAGTCGAAGCGAACACCGGCGTGAAGCTCCATGTCCTCGTATTTGACCTTGTCCTGAACGTAGGCTGCAGCGATGATCGGTTCCTTGTGGTAGGTATCGTTGTAGGGATTCTCGTTGACGAACTGAATCTCTTTGTAGTCGAGGAAATGGTAGTTCCCGCTGACCCCGGCCTTGAACCAGTGAACCTCGTTGGGGTTCCAGTCAACAGCAACATCCGCTATGTACTTGGTGGTGTTACGCTCCGCCCAGGCGGGTAAAAAGTAATAACGGAAGCGCCTGAATACGGGCTCGGAGTTATAACGAACGTAGTACAGGTTCCCTGAGCTCTCAAGGCTGTCCTCGTAGGGATTGTCCACGTCCAGTGTATCGAACAGTGTGTCGCCGTTCTCGATAACGGTATCCACGGGTGCTCGCCAGTCACGGTACTTATCGTAGTACTGTTTGTATAGGTCAAAGTCAAAGGGGTGGTAGTGCACGCCTACTGTATCCCCGTTTTCATCAAGCGTGGGTCGCCACTCGTTGACCTCGTACCAGCGCCAGTTGAGTGCCTCAAGCTGCTCTTTCCAGCCTACCCACCGGAAGGCATCGTCCTTATCTATAAGGTAACCGCTTTGTTGGATGTATTCGTTGTGGTAGAACCAGACCGCTGAGTCAGGGTCAGAAGTGATGCCTGAGTAGCGCTTCCGGATGTCGGGGAAGAAGACCTCCCGGAAATCTTCCTCCTCATCATCCCATACGAGTATCAGGGTGTCGGAAGGGAAATAGAAGCTCATAGAATCGGCGTTGTAGAGCCTTCTGAATACCAATACCGAGTCTACAAAGGTGGTATCGCCGACGCTGTTAATGATGGTGTCGGTTTGAGTGGTATCCCATTCCCACCATTTCTGACCGTAGGCCCAGGTAACCCAGGCCATCAGCTGACGACCGATCATGCGGAACTCGTTGTAGCCTGCGCCATCCATGTAAGAAGTCTTGGTGTGGGTGTTGAATGTACCCACGTTGACAGTGTAGGCTATCTTGTCAATGCGCTGGTTGACCTTGAGATTCAACTGGTAGTTGTCCTGGTTAACCATGGGTCCCTTCTGTAACCAGATGCCCTTCGAGTAAACATGGCTATAGCCATGACGCCAGGTGTTCGAGTAGTTGCCTGAGAGGGTGAACTTCGCCCCGCCCGTGAACGGACGCCAGGCAAGCTTAAGCGTCCCGTTCTTGCGGTGCTGATCGTTGAACGGAAGCCTATCTTCATGCTCCAGGATGTTCCCAGAGATGAAGAAAGAGGAGCGCGGCAGACCCAAGGGTCCACCAAGGGACAAGGACCCCTTGTTGTGCCACATATCCTCGTTAGGAGCCTTGATCGGGTCTTTGCTCAACCTCAGGTGGGCGTCGGTCTCATACTCCACCGTGCCCTCGAATCTCTGGCTACCTTCGCGGGTGACGATGTTGATCACCGCCGACATGGCATCGCCGTACTCGGCATTAAAGGTGCCGGTGTTGATGGTAATCTCCTGGATGGCGGTGTTGTCGATGTAGACGCCCGATTGACCTGTAACAGGATCGTTGGCGTTGATACCGTCAACCACGTAGACTACCTCGTTGGCTCGACCGCCCTGGATGTGCAGACCAGCCGAGTATCCACTCGCAGTCTCGGTGGCTCCGGCAACAAGCCTTACGACGTCCTCGTAGTTATCCACCGGCCTACGTGCGATCTCCTCGTGCTCTATGGGAGGTGGTTCCGTGGTGAGAAGTTCCCGCTCGGCCGTAATAATCTGCTCAGGCATCCCGATGGCGCCGGGCTTTAGCCTTGCGTCCTGTTTGGTAACCTGGTCGGCCGTAACCTTGACGTTTTTTACCAGGACGGTCTGGTAGCCAATCATCGAGAACTCAAGGGCGTATGTGCCGGCACGAAGGTTAGAGATCACGTAGGTTCCATCCGTCCCGGTCGCAGCACCAGTGACAGGTTCCCCATCTTGTTGCACGGTCACGTTCACAATGGGAAGTGGTTCCCCTGTTTCGGCGTCTCTTACCCGCCCGGTGATCTTCCCCATGATACCGGCCATCAAAAAACAGGGAATAAGAAGTAACACCAGGACGAGAAAAACGCCCCTTACTTTTATTCTCATGTTGAACCTCCTAGCTTAAGCTGGATGGTTTGCTCAACATACTCTATGTTAACTGGGGTCGGAATACTCCGATTGGTGGAGATTGAAGCACCTCCTTTTCTTTCGTGTGAGTTTACACTTTGGCATGCAATCATAATACCCGTCCATTTTTCCGGGCCACCCTAGAAAGCCCGACATTAACCTGCTCCAAAAGGTTACACGGGGAGACAATTCGACTCCTTCGTGCATCCCTTTTTACTTGAGTATAGGTTTCTTTCCCAACTTGTCAAGAGGTAAGAAGGGTTAATCTAACTGGAATTTCGCCTCAAAAAACGCGCTCATCTGCCAGTACGTAGGTTGACGTATCCTCCTCGAGGAGTATTCTAGGGGTTATGGGACGGAAATCTCTTCTTCAAGCAAGTGTCGCAATGATTGTGCTGATTGCGGCAATCTCCTGCACGCCTCCGGCACAGATCCAGCCCTTCCTTTGGATCAAGTGGATCAAGGCGCTGGAAGGCGACGGGAGGGTCACGGTCCAGTTCTGGCTCACCGAGGAAACCCTACTTGATCAGGGCGGCCGATACGGCTACTTCACGCTGCTTCGTGCCGAAGGCGAGGGAAAATTTATCGAGGTAGCCGAGTTATGCCCAATAAATCCCCTGCGCGTCACCTGGTGCTGGACCGATTCTTCGGTTACGAACGGTAAAAGCTACCGCTATCTAGTGCACGCGATCTTTGCGGTCTTCGATGACCCTGAGGCTGAAGGCTACTCGGACACGTTAACGGTCACTCCCCAGGCTGGTCTTGCCGACCCTCGCCCCCAACCCCCGGAAAGCCTTAGACATATGCCTTTATTCGAAGACACCGTCACCCTTCTCTGGGCAGAGCCTTCTGAACACGACAGCCTCTACTACCTTCTATATTACTCCCCTGCCATCCACGATTTCACCACCTACGAGGAAAACCTGGATGGCGCGGGCCACGAGTGGGACCCGACCGGAGGCGATCTTGGAGTGCACCCGGTTCGGTTGGACTCGGCAAGGTATACCTTCTATTGCGACCGCGACGATAAGACACGCTCCTATCGGATAATCTACTTCGTGGATTCTGTGATGAGCTACCCCTCCGAGATCTTGGAGATAGAACATACCTGGCAGCCATAGGGTCTTCTTTCGATTGCCCTCCGGATCCCTTTCGGCACGAGGCCACCCAAGAGAGATATTTTGAGGAAGGAGTATCACCCCCAGTCAAGCCATCGAACGACGGAAGCCGGACTCGCATGAATCCCAATTCAACACCCTCAGTATTGATGGAATCAGTTGTTTAATAAAGGCATCGCCGCTTGATTATTTCAAGATATCCACTCCGAAGTCTGTGAGGACAACTCAACGTCTAGCTGTCTCGGTCCACACCGAGTAGTCCTTGCCCCTCAACAGGTTAAAGAAAGCTACTATCGAGGCCCATGCGGAAAGGATGAAGTACCAGATGGAGCTAACCAATGGTACATTAAGCTTGCGTTTGGAAACCCACGCCCCAAGGGCACCTGCCAGATAGAACAGGACCTGGCAGCCGAAGAGTATCTGCCAGAAAAGCGAGGTGGTCACAAGGAAGGCGTTGCTAATAAAGATGAGTATCATGAACACCGGCAGGAGCCAGCGCAAAATCTTATGTGACCATGTCTGCCATGAAAGTACGGGGAAGCGGAAGGGATTAAGGTAACGGCCGTTGCGAGCCAGACTCCAGAGCGCCAGGGTGATTGTCCTTACCCGACGAGCAAAAAGCGAGGTGGTGGTAGCGGGCGAGAAATCCCTTGCCGAAACCCTGTCGAGTAGCAACACCTTTTTCCCCTGTTCCAGAACCTGAAGCGGAGCGAGGAAGTCGGCGTCCAGCCGAGGATCTTCTACATTAAAGAGCGCAGGACGGACGGCATAGATCGCTCCGATCACCCCAATCAATCGTCCCAGAAGACTCTCTGCCTTCCGGGTAAGCATCTCGAAGCGCCAGTAAATCCCTTCGTTACGGCTGATACCCGACTCACCTACGTTCACGTAGTGGATGGTGCCGGTAGTGGCACCCACCTTGGGATCGGCAAACGGAGCGACAAGCTCATTGAGATGGTGCGGTTCAAGGAGTGCGTCTGCGTCCGTTACCACGAAGATGTCCGCTTCGCATTGTGCAAGTGCCCTTGCAAGGCCCGCACTCTTGCCCGAACGGCGGGGATTCTCCAATACCCGAAGGATTCCTTCACGCTCGGCACGCCTGAGAATCTCAAGTGTCTCAGGGGTGGCTGCGTCTGAAACCGCCACCACATCAAGCTTCTCACTCGGATAATCCAAGGCAAGACAGTTCTTGATCTTCTCCTCCAGCCTCTTACCCTCCCAGCAGCAGGCAAATACAAACATAACACTGGGTAGCTCTTTATAGGTACAACTCCTTTTCCTGCGTCCTCGGGCCGCGGCCATGGAAAGAAGAATCAAGGGATACCCAAAGAAGGAGTAAAGCAAAAGGAAAGCGGCGCATAGGAACAGGACAGTCATTGTCTTAACTCCTAAAAGCTCGGGGTGGTGAAGGCGGCAACACAGTAAAGCCTGACCCTGCGCAGAGGGACCCTCCATGTCCAGGCTCTGGGAAAGCTTATGATCACCTTGCTGGTGGCAGACTCTCGCATCTTCTTAAGGATAGGCAATGGCTCTTTGACGTAATCAAACGATCCGATGCCAATCATGGTTTCCGCTTCCCTGTCACAGAGATCTTCCTGAAGGGAGAGACCCTCCCGTAATCAGGATGGAATCCTTCCTCTTCGATCTCCCTTACGAGACCTGGAACCTGCTCGGCGATCCACCCCAGAACGAAAAACGTGGCTTTGGTGTTATGTATGGAGAGGAGTTTCAATATAAGCCTGGTACTTTGATCTATACGCAGCTCCTGGATGTCCCAATCTTCCCGTCTGACCACATCCCTTAGGTTATAAACACAGAACCAATCTTCCAGGTCAATTGAGATACCGTTTCTCATCTTTAACCTTTGCAGCCCCATCTGGGTTCTCGATGGACTGAGTTCCACTAAAATCTTGCCTACTACCCTGCTCTCACTCAACTTAGACCTATCCATCGTCTAAGTATAGCCAAAATCCCGGAGGGGGTCAAGCCGAAGTAATATATTTTCTGGTTCGAAGATGGTAACGTTGGTTAACGTCCACAAGAACGAGGGGCTGAGAGACCTAAAACAAAGTCTGACGAAACAAACGAGAACCCCTGAGCTTTAACCCTGAATGCTCTTAGCGAGGGAAGAGAACTAGATAATAAGTCTGTCTCTGTTCCGTTCAGGAACGCAACCTCGGATTAAGGGTCCTTGCCTTTGGCAAATCCCCATCCTTCCTTTCCCATACTATTTTTCCCCAGCGCTCGGCGTTCTATTGCCGGTCGATGATGATGGTCACCATGCACTCGCAAAGCAAACGCAGGTTAAGCGGCGAATCCAGGATACGTTCTGCGTCCGCAGCGGAAAGGACGATGTCACAGCGATCACGCCCTGCGGCACGTTCGGCTATCAACCTCAAGGGGTTGAGTCCAAGCTCCCGGGTTTGGAGCGCGGCCCGCGGTGAGTATGCATAATGCACATAGCCGCGTTCCAACAAAACATCTCTATCCACGTTGCCCGCATCAAGGATTACGTTACCCTGTGGATCAAGGAGTCGCGGAAAGATACCCGGTCGGAAACCTGTGCCTCGCGCGTCGATAATGAAGCCGGTGCTGGGTATGGAGCTCAGGTTGTTCTGTTCTGGGCCGGTTGAGGCATCCGGTTCTTGCTCATGCAAAGTAGAAGGTTGCATGGGACGCGGGATGAGTTCTTCGAGGAAGGGACCAACCAGGCTTATTACATACTCGTTCTGGACCTCTCCTGCGGTGGAGTAGCGAGTAGAAACGACTTGTGGATATGAGAGCGCGGTTTGGAAATAATTCTGAGCATCTCGTGAGCGAGCCACCGCATCCCCTAGACTCAACTCCCCGTATAGGGGTATAGTCGCAAGCATTGAATCGAGGCTTGCCTCGAGCTCCCCCTTATAGAACGTGTCGCTGGCGAGATTAACCGGTCCATAGAAGTGAACCGAGAGTTCGCTCCAATCCACCTCCAACTCAACACCGCCGATCAATAAGAATGCTAACACAAACTGAGCCATTCAGCCTCCAGTATTAGACACTTCAAGCGGACGACGGGACTTGAACCCGCGACCACAGGCTTGGGAAGCCTGTGCTCTACCAACTGAGCTACATCCGCATCTTTCAAGAAAAGTATAGGCCAGAAAGCGGGTCTGTCAAGAGGACGCATTGCCTCATCAAAAATCCACCTGAAGTTGAGTGGTTGCCTCACGTAAGAATCCACATGAACGAAGATCTGTATATGATCGTTTCCAAGAGCAACAATTATAGGAGGCGGTCATATGGCATTGACATTGCAAGCGAGGAAAGCCGTGACTAAAGAGACTTTCAAGCGCTACCAGAAAGCTCCTAAGAAGGAGAAGACGAGGATACTGGACGAGTTTGTGGCTTTGACTGGCTACACGAGACACCATGCCTCGTGGGTTTTAATGACCTGGGAGAAGCGCAGGCCCCCAAAGCGCACCAGGTCGAGGCCCCTTATCTACGACCGCAAGGTGTTTAAGGCACTGCGTAAGGTCTGGATAGTATGCGACTGTATCTGCGGCAAGCGCCTGGCTCCCTATCTTAAAGAGATATTGCCTATTCTTATATCATACGGTGAGTTAACGGTGGATGGCGAGACCAGGGATAAGCTGGTTAGGATAAGCGCTGCTACTATAGACCGGCTTCTGGCATCGGAGAAGGCGAAGTATAAACTAAAGCCCAGATCGAAGCCTGGAACCTCACTACTGAATCGGATACCGGTAAAGACGTTCTCACAGTGGGACAGGAGCAAGCCTGGTCAGGTTCAGGTGGATCTGGTAGAGCATAACGGAGGTATCACCAGAGGCGAATACGCCTGCAGCCTGGTTATGACCGATCCCTTCAGCGGCTGGACAGAGGTTCGTGCAGTAAAGAACAAGTTAATGTTACTTTTTGCCCAAGGCCAAAAAATCCGCAACGGAAAACAGGTAAGACCAACCTGTGAGTTGTGCTTCCTGCGATCTTTTGTTCCGCAGGAACAAAAGGAGCATAAAAGGCGTTACAAGAAGAATGATAACTTCTGCGTAGAGCAGAAGAACGGTAACGTAGTGAGAAGAGCCGTAGGTTACGGTCGTTACAGCGGGGAGCGGGAAGTGAGTATGCTGAACCGGTTGTACGAGTCTCTTAGATTATACGTAAACTACTTCCAGCCCATGATGAAGCTCGCCGAGAAGAGCAGGATAGGAAGTAAGGTAAGTAAACGTTACGACGAGGCCAAGACACCTTATCGCAGGCTCCTTGAGTACACAGAAGTTTCTCCAGAGCTGAAGGAGTTTCTAAACAGACGGTATGAGGCATTGAATCCAGCGGAGTTGAAAAGAGAAATAACACGTTATCAACAAGAACTATTTACATACTCTTCCCGCAGACGAGGTATAAGGAAACCTGAGATGGACAAAACCTTACTTTCAGGTAGAATTTAGGTGAGGCAACAGGTAATCATCTCAAGTGGATTTTTATGTGAGGCAACAGGAGAGAATTAACTTGACAACCTGTATACTCGTCGATAAAATAGTTTAATAGGGTGGATTATGAATAAATCTAAGAACTTGCTCTCAATTATCCTTTTTATGATGACTCTCCTGCTTCTTGCCGGCTGTAACGTGGAGTCGCGTGCTCTGTGGCAGGTTCGCCATTCACCCAACCCTGAGAAGCGCATGCAAGCGGTCAAGAAGCTGGGAGAGATCGGGAATGAAGAGGCCGTTTCAGCGCTCATCAAGGCACTGGACGACAAGGATGTCAGGGTTTCCATCACCTCTATGGAGGAGTTAAGTGATCTTGAGGTTAAGGCAATTGATGACCTGTTAGGCGCTCTGGAACACCAATCCACCGAGGTTCGCAGGAGAGCTATCCAGGCTCTGGGCAGGATGTACGGTGAAGTGTTCCGATTGATCTATGAGCATAAGAGATTCGATCTTCTCTCCGGCAAGGAAGCCTACGTGGATCGAGTGGGGGTGGGACTGATAGAGAAGCTGGCAGATGCCGATTACTGCATACGAAAGGCCGCGTGTGATCTCCTTATCAAATGGAGTCGGTGGTGGAAACCCGATTCCACTGCGGCCCAGCCACTTATCCGGGCTTACGCCGCTGTCGCATCTGAATCCTTTACGCAGAGTCCCCCGGTGATTGTCGATCCCATGAGTGAAGCCGTCTACCGTACTCCACATGATCGACGACGCGCAAGGTATCGGGTGATTATCGATCTCATGATGGAGACCGCCGACCCCCGGCTGGTTCCCTCCCTCATCGATGCGCTCGCCAACGAGGATTTCACGGTGAGTGATTTAGCCACGAGTGCGCTGGGTCGGATCGGAGGAGATGAGGCGGTCAAGGCGCTTATCTCGATGCTGGACGACACCGGCTCCCACCACCATTACACGGCCACCCAGGCCCTGGCCAACATCGGGGACAGCGCCGCGATAGAAAGGCTGATCGAAGCCCTCGACGATGAAGATGTGTTTATAAGGCAGTATGCAGCTTCGGCTCTGGACGATGTGGATGACCGCCGTGCGGTGGATGCGTTGATCAAGGCGCTGGACGACGAATCTTGCCAAGTCAGGGGTGCGGCGGTTTTCTCGCTGGGCGTTATCCGAGACGACCGGGTGTTGCCCGCTCTCGTTGAGGCGCTTGATGATGATTCGGCCCATGTCCGCGCATCTGCGGCCTACTTCCTGGGCGTAACCGGTGACGCGCGGGCATTTAAACCGCTGCGCCGCGCCATGTATGATGACAGTTCTATTGTCCAGGAAAGTGCTATACGGGCATTGGGAAGGCTGGGGGACGGGCGGGCGTTTCAGCCTCTCATAAGCATAAGCACACTATCCCATCGTAAGCCGGGCATGAGGATTGCGGCTGCCGGAGCCCTGGGCGAATTGGGAGATCCACGTGCGGTTCCTTATCTTGAAAGATTGCTGGCCGACGAATATCTGGAAGTTCGCCATGCCGCGGCTAACGCTTTATGGAAGATTACCGGAAGGTCATACGAGGTCTCTGAGGAGGGTGCGAGAACCTTTCCGAATGTCTGTTCGCATTGAGGATTAGAGAAGAGGGGGGATTTACTTCACGATTGATGAAACTTGGAGGTTAAATGAATATTAAATCTTTCTTAGCCTTTGCTTTAATTGCTTTAGGTCTTTGCTCCTGTGCCGTGATCAGGGGTATTAAAGGGCTGAAGGAGAGGCCCCAGGTTATCGAGATATTCGGCACCGAACACTACTACGAGATGGATGCCGGGGCGTGGGAGCCTGAGGAGGTTTACATCCCGTTGGGAGAGAATTTCCAGTTCTGGTATCTTTGGCAGGGGGAGAGTCAGATCACCTGGCGCACCGAGAACGGGGTCCTTTACCTTAACGGCGAGCCTGTGGGCGTGGATCTGAACAAAGCCTCTTCTTACAACATTCCCGACCCTTCCGCCATCCGCACTGTCACCACCAACTCCTCATCGACCAGAGGCCTTGATCGGTTCCCAAACCTTAACGCGGTGGTAATGCACTCCATAGGTCTAAGTGATCGGACCCTTAAAGAGCTCAGTGAATTTCCTGATCTAGGGCTCATCTCCCTTTCCTGTCCGCCTACTCCATCGGTTCCCTTTTCCCGGACTATCGAGGTAACCAATGAGGGTCTTGTTCACCTTAAGAATCTTCCCCGGCTCAAGGTGCTTTCCCTGGATGACACCAGGATATCCAGTGCAGGGCTTATCCACCTCAGGGATGTCGAGAGTCTCAGGTTCTTATCCTTGCGAAACAATATATGTGACGATTATCTGGAGCATTTGGCGGCTCTGCCCAATCTCAAGGTTCTTTACCTGGATAACACTTATGTTACCTATACCGGCCTGGCAAAGCTTGCCCCGCTTACCGGGCTTAAGGCCCTGGGGCTGTCACATACCACGGTGACCGATTCGGGACTTGCGATCATTAAAGGATTCCTGAATCTGCGCTGGCTCTTATTGTCCGAAACCCAGATAACCGATTCGGGTCTTCGCCATCTTTCCGGTCTGTCCGAATTGCGCTGGCTGGATATCTCCAACAACTTTCTAACCGATAACGCGTTTGTACACATTAAAGGGCTTGGAAAGATGATATGGATTGACCTTTCCGGCAACCGCGTCAGCGATGCGGCCCTTGACAACCTAAAGGGTATGAAGCACCTTCGCTGGATATGGCTTAGGAGTACTCAGATTACTGACCAGGGTTTGGTCATCCTGTCTGAATTCAGAAACCTGCATGGGCTCGATCTGCGCAACTGCCGCCGCATCACCGACGCCGGCCTGCGTCATCTAAAGCGTTGCAAAAATTTGCGTATGGTTCGATTGTATGACACACGGGTATCAAAGAAAGGGATTGAAAGCCTCCGCAAAGCCCTACCCCACTGTGAGGTGATTGCCGAACCGTGGTGATAGGTTGGTTTGGGCTATACCCTGGGCAAGGGCAACATCACCGTATCCGACGAGGGCGAGCCGCGTGTCCGTTTCGAGCTCGCTGACGGCTCCAAAGGCATCGAGGTCTGCCTGACCGATGAAGCCAAGGCGCGAATAGCTTCTGCTAACGGCTGGGACGAAGCCGATCGGCTGGGCCGCCATATGCTTACCGACCCTGAGGAAGAACTCTTTATAGTTAACCACGCCGTAGCTGCAACAGGTAACCCTTAATATCCTCCCAACATGGAGCTTGCACTATCTTAAGGAGTAAGCCAATGTAGCCTATTTTTGGTGTGGGATTTACGAGGGGGCTAACTTCCACATCTCTTGAGTTATATCTTATCGGGGTCCCAGCGGCGTTGTGAAGCAACGGCGTGGGGTGATTATTTCATCTTCTCCCGGCTGTAGGCTATAATCTCGGCGTAGCGGCAACTCCGCGTTGCCGTTTTATAATCCTTGACTAGAAAGCCCGCTCGCTTAGAATCGGGGATGCATAAAGAACTCTCGCACGAGGAGACGCTTGCGTTCCTTGCTCGCTTTCACGGACACATCGGGCCTTATCTGGTGCTTGGCTACCGGGCTGGGGTTATTGCTAATCGTATTCTGGGTGAAGACCCGTTCTGCAAGCGTGCCCATACCATGACCGGATTTAAGCCCCCGATTTCCTGCTTTACCGACGGTATTCAGCTCGGCTCGTGCTGCACCCTTGGCAAGGGCAACATCACCGTATCCGACGAGGGCGAGCCGCGTGTCCGCTTTGAGTTAAGGGATGGTTCCAGGTCTCTCGAAATCTCTCTGAGTGACGATGCCAAGGCACGGATAGCTACCGCCCACGACTGGGACGGTGCGGAACGGTTGGCACGCCAGATGCTTACCGACCCTGAGGAAGAACTCTTCATGCTCACCCACCATACGCCCAGCGGGTAACCCTTCCTCTCCTCCCGGCATGGGGGCTGGCACTGTCTTGGAGGCAGGATAGCTTCGGTACGGGATGCACGGTGGGACTTCTAAATCCTTGGATTGCATCTTATCATCGTAATAACGTTTCAGATTCCCCTTGCGCTGGCGCTGTGTTCGATGAATCTGTCTGCTCAAGGCTTGACAGATCAACAGTCCGGCCCGCGCCCAGCCTTAAGAATCTATTCTTGTAGTGCTGTGCAAACAGCTCTATCGCTCGGTCGCCTGAGCAGTGGCAGGGTCCGGCGTATCGCACACCCAGTTCACTGAACTCCGAGATAATCCTTTTGATTTGCGCATCACTGTGTCCCAGGAGATGAAACCCGCCCATCACCAGCAACACCTCCTCACCTGTAAGCTCCTTTGCCTTCTTTACTATATTTACCACCCCGGGATGGGCGCAGCCGGTGATCACTATCAAACCTTTATCCGTGGGGATTGCAAGGGACTGTTCCTTTATCATGGTTCCCATCTCGCCGGTGGAGAGGGCGTGCTCAGAGATCTTAGCCGGTCCAGCTACTTCAACGACCTCTGCACCGTGTCCTTTTGCCTCGTTCTTGATACTCGGAGGGAAAGACCTCAGAACGTAAACAGTAACGTTGGGGTTTGCGGAAAGGAAGCTTGCCAGACCACCTACATGGTCCCCGTGCCCGTGGGAAAGCACAACCATGTCCACTTGCTTGGGATCGATCTCCAGCTTATTCATATTGGACATAAGTATCTCGCCGTCGCCGCCTGTATCGAAGAGGATCGTTTTATCCAATCCTTCGATCAAACAGGCAAACCCCCAGTCAGGCTCAAGACCCTCCTTCCATAACCGGTTGTCGTAGACGACGGTTATCTTGAGGCCCTCGATACCTACCGTCTCAATCTCTCCAGTCATGAGTTGCTCCTTTGAGCTTGCACGGCAACTGGCGATCAACGCCGTTGCTAAGATCGCTAAGATAGCCCTTTTCACCTTTTCCTCCTCCTTGCTACGGAAGCCAAAAAGGATCCTCTAAAGCTTGGCCAGACGCTTCTCGAAGTCTCGAACCTTCCAGGTCTTGCGGATTTTTTCGACGGTGTGACCCTCGGCTTCAAGCTTCTCCGCGTAGGTTTCCATCCCGCCCGGGAACTTGGGATTGAGTTCACCCTTGGATTTAAGCACCCGCCAGTAGGGGGCGATCCGCTTGCGGCCAGCTGCCCGATCCTCCTCTGCGGCTTTAGCCACTATATTCAGGAAGATGCCGGTGGTCATCGGGCAGGCTGAGTCCGTGCCGAAATCCTCACACAGCCTGTCCATGATCGCAGATACCGTTGCCAGCTTGCCTTTCGGTATCTTGCGTACGATCCCGTCGATTATCATGGGTGTGGCAATGATCATCTTGCCCTGCCCGAACCTGGGCTGCATCTTCGGCGGGACATCAACCACCTTCGGCTCAGCCGGGTTTTCCATCTTATCCCGCCAGGATTTCTTGGACTTCCAGGTGATCTTGGATTTGGACTTCATGCTCTCTACCTCCTTTGATCGGCTTATACTATGCAAAACGAACAAGCTGTCAATGATTCTCTCCTCGGCGTTATCTAACAACGACATCTCTACCCCCTCCCTTGAGTGGAGGGGGTAGGGGGAGGGTGATTGGGCTCACCTCCTCTTTAATCCTCCCCCATCAAGGGGGAGGATTTTTACCACCACACCGTCCTTGCGGGACGACGAGGAGACCTCGAATAACATGTAGTGCGAGGCTTTAGCCTCGCTAGCGAACCTGAAGGTTCGCACTACACACTAGTTAACGCTCCTTTTCGCCCACGGCGAAAAGATCGCAGGGAAAAATCAATGAACGCAGTAGCGCCCTCTATTTTTTATTTCGGTTTTCACGGCGAAGGGGCGCATCGCCGGAGGTGTTAAGTATCTCCGCAACCACCTCCTCAAACTTCCTGGCTTTCCCCTTCTTTAGCATCGCTTCGAATTCCTCGGGTGATAGCTTGGATTTAAGCTCGGCAAGCAGGTTATCTGCTTTATCCCTGGTGTCTTTTTCTGCGCCAGGGTTCTCAATCACCACCGCGAGAAGTTCCAGCGCCCTATGGGGTTCATCCTTTTGGGCAAGCAGTTGTGCTGTTTCAACTAAAATGTCTGCTTCTGCCATCACGCGTTTTATTTTGGTTGCTAACTCTAAGGCATCCCGGAAGTAGCTGCCCGCTTCTTCATATTTGCCAAGAGCGCAGGCAACCTTGCCCAGGCCCTTCAGGGAGAAAGATTTCCCCCATGGATTGTCCATTCCCTTAGAAATTTCCAGACCCTCCTGATGGAACCTTCTTGCTTCCCCCCAGGCTCCCAGAGCAAAGGCCACATCGCCCATGTGGTTCAAGCAGAAGACCATACCTTCCCGGTCGCCGACTTCCCTGGAGATATCAAGCGCTTCTGAAAGGAGCCCTCGCGCTCTTTCGTACTCCTTCTTGTAGAGCGCGGCCTCGCTCATGTTTCCAAGAACGATATCCATCCCCCAGCGGTGCCCCAGCTCTTTGTAAATGGCAAGGCTTTCGGCATAGCAGCGGTTCGCCTCGTCATAGGCTCCCATCGCCAGAAGGGCGTTTCCCATGTTGTTGAGGGTCCTTGCCAGACCTCGGTAATTGCTCATCTTTCTGTGCACCGCAAGACTCTCTTCACTCTTTGCCCTTGCTTCTTCATACTCCCCCTGATTTATGGCAATACTGGCCAGGCCTGAGAGGGCATTGCCTATCTTAACCTCGTCGTCGATCTCGCGGCTCAGGACAAGGCTTTCGGCAATAAACTCGCGTGATTTATCGTACTCGCCAAGACGGTGACAGATGGTTCCCAGGGCGCTAAGAACAAAGATGATCTCCTTTTTTGCATCGAGCTTACAGAAGACAGGAAGAGTTCTTTCAAGAAGCGACTTGCCCTCCTGGTAGTCTCCCAGTCGATAGGTGAACGCTGCTTCGAAGGCTCCGACCTTTGCAGGCACCAGACCTTCGCTTCCCTCGATCTCTGCCGCCGCCCAGGAAAAGAGATCCTTGCCTTCCGCGAAACGCCCTTGGTGTTCGTAGAACAAAGAGAGGCTCTCAAGATACTTGGCGATCGTCACGAGGTCCTTTTTCCCCACCGCCCAGCGGAATCCCGCACGGATGTTCTCGATCTCGGCTCTGATCTCCTCCAGGGCCTCCTTCTGCCTCGCGCCGGTAAGCTCGGGCTCCCTTTGATCCAGTGCCTGTCCCTGGTAGGCGGCGTGGAGGTCTTTTGTCTTCCCGTGCTCCTCGGTATCCTCTGCCAGCTTCTCCTCGGAGTATCGCCTTAAGACCTCCAGCATCTGGTAGCGGCCGGAGACGTCTTTTGTAATGAGCGACTTGTCTATCAGAAGCGAGAGCAGGGGCAGCGAGGCACCTGCAATCCGCTCTGCCGCTTGGCGGGAGAAACCAGCTCTGAATACCGAGAGCCTGCGGAACGCATCTTTCTCCTTCTCGTTCAGGAGCTTCCATGAGTAGTCGAAAACGAGCTTCAGGCTTCGGTGCCTTTCAGGAACGTCGCGAAGGGGGGTGGCCAGGAAATCGTAGCCTCGCTCGATCTCCTCGGCAATCTCGGCCAGGGAGAGTGCGCGCACCCATGAGGAGGCAAGCTCTATACCTAAAGGAACCCCCTCCACAAGCCTCGAGATGCGCGCTACGAAGGGCTTATCCTTTCCGCCTATCACCAGTCCTGGATCGAGGCGTCGTGCGCTTTCGGTAAAAAGCTGCACTGCGCTGTAGGCTTCGATATCTGTGACGGCGGCTTCCTGAGGAAAGTCCATCCCAGCGAGCTCCAGTATGGCTTCCCCTTGAAGGGCGAGCCTCTCCCGTGAGGTAACCAGCAACCTGAGCTTGGGAGCCTCTTTGAGGATCTCGGAAAGGAACCCTGCATCCTCAACCAGGTGCTCGAAGCTGTCGAGTAGGATGAGCGTCTCCTTCTCCCCGAGAAAGGCAAAAAGCTGGCTCTTAGGCTCCTGGCTGCCGTAGAATGAGAACTCAAATGAGTCGGCTATAGCCGGAATAAGAAGGTCTACGGACCCCAGTGAGGCAAGCGCAACGAAGCGCACCCCGTCCGGGAAACGATCCAGGATCTCGGCAGCCGACTGGACAGCGAGGCGCGTCTTGCCGATCCCACCCGGACCCAGGACAGTTACCAGACGATTCTCCTCCAAGAGTCTCTTTGCCTCCTCTATCTCTTCCTCGCGTCCCACAAAGTTGGTGAGAGCGAGGGGAAGGTTATGTTCTACATATTCCCTCTTAACCCCGACCTTCTCTGCAAGAGGGGTCTCGGAGAAGTCCTCTCTAAGCAGCCATTTATTGTCTTCCCTCTTTAATACACCCCGGTTTATGAGATAGGTAAGCCCCTTGCGGAGGAAGGCGGGAAGGCCCCTTGTCTGGCTGTGAAGCCAGCGGATGAACTCAGATGGCGGTTCCCAACCCAGGGGGCTGCGCAGCCATACTTGAACTCCCTTCTGGGATAAAGGCTCAAGCTCCAACGTCTCCCAGAGATGGGTCTGAATAAACAGTCTGCGGGAGCTCTCCGCCTCCACGGTGTAGGAGAAAGCGACGATTGGTACTTCGCTTGAGGCGAGGAATCCACGCAGAAGCTGTAGGGTTGCTCCATCAAGCTCAGCAATGTTGTCGATCGCGAAGAGAAGTCTGGTTGTCCTCTTCTTACTTAAGAAATCCTCTAAGGCCTGCGTCAGTTTTTCTTTGGCTAACGACGTCAAGGGGCTCTCTTCGAATGCCTGCAGCGCTTGGGCAAGTGCAAATCCCGGCCTCAGCTTGGTGGCCGGATTGCCCTCGAGCCGGATAACCTCGTAGGCCTGCAGACCTGCAGCCATTGCAATCTCGGCAAGAAATCTTGATCTTCCCGAACCCCGGGGTCCGGTAACCGCAAGCACCCCTCTCTTCTTCTCTTCCAGCTGCTTGAGAAAATCCTGCACCTGCTGCAGCGCCTCGTCCCGTTCAACCAGGCTGGAGGCTTCATCAAAGGGCAGATGGATACCCCTTGCCGGGCTCTGCGCCACCACCTGTCCGCGTCCAGCGCGCTTGGCCTCATAGAGTCTGAGATCGGCCTCCCCGAAGAGCTCATCGGCGCTGCGGCCGTCTTCGGGAAGACTGACCACCCCGATGCTCACCGAGATTGACAGCGGCGGGTTGCCCTTGAAGGGCTCAGAACCGGTTACCTCCAGAAGCCTGTCCGCAAGGGTAAGCGCCTGATCCTTGGAGGTAGCGGGTGAGATAAGCAAGAACTCGTCCCCTCCGTAGCGGAAGAGGATGTCACTGTCCCTTATGGTGGATCGCGCGCGCTCTGCAAACTCGGCCAGCACCTCGTCGCCCCGCGAGTGGCCGAAGCCGTCGTTTATGCTCTTGAAATGGTCTATATCCATAAAGAGAAGGGAGAGGGACCTGGCTTCCTTCGCGGCGCGCTTCACCTCCCCTTTAAGCCTTACCTTGAATTCCTCTCGGGAGTAGGCACCGGTGAGGTGGTCTCTCATCATCGGTTGTGAATTCATCTCGTGGATCTCTCCTATCGGTTGTTCTACATCCCAGCAAACTATACCCTCGACGCAGTAAATGTCAAGGTTAAAAATCCTCCCTTTCTGCTTCGCAGAAAGGATCGGAGTAGAAAATCAGTAGGGGCCGATGAGGTTGTTATTCGGAGCCTGCTGGCTCAGGTGCCCTTGACGCAATCATCTCCTGAAGCTCGGCAACCACACCGGCTGTGTTAAATGCTGAAACGTTGCCGACCACCGCTATGGTGTAGTTCTTGTCCGGACAATACAGGGCAATTGCTTGAAAACCGAAAATCTGGCCCTCATGCCCCCATAGTTCCTCTCCTCCGATCTCATGTCGAAAAAGCCCCAGGCCGTAACCGGTCAAGAGAGGTGCGCGAGGATCACGGAGATCGCAAAAATCCGTCATCTGGTGAAGGGTCTCCTCGGACAAGATAGCACCGCCAAAGAGGGAATCTGTAAACCTGCCGATGTCCTCGGCGGTTGAGACCATTGCACCGCAAGTATACACCAGGCTTGAGTAGGAGGTGTTGTCGGGTTTGTGCTTATGGATCCCGGGAAGGGGAACCAGGTCCCTGTCGAAACCGGTTATACGATTGGGAGCGGGTTCATGGGGAGGAAAAAAACTGTGCTCAAGCCCAAGAGGTGCAAAGATCCGTTCCCGATAGAGCTCGTGCATAGCCTTGCCGGTTACCTGTTCGACGATCACACCCAGCAGTATATAATTCATGTTGGAATAAGATTCATCTGTTCCCGGATCGAACAGGGGTTTCTTTCTGGCTACAACCTCGATAAGTTCTTTAGGGTTCCACATCATGCGGGGATTTATTGCCGCTCTTCCTGCAACAGGAAAACTCCTCATGATATCCGGGATGCCGCTGGTATGATTCAACAGCTGACGGACGGTGATCCGCTCAGCATTGGGGAAATCGGGAAACCACTTTGAGAGCGTATCTTTCAGATCTAGTTTACCTTCATCAACAAGCTTCAGAACCACAGCGGCGGTAAACATCTTGGTTACACTGGCTACTCCGAGGATGTGATCCTTCCGCATCAAAGCCGTTCTCTTGAAGTCAACCGTTCCGCTTACCCCGAACCAGGTTTTGTTATCCGGAGTGCGCACATATGCCTGCAATCCAGGCATTTTGAGATTGTTCACTGCTTCGTCGAGTACACTCTGAAGCCTAGCCGCTGTCTGGCTATCCATGCTGCCCCAACCCTCAAGATCGCGATCGGCCGGCGGCAGGAAAACTTCGAAATATGGAGCCTGCGCACGCCTCACTGAAAAGATTACAATCAAAGCCACCACGATCACCAAAAGGATACATGGCAGCAATACATGCAATCTAAGCATGCTCCAACTTTTCGTTCTCGTCATTCAAACAGCGATCAGGTTATGGCTTCCACAAGAAACGGTCGAAGTCTATCTTGCCCTGCTCGTCAAGGGTGATGCCTTCCGCCTCTAGGAACTTGCGCTGCAGCTCGTAACCTTCGCCTGTCAAAGAAATCGTTCCCCTGGAGTTTATCACCCGGTGCCAGGGCAGGTCGTGCTTCTCGGAGAGCGTGTGGAGGACCCTTACCACCTGTCTTGCGCCAAAAGGGTTGCCTGCCTTTGTGGCAATCTGCCCGTATGTTGCCACCTTGCCCTTGGGGATGCGCTTGATCGCCTCAACCACCAGTTCGGTAAAAGTTTTCTCACTCATTGTACTACCTCTTCTGGATTATTAATCTCTTTCCTTTGCATGAAGGACCAACGAATGTCATTATCATTGAACAAGACGAGGCAGGCACCGCCTTCTGTTTTCCTTTTAATATATACTGTGTCTGTGAATAAAATCGGTGCAACGTCGCCGACTTCAGTAAGAGCATAAAAGTTCTTCGGACGCGAAAAATATTCGGCCGCCTTCCGGTCGTATAGGACGAGGATTGATACAGCGCTTAATCTGCCGTTTTTCTCCAACACCTCCTCTGCTCTGCGTATACTCCATTCCTTTATTTCTTCCTCGGATAGTGGATGATCAACGTAATAGATTTCGGCAACCAAATCAGGCATGAAAAGGGGTAGTTTCACAATTCCAACCCTTTGAAAGGGACTTAGCCGATTACACGAGATAAGAGCAATCGTTAAGAAAACCAGATACGCTTTAAGGGCAGTGATTTTCCCGGCTACCATCCCTGTTGGGATGCGTTTGATGGCCTCAACCACTCTTTCTGTAAACGTATTCTCGCTCACGGCACCTCCTTACTTCTTTACAGGTTTGCGTTTAATGAGGAGCAACTGTTTAACGTCCTTTAGTGTCTGTTTTGAGGCCACCTTGATCCACAGCCACCGTCCGTCGTGATAGGCTTTGGCTTCTTTGATCATTTGTAAGGTAGACTTGCTGAGATTCGCTCCTAGAGCCTTTTCTGTCTGAGGAGGGTTGAGCACGATCTGGGCAACGAAATAACCCTTGGCAGGGAAAAGAGAGGTTAAAGCCTTGCCGCTTTTGCGATAACGTCGGGTCCAGCCGTACTTCTTGCCGTAGTGAATGAACTCCCCCTCCATCTGGTAGTTGTCGGAGATAAATTGAATCAATTCTTCCCACAGCGAACTTGTCTGACCGAGCGCTTGCGCTATTTCCTTACGGGTCGGTTCGTGTTCTTTATCCGTAAATATCCCCATGCTCATTTTCTCCTCCGGTATGTTAGACTATAACCTTGAGACCGGAAGATGTCAACGCAATTACCTGTTTTTACTTACGGCTCTTCGGAGTGTAATAACCATGTCATTGCGAGATTCTGCGAAGCAGAATCGTGGCAATCTCATAGCACTTTATCGGCGGCCCGAGAATGCTGCCTTGGGATTGCTTCGTCCTAACACCCTTCGAGTCGTACTATCGTCAATTCACTTGATCTTTTCTGCCAACCCCTCGGCCCAGGCGGTGATCTTATCCCAGTCGCGGTAATCTCTACCCTGATACTTGCCGCCGAACAGACCTACATCAACCGGTTCGACCTGCCTGGTGACAACCTTGAGTTTCTTCATCATCCTTTCCCGACGCTTTGGCGTATCTTCCTTCATAGTTATACCCAGGGAGAAGTAAGCAACCGGAATCTTACTTAAAGCCTCTTTGTTTGATTTAACGAACTTCTTTGCCGGTGGCAGGAACCGGAATCTCATAACGGGCGCGCCGATTACGGCAGCGTTGTAGGATGAGATGTCTGAGACTTCGGCTACATTGGAGACATTAACTTCCATACCTTTGGATTTAAGAATCTCCCCGATCTTTTCTGCCACCTCGCGGGTTGAGCCGCGCCTGGTGGTGTAGGCTATCAGAACCTTCATCAGACCTCCTCTGGTTTACGATTGTCCTCCGGATATTACTTGCTCTGCGCTCGGCGAATATCTCGCGAAATATACTCTAAGAGTCTGGTTTGTCAATAGCTTACGGCTCGTTCTGCGACCGCGTAGCGGACGAATGGGTTATGGCTATCTCCCTGAAGTGGCCGAGCCTGGTGGCGAAGATGAGGGCGGCAACCACCACCACACTGCCGCCTGCAAGAAGGGTCAAAGGCGCGCCTATTCGGTCTGCCAGCCAGCCCATCAAGAGGTTACCGAACGGCAGCACCCCCAGAAGCGACATGGTATATAAGCTCATAACCCTACCGCGCTTGTCCTCGTCCACGATGTTCTGCACTAGGGTGTTGGCTGAGGCGAACTGTACCATCTGACCAAAACCCGCCAGGGCCATTAATCCTATGCTGAGATAGACGTTGCGTGAGAACGAGGAGGCGGCGATGGCCGCGCCGAATATCACCGAGGCTGCGGGCAGCATCTTCCACAGCCCAACAAAGCTCTTTCGCGTGCCGATGATTAAAGCCCCGATCACCGCCCCCACGCCCACCGCTCCCATCAGATAGCCGAAGGTGCGCGAGTCACCTGCGAGCACGTCCTTTGCCACCACCGGCATGAGATTGAGATAGGGTAGGCCCATCAAGGCGATGACCGAGATCAAGACAAGGATGGAGCGGATCGAGCCGGTGCCGTAAGCGTATCTGACCCCTTCCTTGAGGTCCTGCACCGGGTGGGAGTCCTTCCGGCGGTTCTCCATGGGCGCAAGTCTCATGAGTAGAAGACAGCAGATGATGACCAGGTAGGCGGCGGAGTTTGTTAAAAAGCAAATCCCTTCGCCTGCGAACGCTACCACCAGCCCGGCCAGGGAGGGGCCGATGAGCCTTGCGATGTTGAAGATGGCCGAGTTCAAGGCGATGGCGTTGCCCACGTTCTCCCGCTGCTCCACCATCTGCACTATAAACGCCTGCCTGGCAGGGATATCGAAGGCACGGATAAGCCCGTAAAAGAGGCTTAAGGCGATAACGTGCCAGAGCTGGATGACGTCTGTAAGGGTGAGCACGGCAAGCACAAGCGCCTGCAGGGATGCAAGGATCTGGGAGGTAAGTATCACCCGGTGGCGGCTTACGCGATCGAT
Organism: Candidatus Stahliibacteriota bacterium; assembly: GCA_004375895.1. GTDB lineage: Bacteria > Hydrothermota > Tepidihabitantia > B3-TA06 > B3-TA06 > B3-TA06. The sequence continues at coordinate 70,383 of SOJW01000040.1, forward strand.
GAGTACTCCGGCAAAGGGGGAGATGAAGAAGTTGGGGATCATGGTGGTGAAGCCCACCACACCCAGGATGAGGGGTGAGTTGGTGATCCGGTAGACCAGCCAGCCCAACGTCACCCGCTGCATCCAGTAGCCGATAAGCGATACCGTGTGCCCACCAAAGTAGAGCCTGAAGTTGCGATAACCAAACGCACGGGTGAGAAGCTTGAGACCGTCCCTGCGCTTTTCGATGAAGTTCTTCACGTTGGCTAGATTAGCCTTTCTACTTGGATGCGTTCATCTTGGGACGACTGGACAGACATTAAACATTAGTGTATGGGCTAGAGGTGGATTGTCAATACAGGTGATCAAGGATGCGGGCCAGCCTTACGGCCGACCCTTCAGGTTATCATAGTAATTTAAGAGGGGATGTCAATGTGAAGATCCCCAACCGGTGGCTAATCACCGGTTGGGGACAAACAAGGTATGTCTAGTCGTTTTTGGATTCAAGAGTAGGGAATGGGATCTTTAAATCGTTCCCTAAGAGGATTTTGAAATAAGCGATTGGCTTACCTATGTCGGGGCCGAACTCGTTTCCTGTTGCCAAGGAGATTACGGCGAAATTACCTAGCCTGTAATCCGCAATTAAGACCGCACGTAACCGATCATCGTCTCTTTCTTGCGACAATAGCCTGTGATATAGTAATTCTCCTGAGAAAGAGAGGGGCTTCCTCGGCTTATCGAAAAATGCTTTGAATCCGACATCGATGCTTACTTCTGTCGAGTCGAATCGCTCTAGTAGAGCGCGTGCGACTATCATTCCACCCCAGTTTTTCCATTCGTATCCCAAGGTCGTCCATGCCCCTCCTTTGAATCCGATATCTTTCCATCCACCTTGGGGTGAAATTGTAGCTAAACCGCCAGCGAGATCCCATTTGAACCCTATGCGTCTGAGGTAAATTGAAGATGCTATTCCTTCGATTTCCTCTAGTCTTTCGGATTCTACAACTTCCAAACTATCCTCTAATCTTTGTGTTACTTCGGCCTTTATCGCTTTCATTTCCTCGTTTATGTTGCTCCATTCTGTGCTTCCAAAGGAAACTTTCTTGAGGCTGTCGTTTAATTCCATATACCTATCATTGGCTTTCAACAGACTCTCGACTGTATTACCCCATTCTCTGTTATGGTGGGCTAAGAGAGAATCCAACAATTCTAGTTTGGATTGATAGTTTTCGAATTCAGGATCTACTTTGCCTCGGGAGAATGAAACATCAGCACCAACGGCTGCGGCGACAGCAGATGAGTCTGGTGTGCTCTTTTCTCCAAAGGAAGTTGCTAGAGACAAAGAGAACGTTTGCTTCAGAGAAGCACTCATACTGGAATCGGTGTATTCGTCAAAAGAGATGGTTCTTCCTTTACGCATCCAGTAAGGGTAAATCTCAATTGCCAAATCACTTGGAAGTTCGGTGAAATCATTGGTAGCAGTTCGAATAGTAGCTACCAACTCGTTCATAGTTCCTGGACGTTTGATTGATTCAGCATTCACCCCTAAAAGAGTGAACGCTGAAGGTATGGCTGACGGATAAACGGTCAACGATTCGGGGGGAGGTTTGAAAACAAGCGGAGAGAGTTGGGCCCAACAAACTACTGGGAGTAAGGAAAAAAGAATACTCCCTATTACTGTCGCCACCGAGGTCCTTGAAGACTTCAAAAAGTAGTCTCTTCTGATTTTCATTGTTCCCTCCTTTAGTGGGAGTAAAGGGTAATCCAAGCTTCAAAACGAACAGTATTGTTTTGAGCGTGAATTTCATTTATCCACTTTTGGGGATTCGGTCCACCTTCCAAGATATAGGTTATGCTGAATAGATTTGAGGGGTCGATATTCGGAAGGCGGGTTACAGTGGTTACGCAATGGATTTCTTTTCCATGTAAAGGGTGGTCGTTGAATATCCAGACATATGGATGATCTTTCTTGCAAGGCTTCTTTCCGTTAAGATCTAGGGATACGTAAGGAGTTCCTGACTTTTTTTTGTGCCCAACAACGATCGTAAGTTTAACGTCTTGTTTGTCACTCACTTGATAATTTGCATCTTTGAGATCAGGGCTATTGATTGGGCTTACTGTTCCTCCCGTATCTGTATCGGATGGAATGCACTTTAGTTCTTCTTCATTGCCACTCATAGCGCTCCTCCTTTGCCCTTGCGGGCGGTTTGGGTTTTAGCGAAGCCTGGGCTTCGCCTTGGTTCATGCGGTCTAAGACCTCTTTCCTTCCCAAAACGGGCACTGCTTTTTAGCCTCTTCGTTTCCGGTTTCGCATATAGACCACAGTTTGGGAGTTATCTTCCTTTCCCAGTGATGCTTTTGTATGTATGTACAGAAAGTAGGCCCCACTCCAGCAATTACACTTTTAATAAGAAGAGTAACGTTCGCACCCGGCAGGTATTCCTTGTTAAAAGCCTCCTTATGGACGGCCTCCAGTCTCAAATACAAAGAGTGCAGTGCGACCACACTTCTTCTTAAGTACTGCTCGTAATAACGATTCCTCTCGTAGTCCTGCGTGATGTAAAACCCTTCCTTCATTCTTCGGGCTACTCGTCGAGCCCCGAGATAGATCAGATAACCAACACCGGCGGCGAATAGAGAAAAAAGCACTATGATTAAAGTTCTGTATTGTGAGCATCGGTGGAGTAAAAGATTGTCAAGGACTCCAATCAAAGCGAAGTCCCCAACAGCTGTGGTTATAGCCATTGTGGGTAGGGATTTGAGAAAGTCCCTTGCTTTGGTGCCGAAGCTTAGGGTCTCCTTTATAGCATTCAGTGTCTCCTCTCGCAGTTTCGCATTCTCCTCAAAGTTAAGTTCTCGTCCTTTGTGGATGATGTCCAGGCTGCGACGGGTAGATTCGATAGCTGCTTTCGCACCTGCCAGGTACCTTTTTTCTTGCTGGTCACCTTGGGGACCGTCATGACTTTTCAGTATACTGTCCAATCTGGTTTCCACCCCAATTGCGGTGGTCTGTGTTGATTCTTCAGATGAGGATTTGCCGGTAAGCGCCCACACCATCTCGACTGCATCAAGAGGCGACAGGACAGATGTTTTGTCCTTTCCCTTGCCGGTCTTTTTGTTCTGGGGTGTTGCTTTTTGCGGCATAAGACCTCCTCTTATATTTATATGTCGATTATAGGCAAGTTCGAATTTTTGTCAAGTTTTTATCCAGCAAACTGTATGGGGTGCAAGCAGGGCTTGACAGTCCGCCAAACTCCTCTAGTATAGGGTAGAGTTAACGGTTTTGGATGCTATGAGTTTTGAGTCCATAGGCAATTAATCCTGAAACCACACGGAGGTGGATTTGAAAGATTTTTTTGCATCTATTGCAACAGCCTGGCCTGCGATCCGCGACTGGCTGCTTTCTACAGGAATCCAGATCGGCATAACGCTGGTAATAGGCGTGTTGCTCACCTGGCTTGTAGGGTTCCTTATCAAGCGTGCTCTGGGCAGGACGGAGGCGGTCGAGACGCCGGAGGCCATCGCCCGTACCAAGCGCTTAAAGACCGTTCTCGCTGCCCTGCGAGTAGCGGCCGGGATCGTTATCTGGGTGATAGTGGGCATCACCGTGCTCGGTCAGCTGGGGGTGGCCATAGGTCCTATCCTTGCCGCTCTAGGTGTGGTAGGACTGGCCGTTGGCTTCGGCGCCCAGAGCCTGGTCAAGGATTTCCTGGCCGGTATCTTCTTGATAGTTGAGAACCAGTTCCGCGTTGGTGATATCGTGCGTATTGGCGACGCCTCTGGCGTGGTGGAGGCGTTGAACCTCAGGATAACCCAGCTGCGGAGCGTGAACGGTCACCTTTATACCATCCCCAACGGTGAGATCAAGATGGTTGAGAACACGACCATGAAGTGGTCCCGGGCCGTTGTGAAGGTTGGGGTGGCCTACCACTCCCAGATAGAGCGGGTGATCGAGGCGCTGGGGAAGGCGGCGGCGGACATCAAGGCTGACGAGGCCTTCGGCTCCTATGTGCTGGAGACACCCCAGATCAAGGCGATAGATGACTTTGCCGCCTCTTCGATAGACGTGGCGTTGTGGATCAAGACCCAGCCTGCCAAGCAGTGGGATACCGCCCGCATGGCACGCCGCTACATCAAGAAACGCTTTGACGAGGCCGGTATCGAGATACCCTTTCCGCAGGTCACCTTAAGCATCGGTCCAAAGGAGGCAGAACTTCTGGCAGTGTTCGGACAAGAAAGAAGATCGGCTCCCACCCCGCCACAAGGGTAGGATGTTGACATTTAAAGATCCTTAAGGAGGAAAGATGCGTAAGCCCGTAACACCCGTAACACATCATCTTCGGGAAAGCAGACGTGCTGTTGAAAGGAGGAAAGATGCGTAAGCTTACAATTTCATTGTTACTTATGGTTGCTGTTGTCTCGGCCCAGGAGATATACGGTGAGTGGATCGCCCAGCGCACGGGTGAGATCCTTAAGCTTTCAGAGGACGGAAGCTACATGTGGGGTTCAAGCGTGGGAAACTTCTGGATCGAGGAGGGGTCCATTCTGTTCCGGGACGCGCTTACCAACGATATCCAGAGCTATGCCCTCGGCTTTGCTGGCGATGTTATGCAGTTCACCGATTACTGGATGGGTGCGAGGACGCTGTTTGTTCGCAAGGGTTCGCCTGCCGAGAACCTTCCTCCCACGATCCTTGAGGACGTGGAGTCGGTCTCGCCGCCGCTTGCAGAAAAGGACGGGGTTTGGCTGCGAGAGGAGGATACCGAGCTGGCCTTCGAGGTGCTACATTTTATCATCGGTGAGTCCCTATCTGAAGAGGAAGGCAGCCAGCTTGTGGATGCGTGGATAGCCGAGTTCAAGGCCCGGATAGGTTCATTCGCCTCCGCACGCGACGAGCTATACCGCACCCCCGCCCCATGGGAGGTCGGCAAGCTGCGCCGCAGGCTCCTTTCAGAGATTTACAAGGAATCCAAGGATCTGCCCACAGGCGAACAGTCAGCCTTCATCCGGGCGGTATATCGGCATCTGGAGGTCCTTGCGTTCAACGAGAAAGAGACTCATGCTCTCACCGACCGCGACCTTGAGGCCTATCTTGATTACGTAACCTTCCTTATCACCCTTTCAACCGGCAAGCCGACGGCGTGGCCCCAGGCACAGCGTGACTCGGTAGCGAGCCGGATCGTCTCCGAATTCCCGACCTACCCGCTTGCAAAGAGGGAGTTCCTTTGCTCTGCTCAGGTGCTGCTTGGCTACTTCGGCTACGCATGGGACGAGGCTGATGCGGCTGAACGCGGCCGAATTGCAAAGGGGATGCTCGGTGACGCCGCTGCATCAGATGTAGACTACGGTATGCTCGCGCCCGGTGTCAGTGTCACCACTGCCAAGGGCAAGATGGATGATGCTACACTTGCGGCCTTGGCGAAACTCCTTGCAATGGATCACAAGGCAACGATGAAGACCTGGGCCGAGGGTCGCAGTTGGCCATACTACTATGAGATACTCACCCCGTAAGAACGCTTCGGATTCTTATGTGGTAAGGCCTTGACTATACCTTATATGCAGGGTACTATGAACTCCGGGATCTAAGGAAGCCTAATGCGTGGGCGTTCAGTAGCCCCTTGGAGGGTATGAGCGGTGCTCTTAGCCTTGCTTCTTGCCTTGAGCCTCTCCGCAGCACAGGATGCAACCTGCTGCAACGAGTTCATCGTTAAAACAGCGGATTTCGGGGCCCTAAAAGGGTTTGCCTCGGGGTATGGGATCGAAGTTGCTCCCTTTATAACCTACCCCAACCCCTCGGATGAGGTGCTGGAGCTGTTCGGAGACTACTATCTAGTCACAATACCTGGCGGAGGACGCGTCTCCGTGGATAGCTTTTACTTGCTACTTAAAAACATGCCCGGTGTCGAGGAAGTTGAGCCGAACGCAATCCTTCAAGTGGGGCCCGAATTGGAATCCGCGAGCCTAGAAGAGACGTTTAGCACCCACGATTCAACTTTCGAAGGGCCATATATACCTAACGATTGGGGTTATTGGTATCAATGGAATCTCCATACCACGAGAGCAGACTGGGCATGGAACATAACGAAGGGGGATTCAAATATCGTAATCGCAATAATTGATTCCGGTGTAGATACGTCGCATGTAGACTTGAGGAATAACCTGGTTGCAGGCTACAACTTTATCGATAATAACACGGATATTCAAGATACCTACGGTCATGGTACGCGTGTGGCTGGCGTTGTTGCGGCGGAGATAGACAACTACGAAGGGATAGCCGGTATAGCCGGTGGGTGTAGGGTTATGCCTTTGAGATGCATGGATGATTCGGGTGATGTAAAACTACGCCAGGCGACAAATGCGATTCTGTACGCGGCGGACGAGGAGGCAAAGATAATTAGTATGAGTTTCTCCGGAGGGGGCAGCTCTGCAGAAAGGCGTGCAATAGATTATGCCTGGCGCAAGGATCGTTTTTTATGTGCATCTGCCGGCAATGAGAGTCAGGATACTTCAAATCTTTATCCAGCGGCCTACAAGCATGTTATGTCAGTAGGTGGTTCAAATAGGGATGATGAAAGATGGAGTGATGAAGATTGTGGTTCCAATTACGGGGAATCGGTTGATATATACGCGCCCGGAGAACATATTTGGACAACCATGTTGGGGAGTAATTACGGAACCTGTAGAGGGACTTCTTACTCTTCCCCTGCCATTGCGGGATTGGCTGCGTTGATCTGGAGCGTGCATCCTGAATATACAAACGAAGAGGTTTGGGATGCCATAATCTCAAGTGCGGACACAATAGAGATCGATGTAGGGAAGGTATTAAGGATGAACTGCGATTTGTTCACCGCTTCCGCGCCGAGCATCCAGAAGGACACCTTATCCTTCGATTATACCGGCACCAAGCCGACGGACTACAGGCTTACCTTCTACGACGTATCCGGCCGCAAGGTATACGAAACCCATGGATCGGTCGGCGAGATGGGGCGCATTGATCGTCATTCTCCCTTACCTCACGGCGTTTACTTCTGGGAGATGCGGACCCGGTTTGGCACTGGCACAGGGAAGGTCGTCTACTTAAAATAACGATCCCTGATCTTACGGCCAAGGGTCACTTTTTATTCCCGGGGGGACGGACACGCGCTCATCGGGGTGAGAGCCGTGGTGAAATCAGCTTGGAAGAACGGCCTAAAACCTCACATCGAGGATGGGTCAGGTTTTGCCTTCTGGTTTACGCATACTCTTCGGGCGGTAGTCGCGGTGGTCAATGCAAGAATCGTATGTGGCTTTGTCGATTCTGATCCAGTCGGTCTTGGCAATGCCTCGTCTTTTGTGAGTGGGACTATATGGGAATGCGCAAGCAACCTTAATCCACCGGTTCTGCTCCTGAGCAATTATACGTATCTCTTCGGCTGCTTCCGAGAAATCCTGATCCTCACTAAAGATAAGAGCCACGTCGTATTCTCGCCGATGGGCCAATCTTATAACATCCAGAGCGATTCTCACATCCACACCCTTCTCCTGACCCAATAAGAAGGTATGTTGTGTTCCATCAGGCAAAGTTACTGTTATGTTGCGATAGCGCAGGGGCCGCGAGAAGATGTAAACTCCTTGATGGCTCAGCACTCTCAGTTTTAGAGACCAGAAATTATGCCAGAAAGCGTTGTCTGAGGCCTCTGGAATCCCGGTATAGAACCTTACTCGGCTCAATTGCCAACCTTCATTTTGACAAACAAGTTTCGATAAAGCCGATACATCATAATTCGGGTAGGTATAGCCAAAGGCTTCCCGAGCCGAATGGAATAGATTTTGTCCGTCTATGAAAGCTATTGCTCGCTTTACTGAAGGTTCGTCTGGCATACTTATCCTCCAAAGAATAACCCCGCCCGGGCCTTTCGGCGTGTCGAGCGGGGAGCAATTTGTAATTTTATTATAGTTAAGATTCACTCCTTGTCAAGCCCTCCTCTGGAACATGGCCTCCCCTTAACGCCCCCAAGGTTACTAAGTAACCGCGAAAAATCACACTCAACCCTGCGAGTCGGCCCTCGGTCCGTCCGACTGCGATCTTTTACCCCTAACGGAGTACAAGTGTCCCTTCTGGGACAAAAGGAGCAATAATCAGACGTATTCTCTTATAACCCCCAGCACCTTGCCTACGATCTTGAATGGGCCGGTGATCAGATCGTATGCCGGGTTTTCGGGTTTTAAGGCGTAGGCATCGCCGTGCAACACCAGCCGCTTGACCGTGGCCTCGTCCGCGAGCCTTGCTACCACTATGTCCCCGGCCCGCGGCACCTGGTTGGGATCGACCACCGCCAGATCGCCCTCCATGATGCCGGCATCGATCATCGAGTCGCCCTTGACCCGCAGCATGAACGAGCGGCGCCACCGGGTGGCGGTGAAGATCTCCTCTACGTCTTCCACGGCAAGATTGGGAATGCCGGCAGGAACACGACCAACTATCGGGATGCCCCACGGCTCGATCTGAATCGCGCGAGCGTGGCCAAGTTTACGCTTAATGAGTCCCCGCGCTGCTAAGCCGTCCAGGTGAACCTTGATGGCCTTGGTGCTCGCATAACCCAGCCCCTTGGCAATCTCGCGGATCGAGGGCGGGTAGCCGTGCTCTGCCGCAAACCCCCTCACGAACTCGTATATTCGCATCTTAGGGTTTGGCAGTCTCAATATTCCCTCCTTAAATATTATATTGTAAACAGAAAATCTCTCCTGTCAACCCACGGAGACTCGAAGAGGTTTATGCGGCGTTTTTGGATACGTTCCTTGACAGGGATATCATCGCGAGGGAAAGCGAGGCTCCAAAGGGCGACGCTTGCGGAGTACTCTCATATGTGGCGGAGCATGAGGATCTAAAGATACCCTGAGGATTTCTCGATGCGCTCGAATAAGTAGGGGCAAGGCATGCCTTGCCCTCCCCTTTATCAGCCAAAGGCTATCCCGTCGAGCAGATTTGTGGGGTAATAATATGCTGGTCAAAAGATGGTCAAATGGTGGACAGGGCCCAAAGCCTAAGCTGGACAAAAGATGGTCAAATGGTGGTCAAAAGGTGGACAAAAGGTGGACAGGGGCGCGACTGCGTCGCAATTGCTCCGCAAGCGTCGCCCTCCGGTGCAAATATCAAAATGCAAATTTTAAAATGACAGGGCGGACACGCCTGTACCCCCGTCGGGTGAAGCGAAGCGGACGCGCAGGCGACGTCTGGGGTGAAGAATTGGATGTAAAGGTGACGAATTGATGAGTTTTCAGGCTATGCAGCGGAAATAGACCAACACTCCAATACCAACAGCAAAAGGTCGTAGGGGCCGACCTGAAGGTCGGACCGCCTATTTGTCGTTTCTAGGTCCCGAGAAGGGATACTCCTCAACGATTTCAACCAATCCCTTACGTACAGGATTCGCCCAGATGTAGCGTGCTGCCTTTTCGATATCTTCATCTTTCCTTAATACATGGTCGTAATAGCCTCTTTGCCAGATGGGACGTGTATGTATTTTTTTGAATCGGTAGGATGAAATTTGCTTGCGAGCAGACGGAGCGAAGGGTTTCTAGAATATCATTGACGACCTTTTCGTCTTTGAAGATCGGCGATTTGTTATGAGTACAGATAGTTATGGAATAAGCATATTGGCCTTTGTAGTTGAAGGATTGAAGTCGGGGAGCAGGCTTTCGTTTGGGAAGTTCTTGATTCATTTAATCATTATCTTCGGGCCGACCTGACGCGTAGCGCGCAACTAACGTTGCGAACGTCGGCCCCTACGTTTCTCTCCCCCTCCCTGGTGGACAGTGTGCCCCTTGGGGTGCCAATTTTACTGCACCTCATAGGGTAGGGGGCTAGGGGGAGGGGTAATGGTTACACACCCAGCTTTTCCTGTTTGTCCTTATCCTTGGTGATCCGCTCCGCGCGCTTGAAGGTTATCCCAATTTACCTCCCTCTCCCTTTTATTCCCTCCCACCAGGGGAGGGATAATATAGGGTTAGACTACCAGCTCTCCTTGTCTGTCCTACATTTATATCACCTCCCCCTTGATGGGGGAGGGCAGGGAGGGGGTGAAACTCTTATCACCTTCCCCGCCACTTTGTGTTGACCTTTTACTCGACAGGAATACTTACGCCATCAAGGAAGGGGATTTCCCCCTCCCTGGTGGACAGTGTGCCCCTTGGGGTGCTAGCTTTACTGCACCCCATAGGGTAGGGGGCTAGGGGGAGGGGTTAAACGTCCAGCTTCTTCTGCTTGTTTTGATC
>SOJW01000036.1 GCA_004375895.1 Candidatus Stahliibacteriota bacterium
AGCGAGAATCTGGCGAAAGTAAGACAACGTATCGCCGCGGCGTGTGAACGGGGGGGACGAGACCCTGAGGAAGTAAAGATCGTTGCAGTTACCAAGACCCATCCGGTTGAGGTTGTGCGCGAAGCTATCGCCGCCGGTATCAACATAATAGGGGAGAACCGCGTCCAAGAGGCAGAGGCGAAATATAAAAAGATCGATGCAGACATCGAGTGGCATCTGGTTGGTCATCTGCAGCGCAACAAGGTACGCAAGGCGCTTTCGATATTTTCTATGATCCACAGCCTTGATTCACTGCGGTTGGCTGCCGAGATAGAGAAAGAAAGCACAAAGCTGGACAAACTGACACCCTGTCTTATAGAGGTTAACACCTCTGCAGAAGAGACCAAGTTCGGCGTGGCTCCGGATGAACTGGCCGGGCTGGTTGCAGAGGTTCTGAATCTGGAGCATATCAAGCTGGTAGGCTTGATGACGATTGGTCCTCTAACCCAGGACAAGGACAGAATAAGGCGCAGCTTCGTGCTCTTGCGCGAGCTGCGTGACCGGGCCGAGAGCGTCTTCGGTTGTTATCTGCCGCATCTTTCGATGGGTATGAGCGAGGATTTCGAGATCGCGGTCCAGGAAGGCGCCACGATGCTCAGGCTCGGGCGGGTATTATTCGGCCCGCGACAAAGCTTTGGGGCTTGACAATACCTGGTAAAATCAGTATATTCTGAGCTTGTAGCCGGGGTAGCTCAGTTGGTAGAGCACGGGTCTGAAAAACCCGGTGTCCGCAGTTCAATTCTGCGCTCCGGCATGCTTGACAAGACCTAGAAAGAGTGTATAGTTATACTAAAGAAGTGAAAAGAAGTCAAACAAATCTAAGCCCAAGGAGGGAAATAATGAAGAAGGTAGCACTTCTTACTGTCCTTCTTGTTGTGGCCGCTTCTGCAGCCATTACAATTGAGTTTCCTGATGATCCACCAAACAAGGTTGGTGATTCAGTAAGAGTGACTATCACTGCTTCCGTAGTGGTTGATCTGGCGGTGGACTCCAATGGAACAAAAAAACCATGGGTATCTCCTCAGACATTATCACCTGGAACTAACTACGTACAGATTACTCACCCCGGAAGTGGATTAATGCTTTATGCGAGCAAGTTAGGTGATGAGGATTACTCGGATCCCTTTGATGTTGTTATTGGAGACGCCGAAAGGTGGCAGATAATAGGTCCCGGTCAGACATCTGATCCTGGTAACGCTGGAAATCCTTCCGGTAAGACCCCCAATACTGCTACTGTAACTGCTGGTGACGTTGAGACTTACACCGTTAACCTCTGTGATGTGTGGTACAACGTGGTTAACCCCAATCCACCTGGGTTCACCATTACATCCAACAACCCCTTTTATCGCGTAACCGGCACCAACAATGTGGAGCTTCGCACCGCTAGCCCCCCTAACTGGACAGTTACCGTTTCCGGCGGTTCCTATGCTAGTGACGAGAGTTCGGTTAAGGTTAATCCCGGTCCTGCCACCCAGCTGCTTATCATCTGCGGTGGCGAAAGGCATGAGCCTGGCGATACGCTGACAGCCTTTCAGAAGGGCGGGAAAGTCGAGGACCCTATCCGTGCTCGTGCGGTAGTCGGAGTGCCTTATAAAGTTAATGTCCATGTCGTGGATACTGTATGGAACACAGTAACCAACTACCCTACCGGTGACTCCGTGCTGGTGACTGGTGGTCCTGCTGAGCCTCTTGGTGGTTTCTATGCCGTAGAGGGGGGTATAGCTAAAGACGTAGAAGCTACTTTCGTCATAGCTGACGCAGACGGTAAGGACATCTATGCGGTGAACAAAGCCGGGAACCTGACAACGGAGTATCCAACCAAGGTGTTTGTAGATGAGGGAGTCTTATTCATAGAGGCTTCTTTTGATAAGCCGATTGTACCCTCTAATGTCAGTGCTACATTAACCGCTAAGGCTTATCTAGATAGCGCCACTACGGTTGGGGCGGGATTCCCGATCACGGTTGAGTTGGTAGACGGTCCTGCAGGGGGGCTTTATATAAAAGACCCTCTGAAGGGCGACTCCTCAGACACGAAGCTCACAATAGAGACTATTTCGACTGGAGAAGCTACAGCTAAGGTGTGGGCCGAGGCTGAAAGCACCTATACCATCAGGGTTACTGCCGGGGAGATTTCCAAGGATTTAGCCCTTACCGTTCAGGAGCTTAAGAAGCTTCTTGTAGCCCCTAACCCTTATAAGTACAGTGTGCACGGAGACATCCCCATCAACTTTATCTACAAGGTTGAGCAGATCGGGCAAGGCGGCGCATCCGAGGTTGTGCTTCTGATTGCCGATCCTTTCGGGAATATTGTCTATAGGGTGACCTATGATTTGAGCGCCCCCCAGACAGATCCCGGTCAGCAGACGATCCCCTGGGACCGCACTAACAGCAAGGGTAATAGGATCGCCAGCGGGATGTACCAGGCGGTTCTTAAGATTACACTGATTAACGGAGAGACCAAGGCTTTGAAGAAAAACTTCATGGTGATCTGGTAAGGTCAGGAGGAAATGATGAAAGCAAGACACGTATTTCTAGCACTTACACTGGTTGCCGTGGCTTTGTTTGCGCAACAGATAGAAGAAGGCGTCGGCGGCCAGGGTGCTATGCTATTTGAGGCCGGCGGCAGCGCCCGTTCGCTGGCTATGGGACAGGCCTATACGGCGATCGCCGATCAGGGCGAAGCCGTACTCTACAACCCGGCAGGTCTGGGGCAGATCCACTCGGCAAAGCTCTCGCTGTTAGGTGGAACCCTCTACGGAAACACTTACCAGAGTGTGTTGGCCTACAACATGCCCTGGGCCACCTATGGGACGTTTGGGCTGGCCTATGCGGGAGCCTTTGGTACCCTTGAGGAGACGACAACTCCGGACGGTACCAACATCGCCGCCGAAGACGGAATGAGTAACTCCGGCGTGATGATCAGCTACGCCAAGAAGTTCAGTGCCTTCAGTGTGGGACTTGCCCCCAAGATTCTCTTCAGCAGGCTTTCTGATGAGCAGGCGCTTGCCTTTGACGTAGACGTCGGGTTCATGCTCTACCCGCTCAGCCCCATCCTCGCCAAGAAACTCACCAGCTCCCTTCCATACGACCTGGTTACCTTGGGTGTTGCTGCAAAGAACCTTCTGGCAGCTACCATGGATTACACGGGCAGCGGCATGGAGCCTGCGAATCCGCGCATCATTCGTGCCGGACTGGGGATCAGGCTGCTCGATAACCGTGTGAAACTGGCCTCAGACATCTCCTACACACTCGATGATAACGAAGTCTTCGGCTGGTATGAAGGCCTTGAGGTATATCCGGCAAGGCTCCTGGCTCTGCGTGCCGGTATCAACCACAACTTCTTCAGCTTCGGACTTGGTGTCAATACCGATCTTTCACGCAGCGTGGCGCTTGAGGTTGACTATGCCTTCATGATGAATTACGCGAGTGAGTTCCTGCTCGAACCTATCCATAAGGTATCTTTAAACCTGAACTTGAAGAATGTTGCCGGACTATGGCTTGCTTCTCGTCCTGCCGAGCTTAACTCCCCGGCCGACTACGCGGAGATTAGTGTTAATGGAGCGGCCCAGTTCAAGGGACGCATCAAGCGTTGGGTTTTCGAGATCAAGGACGCCGGCGGAAACGTCGTTTATCGAAAAGCCCAGGACGTCTACGGTGAGATCGATGAGTTGCCTTCAAAGTTTACCTGGAACGGCGTTAACAGCATCCGCGGTGGTCAGGTTGATAAAGGTACATACTACTATCAGATTACGATCACCGATAAACTCGGGGACAAGATAGTCTATGAAGGACTTCTCCTCAAGGTAGACTGGAAAGGCGTAAGGAGATAGGAAAATGAAGAAGCTAGTAGCCTTCCTCGCGATCCTCGTCGTTGTCGGTGGGCTCTTCGCAGACAAGTTCATGGACGACTATGAGGCGGCGGAGCGTCTGCTTACTCAGAAGAATTATGAGCAGGCCTACAGATTCTACGACGGTCTTATACGAGAGTCCGCCTCCCGCGGTTTTTCCGCCGAGATAAAGTATCGTACCGCTCAATGTGCCTATAACCTCGGGCGTTTCGAGGTGGCGATCTCGCTTCTGGAAAAGATCCTGTATGAGGATATCCCAGCAGATGCTCGTTACGTTTATCTTGAGCCACAGGTGAAGTTCTCCCTGGGGTTGTGCTACTTCCAGATAGGAGAGGACCAGCGAGCTCAACGCTTTCTTGACGAGGCAGAGGCACTAGGTGGAATGGGGATCGCGGATTACCTTATCCGCATGGACTATAAGACGGCTTACGATCACCTGAAGGATAAAGAGTATCCGGTTGATAAGCTTTTCCTTGCTCGCAGCCTCATAAACTCCAGGGATCCTGAGTTTTCCAGCGACATCCGGTTCATTCTTACCCAGCTTTCCGAGGATGTTGCCCTTGAGGAACTCGTTGACTTCAGCCGGGCGGAGATGCAGTTCTTCGACCAGGATTATGCCACATCAAAGCACGTCTTCCGCGACTTCATGACCAAGTATCCGCAGACAGCGCTTAGACCATATGCTGAGTATTACCTTGCTTGTTCCTACTTCCACGATGGTGAGCACCGCTATGCTATTGACCTTTTAGGTAAACTCACCGATCCCAACACCAATCGTGTGCTTGCAGGTCATGCCTTCTTTATACGCGGCGAGGCCTATAAGGAACTTGAGTTACCCGACAGCGCTATCTCCTCGTTCGAGAACGCCAGAATCGTTGCCCCACACTCGATGGTTGACTTCTACACCACCTACAGGCTCTACGAGATCTACCGAGAGGAATACAAAGAGAAGGGGGATGAGGTTGCTCTGTCAATGGCCAAGCGAGAGGCTAAGCGGATGGGAGAGATAGCCCTTCGCGGGCGCGAGATGCGCCATATGGAGAATCTTTCCCGCTACGTGCGCGGCAACATCGAGTTTGATCAGAATCAATACACTGAGGCCCTCAACTACTACCGCGAAGTGACCATCAACGCACCCTCACCTGACTATGCCACTGAAGAGGAACTCTTGGTCTATGAGGCGGCAATGACCATGGAACTTTTGGCACTCAACAGGCAGGATAATCGTGAAAGCTACAACGCGGCGATGACCATGCCTTACACTTACTTCACGATATTCAAGCGGGATTCGGTTGCTCTTGACTACGGCGGTGACTTGCGAGCGTATCTCCTCTACAACCAAGCCGATGCAACATACTACTCATCTTACGTGCGTGGGGAGATCCGTAACACAAAGAGGCGCGAGCAAGCACGAGAGAAGTACCAGGAGATCCTTGATAAGTATCCTGAGTCCTATATGAGTACCTTGGTCAAGGTTGCTCTGGCATGGTATAAGCTTGAAGCAGGAGAGGGCTACTACGATGCTGCGCTTGCGGAGTTTGATGCCCTTACTAATCGTGATAGCCCCACTGCTACCACCAAGACGGACGCTTTAGTTCTTGCGGCTTACGGACAGGCACTTGCTTACTTCTATAAAGGCGACTTTGGAAACGCCGGCGCGTGGTTCCTGAACGAGGATGAGTACCGCAACGGGCTTAGGGTGACGGTGAACCGCGAGGATGCCGATGAACACGTGCGTTACAACGAGATTGCGGATAGCCTTATAGACCGCAGTCTCTACTGGCGTGCTACCTGTTTTGAAGCGCTCAATGCGTACGGTGATGCGTTGGATATCTATCAGCATATCGCCGATGCCTACCCTGATCGCGATAAGGCGGGAGACGCCTGGCGGAAGATTATAGAGTTCAATCTCCGTGGAGGCAGGGTTGATGACGCGGTTTCTGCAACCGAAGAAGTGAAGAGCAGGATGACTGTGAATCCCAGGGTCTACAAGGAAACCTATGGATACGGATTGGCGTCTTTGTTCGATCACTACCAGCGCGCAGGTGATGAGGCTACAGCCGAGGTCTACGCTAAGAAACTTGTGAGCGAGCTGGGTACTACTGAGCCTATTGAAGGGCTTTACTACAGACAGGCCATGGAAGATACCAGCGTCGCGAATATCGGCGATCTGCGGGTGAGGATAGAGATGATACGGGCGCGTAATCCACGTAGCACCTACCTGCCTGACCCCTTGTTCCTCCTGAGCCTGCTTCTTATAGAGGAGAAAAGCTTCGATGAAGCCAAGGAGGTTCTGGTCGAACTCAAGAACTGGCCTGACATCTCGGCCACCAGAGACAGGATGCCCGATATCTCCTATCAGCTCGCAAGGGTACATTTCCAGACAGAGAAGTACGAGGATGCAATCACTGGGTTCGAGTCGTGGACGCGCTACTACGAGAGTGGTGAAACCGCGCGGACCGATCTTGCCCCATTCGTTTACTACTTCCTCGGTTTGTCCTACTTTAATCTAGGAGAGGGGGTTGAAGGAAAACCTCAGGTTCGTATCGACCGCTACCGTAGGGCCTTGAAAAGCTTCGAGGTCATTAAGGAAAGCTACTCCGACAGTGATTTCTACACGGACAACGCGGAGACGGTAGATCGGTTTATCTCGCAATGCCAGAGAAATATCCACTAGGGCGGGTTTTTGTCCTAACAATTATTCTATTGTCTGCATCTCCCCTGCTTTCCGCGGGGGAGATGCAGATCACCATTACAGAGGAGTACAAAGGAGCGATTCGTGAGCAAAAGCCTCATGGGCTTTTCCACGAAAGCGGGGAGGTGAAGCTGGAGGGAGGACTCACTCCAGAGCAGGTCTCTGAGCTTAAAGGGATTATAAACACCACTGATCTTGTGGTGCTGCGAGATGCGTTACAGAACTCAATCATCCTTGATCTATATGAGAAGGGCGGCTACGCGGCTCTTTTAAATGCGGCTCAGAGTTATCTTGAACAATACCCTGAGGGGGACCCTGTGTTCCGTCCCCATATCCTCTTCCATGTGGCAGAGGCGCTTTACTATCAGTACGAATACCAGGAAGCGATGCTGCGTTACCGGGAGCTGATGAACGAGTACAGCACCTCCGAGATATACACCTTTGCCCAGCAGGGTCTTTCGTGGTGTCTTATGCACCTGGGACGTTGCGATGAGGCGCGTGCCCAGTTCAAGCAGCTTCATCCCGCCACGGTTGAGGGTTTTGTAGCCGCGGTTTTCGGTCAGGCGATCAACGAGTTTAACGATGAGAGATACCAGGAGGCCATCAGGCTTTTCTTTGACGAGGCCGGTTATCAACAGATACCTCTGGAGGGTATCTGGGGACCTCTGGCAAAGTCGCTTGTTCCAAAGAATCTCTACTATAAGGCACTGGCCTACGACCGTCTTGGGGATCAGCGTACTGCGATTCGTTACTTCAGACGTGTGGCCGAGGACTATCCTGATTGTCCCAAGGCAGGCCGGGCCACCTATCTTGTCGGATGGTTGAGTTTCCTAGCAGAGGACTACGGTCAGGCCATAATCTTCTTTAACAGGGCCATTGACCTCGTTCCCGACAGTTCAGATATCTACGAGATTCGCATCAACCTTTCCCAGGCCTACTACAATGCAGGGCGTTTTGCCGAGGCAATCAGCAACTGGAAGCAGAACTGCAGGGTATGGGGGCCCTCGGTGGCCAACACAG
>SOJW01000065.1 GCA_004375895.1 Candidatus Stahliibacteriota bacterium
TGGTGTCGCTGATTGTAAAAAGCCAGGCAAGCCTCTCAAGCGAATTCAGGACCGAGCGGAGAGAGTAGCAGGGCTGGACCTCGAAGGTGGCCTCGTAGAAGAAAAGCTCCATCTGGCCCGCGTATATGGGCCCCAGGTGAACGTCGTAGGTCAGCACCTCCTTGGTGGGCAGGGCCGCCACATACAGAAGTAACAGAAGTTTCATTACTTAAAGTCTAGGGAGAATCAGCGGGATGTCAACGGTCTACGCGATTTGCTTATCTACTATGGACATACCTGCCCTTCCGGGGTGGTGAAGGAAAGGAGACTATCGTTATGCCCGTCAGTCCAGGCACCGTCATATCGGATGTGACTCTGCTTAACCACGCCCTTTCCTTTGAGTCTCAAAGTGATAAGATCAGAACCTTCACGGGGGTATTCCCCATAATATTCGATGCCACTAAGCGATAGTGTGTCTACGTTATATTCTACTATTAGTTTCCACCAATTACTAAATTCACCTTGGCCAGGGTAAGTTCCGGGGAGTGGTTCAAGTAGGATTGTCTCTACAGCATATGGAAACACTACTACCTCTTTCCCTAAGATCTTAGGGAAGTCCCTAAAATATCCACCTTCAAGGGAGAATTCCCAACCTTCAGGGCCATACGTAGAATCTATGACTTTAATCACAAATGTGTCGTAACTCTCATCTCGAATCTCATCTGCCTTCATGCTGTAGGAATATCTTTCATATGTCCACTCATACTCCCTCCCGAACGGGAAGTAGGTGGTGTCGAGCGAGAGCCAGGTCTTGTCGGTCTCGTCTTTTTTACATCCGGTTAAGGCCAAAACGATTCCGGCAAGAATCGCGGTGAATTTAAGGCACTTGCTCATTTCACCCCTCCTAATCCTTTGCCTTATACACCGTATCCTTGCTGTTGTAGAACCAGAGGAGGCGGTCCTTTTTATATCCTTCAGATTTGCCGGAAAGGAGCTCCTCGGCATCGTTTTGCCATACTGTACCAATTCTTTTCAACCTTTTCGTAGATTGAGTGTAAATCTTAAATTCTTCCTCGATTCTACAAGAACTGCTCATGCATAAAGTATCCGAATTGTACTCGATTTTGATTGGGCTGGTTCTTGTTGAAGGAATTAGGGATACGAATACTGTGTCTCTTAACCACCACCAATTTAAGCATATTGGAACAAGGAGTGTATTGGGGGATTGTTCTATAATTCTCGCTTCACTACCGACATCGTAGTAATACCCACTTAAATCAAAGAGCCACCCTAAAGAGTCGTAAATTGAATCTTCTACTTGAATGACTACCGTATCGTATTCATCCCGTTCCGTTCCCCAGATATCCCAATAATAGGCATGTCTTTCATAGCACCACTCGTACCCTAACCCGAACGGGAAGTAGGTGGTGTCGAGGTCGATGTCGCCGTCAGCAATGTCGGGCGTGGTGCAGCCGGAGAATAAAAGGATAATCCCTAAAGGAAGAAAGCTAAGCTTTAGATGCTTCATGCATCACCTCCACCCAAATAATAGGCCTGTATGGAGTTTTGTCAAGGGTAAGATGTAGAGTATACAAGAGATATGGAATGAACTACCGGCCAGTTTACCGTTTCTTTGACCGTCTTCATCATTATTCTACCATTGACTTGGTAACTATCTCTTGGCGCACCGAACCCCAAAGACCTTGACAAAGCATGATGCACAGCCTAAAATAATAGGTAAGAATCTTAAACTAAACCAAGGAGTTTGAGTGAATAGAATCGCCTTCCTTACAATAGGAGTTGTGCTCCTCGTAGGATGCCTGCAGGCCAAGGCAAGCCTTGCATCGCTTGAGGAGAAGGTTGCTCGGAATCCAAACAAAGCCCGTGCCGTATACAAACTTGCAAGGCGATACTGTGAAGATGATTCAGCCGTCCAGGCGATTGAAACCTGGAAGCGTCTTGCGGACCTCGACTTGAAACTCGCCTCGGATGTTTTCCTTCGCACGAAGGTCGCCGTATACCTTGGGCTTGAGCCTTTCTTCCCGCAGCCCGTCTCCGACTCTATCGCTATGACGCCGCGCTTTTCACCTGACGGCAGGAAGATCGTTTTCCATTCCATGAAAAACGGTCAGATAGGCACGATGGATTTTTCAGGAGAGAACTTCCGTTGGATTACCAACGACGACCGATACAATGTAACTCCCTGTTTTGCGGGTTTGGGGGATCAGTTTTTCTACATCCGTAGCACCGCCGATGAATCGGGTATGGAGCTTGTATATTATAACGCTGAAGGTGGTGAGCCCGAAGTGCTACTCAGCGGCCTCTCATCACTCTGTGAAACGCCGGATTGGGTTAGCGATGAATTGCCCGTGCTCTTCGGCTACATGTCCTTGGATACCAAGTCGATGGAGATAGGTTTATACGATCGCAAGGCAGGTGAGCTTATCGAGCTTACCCACAACGCATATATGGATCGTTTTCTGCGTTACTCCAGCGACGGTAAACTGATAGTCTACACAAATTACCGTAGACTACAGCCCGATATATACATCATGAACACCAGGGGGAAGCTAGTAGAGAGGGTCACGGATTGGCCCGGGAGGGATATTTATCCCGACTTTGGCGATCATGATCGCAAGATAGCGTTCGCCTCGGACCGTAACGGGGGCGGACAGTTTGACGTATTTGTTTGCGACCGCCGGACTGGTGTGGTTATGCCTGTTACCTACAATGAGAGGACGGATACTACCCCCGATCTTTCGAACGACGGTAACTGGCTCCTGTTCCAGTCCAACCGGGGCGACGGTCGCCCACGCACTTATATCGTCTCACTTAATCAACCCATCTCAGCCGAGCAGTTGCTTGCCGAGATTGAGGCAAAGGGAGAACAAGGAGGTTTACGATGAAGACAAGGCCTTACGGCCTTGGAGCCCTTTTGGGAGTGTGCTTGACGGTTCTGTCCTACGGGGCTCTTGAGGCTGGGGAACTTCACTACGTTCTTGAGCTGCCTTTGAGCGAGCTCAGTTTAGAGGGGGCCGGAGAGTATACGTTGGTCTCCTTCGAGGGAGCCTCATACGATGCTCCACCAGGCTATCCTCTGATACCTTTTATCACGAAGCGCTATCTCCTTCCCAGGGGGACGAAGGTCGCAGATGTTAGGCTTGAGGCTTTGAGCGTGAAGACAACCTACGTAGAGGCCCCTGTTTATCCTGCTCAACCTCCCAGACCGTTGACCGCGCAGAAGGTGGAGTTTGTGGGGCCACGTGAGGAGGTCTACACTTCTAGCACTCCGGTTTCAGATTTCGAAGCCCAGGTTTTATACCAGGTATTGCTTGAGGGCGAGAGGGTTGCCTTGATAGCGGTTCGTCCGCTGCGCTACACGCCTGCCGAAGCCAGGTTGGAGGTGGCAGAGCAGATGGTGCTTACCGTAGGGTATGAACCCGATCCTGGCTACACACCGCCCGTGGGTATTACCCCAAGCCAGCAACGCAGACTCAACGTGAGGATCAAGGCTCTGGTCGAGAATACCGAGGTGTTCACCCCCAGAGTGACGTTCCAGCCTGCGGTTGAAAAAAACTATCGGCATGCGATAGTTACACCTTCCTTGCTTCGAGGTGAGTTTCAGAAGCTTGCCGATTGGAACACCGCGAGGGGTGTTCGCGATACAGTGGTTGCTCTGGAGGCCATCGCCTCAAGCTTTTCTGGCAGGGATCTTGCAGAACAGATTCGCAACTTTGTGATCTTTGCCCACGAGCGCTGGGGAGTTGAGTATCTTCTGCTCGGAGGCGACGAGGGGCTTGTGCCCACAAGGGATTGCTTTGTCGCAAGCTATGATGGGAACTCTAGAGACACGATCCCCACGGATATGTATTTCGGGTGCCTTGATGGGGACTGGGACGCTAACGCCAATAATACCTTCGGCGAGATGAACGACGAGGTTGATCTTTCAGCCGAGGTTACAGTGGGCAGGGCATGCGTGAATGATATCCAGGAAGCTGGCCTTTTTGTGGGCAAGGTGGTGGTGTATCAGGATAATCCGCCACAGGGTTTTGCCTCCAAGCTGATGCTGCCTTCAGAGATCCTCTGGCCTGATCGTGGCTACTCCGGAGACGGAACCAACGATGCGATCGCCGATCTGGCGCATCCGGGAACGAGTATTGCCAAGATGTATGAGACCCAGGGTACGCTCACCCGTAACGCCTTAGAGGATTCACTCAACGCAGGGGTAGGACTTGTTCATCACTGCGCTCACGGTAACGAGATCGCCATCTCTTGCGGGCACTTGAATGGTGAGCCGTCCTTCTACAACTGGCAGGCCAGGGGACTTATCAACGCAGGGAAGATGCCTGTATACGTTGCAATATCCTGTCTGGTTGGTGCGTTCGACTACGATGGGTTCGGCGGGTGTCTTGTTGAGGCTTTCCAGTGGGCCGAACACGGCGGCACGGTCGCGTGGGTTGGAAACTCCCGCTACGGTTGGGGCACTCCCCCCACGCGTGGTCCCTCGGAGTGCCTTGACGTCTCCTTCTTCGAGGAGGTATACGGCCTGGACAACCCGGAGATCGGTCCGGCGTTGGCCACGGCTAAGGAAGAGAATGCTGGGTGGGGAAACGTTTCGTACGGTCGCTGGTCCATCTACGAGCTTAACCTGCACGGTGATCCTGCCATGCCGGTTCACTCCCGTGAACCGTCCGAGTTTATAGTCAGCCATCCGCCCGTTGTGGAAGGCCCACAGACCCTTTACGTCACCGTTAGCTCCCAGGCCGGTTATCCTGTTGAAGGGATGCTTGTCTGCGCTCGGCAGTCTCCAAACGTCTATGCCTGGGCTTATACGGACGCATCAGGTGTAGCCGCCCTGGAGATCTCACCTACCCCCGGCTTCATGGAACTTAGGGTAACCGGAGCAAATCATTATGACTGGGTAGATAAAAATATCCTGGTAGGGGTAAGGAGGGCCGAGTTGACTATCTCACCTGACACCACTTGGTTAGATGCAGAGATAGAACCCCTCTCCTCCTCGTTTACCGTCTCCAGCACAGGCACCGACTCATTGGTTGTCACGCAGATCTCGCCCTACCAGGCAACCTGGATCGACTCCATCTACCCAACGGATTGTGTTCTGGCAGCGGGCGAAGGTCGCCAGATAGAGTTCTTTGTGGACACCACCGGGTTCCCCGACTATATCTATCTGGGCAAGATTCGCATCTTAAGCAACGATCCCGACAGAACCCTCGCTTATCATCCGGTGAAGCTTATCAAGGGTGACTGGCCTGACATAGAGATCACCCCCGACACCCTGGCCTTCAACATGCCGGCGGGCGATTCCCTAACCATCGCTTGCGATGTAACAAACGAGGGTCGTGCAGGGCTTGAGGTTTCTTCTATCTCCTCTTCGACCCCTTGGATCAAGGAGATAGACCCGACCAGCTTAAGTATTCCCTCCGGTGACAGCTTGAGCTACGAGTCGGTTTCAATCACGATCGACACCGCCGGGCTCGGCTTTGGAATATTTGAGGGCGGTGTGCTGTTTGAGACCAACGATCCTGACGAGGAACAACGCAGGCTGCCCGTGCGGCTGAACATTGGTGAGCCGGATATAACGCTCTCCCCGGATACCCTTCACTTCTTCTTCTCCTGGGAAGACCAGAGCCGGAACAAAACCGAGGATGATCTTACCGTATCCAACGAGGGCGACCGGATACTCGAGGTTACCAACGTTATCCCAACCCGCCAGTGGATCTCGGTCTCACCGCCCACAGCATTTGACGTGGAACCGGATGGCTCCCATGACGTGCATGTCACGGTTGTGCCTGAGAAACTCGGACAGGGTGTCTACAACGCCAACATCCGTGTTTACTCCAACGACCCGGATGAGCCTATGGCCCTGGAACCGGTCAAGCTTCTTGTAGAGGAGATCCCACCTCGTATCTGCTGCAAACCTGATACCGCTGTCATGGACAGACAAACCATGCGGGGTCGCTTCTGGGTCTATAACCTCGGTATGAGGGATCTGGTTGTGAAGGAGATCTCCACCGAAACGCCCTGGATATACGCTCTGTATCCTAAGTCCTTTATCCTTCGAGGTCAGGACAGTGCGTATGTGACGATGATAGGTGATGCTTCCAAGGTTGGAGCCGGGCCGCCTGTGGGGATTGTCCTTGTCAAATCCAACGACACCCACAATCCTGAGTGGGAAGAGCCGGTTAAGATCGGCGGCACCTCAGGTATTGCGGAGGCGCTGCCAACCGTATTCGAGCTTTCGCGCGTGGTTCCCAATCCTTTGCGCGGCAGATGCGCTATTCGATTTGCAGTGCCACGCCAGGCCTCGGTTTCGCTCGCTCTATACGACGTTACCGGTCAGAAGGTTCGTACGTTCGTTGACGGCAGCATTCAGCCCGGCTATCACTTCGTCTTGTGGAGCGGCGAGGACGATCTGGGTCGCCCGCTCCCTCAGGGGGTGTATCTCTTAAGGATGCACAGCCCGGACTACAGCGCGGTAGAAAAGCTCGTCCTTCTGCGCTGAGAAACTGCGCACCCGCAGGGTTTTTTGTGTACTTTATAAGGGAGGGTTTCAGCAATCGGAGGGATCGGAGGGGAGAAGCCGATAACGATGAGGGCGAGCGGGGTAGCGGTTGGTTTTTGTGTAGAGTCCTCGATCTTGCGGCCCTTCCATAGGGCACGGCCTGAAATGGTGAGGCAGGTTCTTGACAGAGGAATAATTTGGACTACACTCCCAAAGACTCCTAAAGACGTTGATCTATCTCAAAAGGAGGAGCGATGATCAAACGTATAACTATAATATCCGTGATGATCCTCGGTTTTGTCTTTCTGTCGGGTTGTGAGCTTCTCGGGGACACCGAGGATCCTACGGTCTCCATCACCCAGCCTGCGGATAACGCCGTAGTCTCAGGGACTGTGGAGATCAAAGCCACTGCAGACGACAACGAAGGCGTAACAAAGGTCGAGTTCTATGTGGACGGTGATCTTAAGGGCACCGACAACTCGGCTGCCGATTCCGAGTATTCCTATTCCTGGGATGCGAGCGGCGAGGACCCGGGCAGCACTCATACGATTCAAGCCAAGGCATATGACGAAGCTGAAAACGTAGGTGAATCCTCGGTTATCACGGTTACTATCGCCGAGGGTGCAGGACCAGGTATGGAACATTGTGGAACCATCTCAGAGGATGAGACCTGGTACGCAAAAGACAATCCTCATATAGTTACGTGTGGTGTTAAAGTGGAGGCGACCCTGACCCTGGAGCCTGGGGTTATTGTCAAGTTCAACGTCGACAAAGGCCTCCGGGTAGGTTACTCTAATCCCGGGGCGCTTGTTGCCGATGGAACCGCTGACGCAGTCATTACCTTTACCAGCAATGTGAGTCCACCCTCACCTGGTGACTGGGATGGGATTGCCTTTGGTGATGAAAACATCGATCCCA
>SOJW01000059.1 GCA_004375895.1 Candidatus Stahliibacteriota bacterium
TGGACAAGCCTGCAAAATTTAAGTTGGTCAAAAGGTGGACAAAAGCTGGTCAAAAGATGGTCAAAAGGGGGACAAAAGTAGGACACGCCAAAGAAATTATGCTGGTCAAAAACTGGTCAGAAGTTACCCGAAAGCTGGACACGAGGAATGTATGCCGGGTTGTACTGGTGACGCTTATTAATATCTTCACGAGTCCCAAAACGTACATATGGGGTAAGGTCGCGGTTTTGGGGATTGCGTTTTTTACCCTCATTGCCTGGATGGTGGTTACGGTTTTCTTTAAGCCGGCTATTTTTCGATAGGTTCTTTTTCCCTTGGGTTGACACGTAGTCAGTCTCATGCTACAATCGTTTAGTTAAAAGAGAGGTGACATGACAAGAAAATTCACAGCCATCGTGGTGAAGCAAGCCTGGATTACTCCTGGGATAGCGGTGTTAAATCCGTTTCAGCATCTGTGTAATCAGGGGCTTCGTTTGAGGCAAATTCCTGGTTACTATCTCCCAGATAATACTTACGTCAATTCCAAAGTATTCGTGGATTACAATATTACGTAAGCCGATCATCCTTTTCCAAGGAATGTCAGGATACCCTTCTCTCACCTCTGGTGGTATGCCCTTTGAAGCTTCGCCGATAACTTCCAGGTTTCTTAGGACTGCATCTATTGCCATGTCGTTATCCTTGAAGACCTCGAAGGTCAGACCATGGGTGTAGCGTTCAACCTTGTCGATAGCTTCGGCTATCTCCTCGACAAGGATCTTGCAAGACCTTCCTTTCACGCGTAGCGTACCTCTTTCAGGATATTTCCCCTTAGCGAAGCTCGCAAGGCTTTAACCGTGACGAGGTCCACACCCTGGCCCAGAATCTCTTCGAGGAACTCCTTCAGGTCAACAAACTCCCAGCCGATAGGTTGATTGAATTCTACCAGTATATCCACGTCACTTGCCTGGGATTCCTCACCCTTGGCGTATGAGCCAAAAACCCCAATCTGGTTTACCTTGAACTTCTCCCTGAGAAGGGGTTTATGCCTCCTTAACGTCGCCTTTATCTCTTCGAGGGTTTTCATAACTTCACCTATGCTAAGTTTACTCAGATTGTGGCTTAAGGCAAGCCTTGGGACGCATCTTTCCCTTCATATTTGAACCCAACACGTCACCAGATGCCTTCAAAAAAACTCCCCAAAAGCTGGACAAGCCTGCAAAATTTAAGTTGGTCAAAAGGTGGACAAAAGCTGGTCAAAAGATGGTCAAAAGGGGGACAAAAGTAGGACACGCCAAAGAAATTATGCTGGTCAAAAACTGGTCAGAAGTTACCCGAAAGCTGGACACGAGGAATGTATGCCGGGTTGGACGTAAAGGTGACGGGGCAAGCACTTCTTTATTGTCATTGCGAGGGTGTCGGGGACACCCGAAGTACGCTGGCGACGACGCTTGCGGAGTTCCGGAGGGCGAACGAAGGGAGCAATCTCATATACTAGCCGTGCTTGCTTGGAGACGACCTTTGATCACCCTAGATGCGGATAGGTGGGTGATGAGGGGTTAGTAATAATCCTCGCATTGTGCCATCTATGAGATTGCCGCGTCGTAACGTCTGCGACGCTACTCCTCGCAATGACGGAGTAAGAAGACTTGACAACGCCCAATAAGATAATATTATAACGTGATTTGGAATTCGTAGGGGCCGACCTTAAGGTCGGCCCGATTCATTGAAATTTGGCGGGCCGGTTTAAAACCGGCCCCTTCCTCAGAGTTCAGTCCAGCGCGTCACCCGAGACGTATAAGGTGGTGCTGGTAAAGTAAGGAGCATTCCCTTCGGGAATAGATCGCCACGGTCGCCTTCGGCTCCCTCGCGATGACATCTATCCAATCGGCGATCCGAAGGAGAACGACTCTCAGGAGTTCTCATCTGCGGTTAGTTCCCCCTGCGATCTTTTTGCGTTAGCGAAAAGGAGCATAGTCTATCCTCCCTCTTGATGGGGGAGGATAGAGATGGGGGTGCAAAATTACCCTTGACAAGCAATGTAACGAGAATATCATTAGAATGGTCTTTCGATCCTGCGGGATAGGATTCAAGTAAGAACTATCGTAGTGTTGCTCTGTTTGGGCTTAAGATTGGAGGTTAGTATATGGAACGTCAAAAACGCCCAAAAGTAACTACGCGAGGGATAATCGGTGCCTTAATGCCGCTGCGGGCGGCGATCATTGGTGGAGCTTGTTTCTTTCTTGCGGCATGGAAACTCAACATCGTTAGAGGGTGGATATATTTCGGGATGGCTCTTGTGGGGGCGCTGGCGGGAGCGATTATTATGATTACGTGTATACCGGGGCTTGCACACGAGAGGGCGAAAGCAAAGGAAGGAACAAAGACCTGGGATAAGATATTGTTGCTCATCTATTTCATATTAGGACTTATCGTTATGCCGGTTGTGGCCGGGTTGGATGTAGGCAAGTTTTGCTGGACGCTGCTGCCTGCCTATTTCGTAGTTATTGGTATAGCCGTTTACGTGTTTGCTTTTGCGCTCACCCTATGGGCGATGCTGTCAAATCCCTTCTTTGAGAGTACGGTGCGTATCCAGAAAGATAGGGACCAGAAAGTTATAAGCACCGGTCCTTACAGGTTTGTGCGACATCCGGGTTACGTAGGGATGCTGATAGGTTCGCTTCACCTTCCTTTCGTAATCGGTTCAATGTATGCGCTGATTCCGGCAGGTGTGATGATAATCCTCGCACTAATAAGAACCTATCTGGAAGACAAGACACTGCAGGAAGAGTTGAATGGATACAAAGAGTATGCTGCGAAGGTTAAGTACAGGTTGTTTCCAGGGATATGGTAGAAGGACAGATACTTGGACTCTCTCTCAAAACCGATTTCCTTGGGTTTTTAATGCTCCTTTCGTCCTTCGGACGAAAGATCGCAGTGGTGTGGCCTGCGGCCGCTATGGGGTCCCCGCACGGATGCGCCTGCGCCCCAGTCGGGTGAAGCAGACGTGTGGGGTGAATATCCTTGACAATCCAAAGCCAGTGGAGATAATTAAGAAATGAAAGGGAAAAAAGCAGCGTAACATGCTGAAGCAAGATAACCTGGTGTTCCGCTTCCACGGGAAACCTACCACTTCTCTTGATACCCTTGCACAAAAGCTCAGGAAGGTCCTTGAGGCACACGGCTACCATTATAGCCGGATTTCACGCTCCCCTCGGCTGGTGCTCAACTTCATCTCCAATGACGCTGTCAAGTCATACCGACGTAAGGCACAGGCCACATTCGTGCTCTCGCTGTTGGAGGCATCCGAGGTTTCCCAAGACCCCATCCGGGCATGGTACCCCTACCTGGTGCGGGCGCTTTCCAACATGCTTCTGGTTTATATCCCTGGCAGCCAGGCCCACTTTTTGACCCTGGATCTGGGGCACTTTGTGGAGTCGGAAGGGGAAGGGTTCGCAGAAAGACTGTTTAAGCGGATTAACCCCATGGCCTCTTCGGTTCTCGTGGTTAACAACCGATTCGAGCAAGACCTCGAGCCCGAGCTTTGGGAAGGGGATGAGCTTACCCGCGCGCTTTCTGTGGCAGGGTGCAAGCTGGGCGAATGGAGCCTTTTGCCCGCCGCCTTTCCAATCGAAGAGATCCTTTCGGCGGAGGATTTTCGCCATGTCAAGCGCCTCTACGGGATCGGAGGACTCTCCTACGGGAACCTTTCGGTGCGCGAGGATGGGAGCCGTTTCTGGATGAGCGCCTCCGGAGTGGACAAGTCGAAGCTCTCTGAGATCGGCAGGGATATCCTTCTGGTTAAGGATTACGACGCGACAGCGAACGCCATCGTCCTTTCCGTGCCGCCGAACGTTGAGCCACGCAGGGTCTCGGTGGACGCCATCGAACACTGGCTTATATACCGTGAGCACCCGGAGGTGGGAGCCATCATCCACGTTCACGCCTGGATGCAGGGGGTGCCCACCACCCAATTCCAGTACCCCTGTGGAACCTATCAGCTTGGCCAGGCGGTTGCAGAAAAGGTGCGCCAAAGCCCTGATCCAGCCAGCGCGGTGGTAGGGCTCAAAAACCACGGACTGACCGTTACCGGACGAAACCTTGCCCACATCCTCGATCGTATCGACGGGAAGCTCATCAAGCAAGTCCCTATGGAATGAAGGCGCTGCGCTGCCGTGTCTCTATACCTCGATATCTCTTAGCCAAGGTCCTGGGCAAACGTTACCCGATCCCCTTTCTTCCTCTCCGTTTAGTTGATATTTCTGAACCTTCTGCTCCTCCGGGTTGGGTGAAGGTAAAGGTACGTCTTTGCGGTATCTGCGGTTCGGATATCGCCCTGCTTTACGGGAAGAACTCACCGCGATTGTCGCCTTTCTTTTCCTTTCCGGCTGTCCTTGGTCATGAGATATTTGGCGAGTTGGACGGCAAGCGGGTGGTGGTGAATCCAAATCTCGCCTGTAGAGAACGGGGGTTAGAGCTGTGTGCTGCGTGCGCAAGAGGCGAGGAAGGTATCTGCCAGAATACTGCGGAGGGGGCTTTTGCCCCGGGGATGCTTGGCTTCTGCCGCGATCTCGTGGGTGGATGGGGTGAGTGGATTTGGGCTCATCCAGATAAGGTTCATCCCGTCCCTGAGAGGGTACCGGACGAGCGGGCGGTTTTAACCGAACCCCTGGCTGTGGTGCTGCGGGGACTGCGGAACTTTGATCTGTCAAATGACGGAAAGGCGCTTGTTATCGGCGCAGGAACCATAGGCCTGATTACAATAAGACTGTTACGGATACTCGGCTATAAAGCTGAGATTCATGTGGCGGCACGGTATCCTAAACAGGCTGAACTGGCAATAGAGCTTGGGGCGGATAGAGTATACTCTGATGTTTGGGACGCACCGCGCCTGGTAGGCGCCAAATCCTACAGGGCTATAATCGGGCCGCCGGCGTGGCGGGGTGGTTTTGATGTGGTGGTAGACGCCGCCGGAAGCAAAACCAGTCTGGAACAGGCCTCGTGGGCGACAAGGGAAGGCGGGAAGGTATTGCTGTTAGGCTCACCAGGTCAGATGAAACATGATTTCTCTCCCCATTGGTTCCGTGAGGTGAAGCTTCTGGGGACCTACATCTACTCAAATGCCGACTTCAGGCGGGCAGTAGACCTTCTTCCCAAAATGGAGGGCATCGAGAAGCTCGTCACTCACAAGTTTCTGTTGTCCGATTGGCGCAAGGCCATCCGCACGGTTATCCACCGCCGCGGCATCAAGGTTGTGTTCAAACCGTAACCCAGTTGCTTCAGCCTGTGAAAACCCTTGACAAGCCTCAATACTAAGGTATTATTGATAAATAACTTGGAGGTGCAAAGATGAAAAGGTTTACCTTGCTGCTGGTCATGGTCGCAGTCCTTATATCTACCACAGCCCACGCAGGCTGGACTAAGACTTACGGAGGAGCGGGGGGGGAATGGGGGAATTCGGTCCAAGAGACCACAGACGGTGGCTATATTATAGTGGGAACAGATTTCGCAGGGACAGGTAGGGAGTACGACCTATGGCTTCTCAAAACTAACTCGGAGGGAGATACCTTATGGACTCGTACCTACGGGAAAGCTGACTGGATTAATGATTTTGGCGGGTGCGTGCGGGAAACCAGTGATGGTGGTTACATCATTCTGGGCTCCACCCAAAACTCTCGCACACTCCCCCCTGACTTGTGGCTAATTAAAACGGACGAAATGGGGGACACTTTGTGGACACAGACCCATGGAGGGGTTTTCCAAGATTGGGGTGGGGGGGTGCAAGAGACGGGTGATGGAGGCTACATAATTGTGGGTTATACGGACCTGGATCCCTATAACCCCGTTTACCACGGAGATCTCTGGCTTGTTAAGACTGATGCCCTGGGCGACACCTTGTGGACACGCACCTATGGAGGTGATCTCACCGATGTGGGGGACTGGGTGCAAGAAACCTCGGATGGGGGATATATAATCACCGGCTTTACCGCTTCCTTCAGCGAGGAACAGGGACCGAGACAACTCTGGTTACTGAAGACCGATAAGTATGGCGATACCTTGTGGACGCGGCGCTACGGCGCCGGTAATCAACTTGACGAAGAAGGTTACTGTGTTCGTGAAACCAGCGGCGGTGGATACATTATTTCAGGGAGTATAGGATACAACATCTGGTTGCTCAAAACCGATGAAGATGGTGATACCCTTTGGACGCGGACCTATGGCAGGAATTTCTGGGATGAAGGGAGACGCGTGGAGGAAACAAAGGATGGCGGTTACATAGTCGTTGGTTGGTCGTGGTTTTATGTCAGGGGAGAAAATGATGTATGGTTACTTAAAACTGACGAGAACGGTGACACGCTGTGGACACAGCTTTACGGGGGAGGCGGAGAGGATTTCGGCTACGAGTTGGACCAGACCTCGGATGGCGGCTACATTATCGTGGGTTCGACAGAATCCTTTGGGGGAGGAAGCAGGGACCTCTGGCTTATCAAGACAGATTCCCTCGGGAATATGCCTCTCGAGATATCTTGTTCCAAAATAATTGTTCCGAAAGAAGGGGCAGACATTGACAGCATGATTCCTCATGCTCATTTTACGAATCTTAGCACTAAAAATTACCCCAAGCCCTTCTACTGCCACTGTAAGATTACAGATTTTTCGTTCCACAGTGAGGTTTATCACGATAGTGTGCTTATCCAGAAAGGGCTTAACCCCTGGGAAACAGTGGAGAAAATAGAGTATACGGGTGTGAAGTTTGCTGAATGGAAAGCGGAGGGTATCTCAGATTACGAGGCTGTGTTTTACGCGACAAGTGCTGGTGAGGATTCTTTGCCTTCCAGGCCGAGGTCGGTTACTTTCCGTTGCACTTCTGTGAGAGAGCAGCCGGTTGCTGAGCCTGCGGCGGATTGGGAGGTAGTTAGCTCTATCGGTCCTCAGATTATCCTGCGTTACGCGGATCAACCCCAAGGCTTCCACGCTTCAGTGTTCAATGCCGCAGGTCAAAAAGTAGGAGAGATGCATTCTGCAAGTCCATCCGGCACAATCACCTGGCCCGTAACACACCATGACTTCTCACCCGGAGTTTACTTCTTCAGACTTGAGTCCGGCGCGGCACACAAAACTCAGAAGGTGATTCTGATTCGGTAGCCACCTTATTGTCGTTGCGAGGCCTGTAGACCGAAGGGATGCAGGACGAAGCAATCTCATAGCAGAGACCTTTGATTCATAGCATCAACCCTTATGCTTATAGGATGGTGCTAGGAGATCGCCACCCTCCCTTCGTTCACTCGCGATGACATCTTATTTAATCTGTGCAATCTGCGAAATCTGTGGTTGGTTCTGACATTGACATCTCAGTATTCTCCCGTTAAAATCAACCTTAGGCCGGGATGGTGAAATTGGCAGACACAAGGGACTTAAAATCCCTCGGAGGAAACTCCGTGCCGGTTCGAATCCGGCTCCCGGCATGTGCGAGAACTTCAAAAAAAGCTCAAGATGTCCTTTCGACGTAAGGATCTTCTGGAGAGGGCGTTAACTCATCCCTCCTACGCTCATGAGCAGACAGGGGATCGCCGCATGTCTTATGAGCGGCTTGAGTTTCTGGGCGATGCGGTTTATGAGATGCTTCTGCGCGAATACTTCTATGAAGCTTTGGATCAAGCAGATGAAGGGATGCTTTCCAAGCTCAAGAACCGCTATTCGTCCGGGGCATTCATGGCCGAGCTTGCACGTAAGTTGGGGCTAGACAGAGCGTTGCGTCTTGGCCACAGCGAGGAGAGTGAGGGGCGGGCAAAGACTTCTATACTGGCAAGCACCTTTGAGGCGCTTATGGGAGCTCTTTACCTTGACCGTGGATTACGCAGATGTCGGCGTTGGTTTCACATTCATGTGGCCCCACAAATCGATCTTTCGAAAATTCCTTTCGATGCAAAGTCCAGACTCAACATCCGTCTTTCAGGGCAATCCTTCGAGTATAGGATTCTTGCCAAGGAGGGTGAAGACCACCGTCCTTGCTTTCGTGTGGGACTCTATGTGGAGGGGGAACTTGTTGCATCGGGCGAAGCAGGAAGCAAGAAACGTGCTGAGGTGCGGGCAGCAGAGGCCTATCTGGAGGCACTTAAGAAGAAGTCATGAATATCTTTGCACTCGCTCTTGGCCCGGTGGTGGCGATTCTTTTCTTCTTATGGATTAAGGATCGTTATGAACGGGAACCACTCAAATACCTGCTTCTTACACTGTGTGCGGGGGTGGTCGCGGCCATCCCCGTTATAATAGTTGAGATTTTATGGGTGCATATATCGTATGACATCTCGGCACTTACCACAGGCGAACTTGCATTCATGACGTTCATAGAGATAGGACTGACCGAGGAGTTTTTCAAAGCGGTTGCATTCTTTGCCACGGCTTACTGGAGCAAGCACATGAACGAACCTTACGACGGGATTATGTACGCGGTTGCTGCCGCCTTAGGGTTCGCAGCTATAGAGAATGTGATGTACGTGTTGATGGGAGGAGTCCCTGCCGCCTTTGTAAGGGCCCTCACAGCTGTGCCTGCTCACGCGATGTTTGGTCTTTTCATAGGCTACTTTGCCGGAAGGGCCAAGTTCGCAAAACGTAAATGGGTCAAGCCGTTTTTGATACTTACGGGGTTTTCCATCGCTGTGTTCTTACATGGACTTTACGATCTGATCGCGATGTGGCCCTATCACCGTTTTGCCTGGTTGTGGCTTTTCCCACTCCTGGGGGTTATGGTTGTTGCATCCCTTCTTTTCATACGTGATGCCCGAAATCGTTCACCATTCAAACCTGCGGTTGATGAATACGGTCGCTATACCGGCTACACCGTCTCAGGAGGGCCTCTTCCCCCCAAGGTCGCTGCCAAGCTTGGAGTGGAGCCTCGGCTTCCCCCGGAAGATTTTGTACCCACGGAATCCGGGCAAAAACCTGTGCTACCCAAGCCTGAGGTGCGAAAGCAGCCTGCCAAGCCGGAGACCAAGGCCGCAGCCCCATACTTCCTTGACGAATACTTCAAGCCCGCGAGGAAGGAAGAATCCCCGCTTCCTGCACCGGAACCTCCAACCACTCCCACTGAACCCGGTTTTACCTATGAGAGTCCGAAGGAGCCGCCGGCTCAGAAAAAAGGCCCTGATACTCCAAAGGACTACTCGCGGCCGGAGAAGGATGAATGAGCGAAATCCTTGACGCTCAGGTATAGCTCAGCAGGGTAAGTATCTGGTACTCCCTGAAGATCCTTCGTTCCCTAAACGTTGACAAGCAGGCCCCTTTCCCTATTATTCACCTTGTGAGTCTAAAGATTAAGCTTCCGCTGATGGTGAGTCTTCTCGTTCTCCTAAGCGTTGCTGGGGTTAGCTACTTTCTCATCCGTTATGAACAAAAGGTGCTTGGAGAGGAGCTTACCCGCAGGGGTGAGTTGTTGGCCAAGCAGCTAGCCGGTGTTGATAGGGTGGCGTTTAATCTTATAGCACGTGATGCCGAATACCTGCGTTTTGGTGATTCGACCTTCTCGTTTGAACGTTCTTCATCGTCCTTTGAGAAGGAGCGCGTCCTGAGTGCCGCTTTAACCGAGGCTGTGGCGAGCTCCGGGGTTCTGCAAGCCGTTTTTTTCGATTGGGACGGCTTTCCAGTGCTCTACCTTGATACGGGTACTGCCGCAGAGCTGGAGGATGAAATCGAAGAGGACGTGGGTTCAGAAGGAGGGGGCTCCCTTTTTAAACATCCCGACTCCATCCTTTCAGTCTTGGGCGAACCTGCGGACGGATTTACGTTTACCTCGCCCCTGCTCATAGGTTCCGATACCCTGGGCTTCGCCCAGGTACGTATTGATCCCAGCGTTCTTGACCGCGCGATCCGCGACGCCTTGATTAAGGTTCTACCTGTGCTCGGCGGTATCCTTGGGGTAAGCGTGCTCTTATCCTTGTTATTCAGCATGTTTTTTACGGTGCCTGTATCAAGGTTAAAGAAGCATGCCCTTGAGCTCGCGAAAGGCGACCTTTCCGTCCGTGTCAAGGTGCGTTCACGGGACGAGTTGGGTCTCTTGGGTCGGGTTTTTAACAAGATGGCCCATAACCTTCAGCGCACCTACGGTGAAATCCAGGAGAAGCTGGTGGAGATAAGACGGCTCTTCAAGATGGCCACCGAGGACGGTCTGACCGGGCTTTACGTCAAACGCTACTTCCTTGAGCTCCTGGCAGGCGAGCTGCGCCGCTCCATACGCTACGAGAGGCCCCTCTCGCTTTTGATGTGCGACATAGATCACTTCAAACGAATCAATGACACCTACGGCCATCCCGCAGGTGACGTTGTGCTTCGTTCTATAGCTCGTCAACTCTCGGTCGCTACCCGCGAGGGTATAGATATTATAGGGCGTTACGGAGGCGAAGAGTTTGCGGTGATGCTGCCCGAGACTGACGAGGAGACGGCGTGGGTTATCGCGGAGAGGGTGCGCAAAGCCGTGGGATCGGAGCCGATTTCTCTGAAGGGTATGGGTGGGGTGGGGGAGAACCAGATCACGGTAACCATCTCAGTTGGTGTAACGACCGCGAGGGAAACAACGAGTCTGGATCGTCTGATAGCCACCGCGGATCGCGCCCTTTATCTTGCAAAAGAAAACGGTCGTAACCGCTCGACTGCCCTTGCCTTAGAAAGATGAGCAATCTCCTGGTGCTCCTGGTGATTACCTATCCCAACGGCTGGTTCGGAACCGGCCCTGCATCGGCGTCGGATGCCGGGATGATGCTTGAGCAGGGGGTCTTTGCAGTTGAGTATAACCCTGCCGGTTTGGCGTGGCTGGATTTGCTCCAGGTCGGTGTGGCGGCAGAGGGTTTGTTCCGTTACAATCTTGTAGGTGTTGCATACAAGTATCAAGACTGGCCCCTGGCTGCCTCGGTGCACAAGAATATCCATAGCTGGGGATTCTCGCTCGGTGCCGGTCATCTGACACGCCCACTTGCAATGGGAGGTGCCTTCAGCGCTTCCTTTGATACCCTGGGTCATGATCAGACGTTCTCGTTGCGTTTCGGGCTTCAGTGGCGTGAGTACGTGGGGCTATCTCTGGGGCCTGAGCTCTGGAATGCGCAGGATACCGGTCACTTGAGCGTTCTGGCCCAGGTGGGGGCGGCGGTGCCGATCCCGATTCCACAGGTTGAAGGATTGGATTTTCTTGTGGGGGCCGCGGCCGAGATCGGGCCTCCCCACTTCCGCATAGGCGGCGGGTTAGCTTACGAGCCATTTGGTGGGGTAAAGATACAGACTGTTGTTACAACCGAGGAGTGGGGGGCAGGTCTTCTTTTAGACAACGTAGATGACCGCGGCGGTCTCTGGGTTCGCAAGGGCTTCATGGAGGAGACCTGGCAGTTCGGCATCGCATACGTGAGAAACGTACGCGCTCAAAGAACCAGGGAGGTGATTGTATATCGCAATCTTCCCGGGCGTGTGGATACGGTCTATCTTACGCAGGCTGAACCACTTGATCAGGATACCACTACCCGTGTGGTTTCGCGTGAGGTTCGCAAGAAACAGGAGCGCCTTATGGGCAAGGCGAACCGTTACTACGCGGCCCAGCACTACGAGGATGCAATTGCGGCCTGGAGGGAGGTGATTCGGCTTGATCCTTCAAACGATCTTGCCGCACGCGCCAGGGAAGACGTAGAAGAGGTCACCGCTTTGATCGAAACCCTGGAGCGTATCCGCTCCAGCAGAGGGCGCACCACCAGGAGTAAGCCCCAGTAAAACCTTAATCGATAAATAGCACGCCGACTACCCCAAAGTCCCTGGAGGTACACGAAGCAGGTTCAAGGGGTATTCACGCGGTGTTTGTGTGAGGAATCGGATACACCTACTTCCTCAGACCGAGCCAGGCAATGAAATCTACCAACTTTTCCTCTGCTTTGCATACTTAAAAACAAGATAGTTGATGTCCTTCAGAGGGTAAAGAAAAGCGATGAAGAATGTAAGTTGTTTGTTAAATGGGGGTTAAAGACTTAGTTACTGGATATTTCGGAGATCGGGAGAAAGGTCCTGCTATCGGTGGTTTCAAAGAACACGCCGTTGTTGTCGCTGGCCACATAGACGTTGCTGGCGTTGGGTGCTTTTATGTCCCAGTACCAGTCGCCGAAGTGGTTGTAGTAGCCTTCCCCTACGTGGTAGCCGCGGGGGATGGAGCCGATGTGAAAACCCACGCTGTCCCAAGGCGGCTTCTTTGGAAGCAGGGTGTCACCCAAGGCATACCAGCTCTCACCGTGGGTATTTGAGTACAGCACGTAACCGCATCCACAGCCTACGTAGCCGTGCATGTCGTCGTAGAAGTCCACGCTAAGGCAGGGGATGGGTCTCTTTCGAAAGGCTTCAGGCATATTTGCTGTTGACACCGTGTCCCATGTATTTCCGTAGTTGTGGCTGTACCATATGTAGCCCTTACCAGGGACAGAGGGGCCGGTAGTTTCAACAGTATAACACGTATCGGTGTAGCCTACGATGTACCCGTACTGCTGACTGGGAAAGCACACGTCGGACAGGGTGTATTGAGGCCCTAAGCTAAAACTCAAGGTATCCAGGGTATCCAGTTGCGGTATGTGATCGGCGTCTATCTCTACCTGATAGCGGCGCACCTTACCGCTGTCGCCTACTACCCAGATAGTGTAGGGGTTATACGGATTGGTTGTTTTTACCTTGTACACCGCGTTCCAGTCGCCTTTATTGACCGATACCGAGTCTATCAAACCAATGCGGCGGTATCGATACCGGGCCACTACAGTATCCTGGGCTTGTATCGTGCTTGCGAATGCAAGCGCCAGGAGCGCTGCAAACACAGCGTATGATACGCGTTTCATCTCTTACTCCTTTCTTGGTTTTGCTGTCTGCAGACAAATGCGTTGTGGATTCTCCCCCTCCCCTTTATCCCCTCCCACCAGGGGAGGGGTGACTCCAGGGTGAACACATCTCCTCTCACTTACCTCCCCCTTGATGGGGGAGGATTAAGGTGGGGGTGAAAGCTATTCACCCTCCCCCTACCCCCTCCCGTCAAGGGAGGGGTAAAGGAAAGTCCACCTTGTAGCGTATTTATCCGCATAGCACGTTTTTTGTTTCACCGCAGCACGACTACCTTTCTGGCAGTTGCGCCGCTGCCTGTGTCCAGACGTGCAGTGTAGACACCTGATGGGACTTTTCTTCCTAGCTCGTCTCTCAAGTCCCACTCCACGCTGGACTCTGTCAGGTCTCTATAGCGGCGCACCAGAGCGCCGCTGACGTCATAGATTGTTAAGCTTGCCTCCTTGCTTAAGGGTTTTTGATAATAGAACCGCACCGCTTCTCGCGTTACGGTAGCAGAAAGCTCTAACTGTAAGCCTTTATCAATATCCTCTTTTTCCTCCACCCCAGACCCGGTGAACTTGCACAACCATACACGTTCCAAGGTGACACCTGACCAGTTAGAAACCAGAAACTCACTCCTTCCGTCATCATCAAAGTCACCTGCAGGTGCAAAACTACACCCCACGTGCTCATTTACTTCACCTTCCAGCCAACCGTCAAATACATCGTCTATCACGTTGCCGCCGCGATAGAAATACGCTGCTCCTTCCCACCACTCGTCACCTACGAGACGATCTTCGCTGGGAGCGCCAAGGATAAAGTCATCCCTGCCATCATGGTCCGCATCCCCAGTGCTCACAGTGCCTCCTATAGCGGTGAGGTAGGAGGAATCGGTACGCCCGATGATCTCCAAGTCAGGGATATTATCGTAGTCTTTGCCTCCGAATAAAACGTATGCCTTGCCAGGTCTTGTTGTACCTTCACCCGGCCAGAGTTCTGAGCCAAACACCGCATGAGCACCGTTTTCCTTCGCTAAAAGATCAATGGGGTTGAATCCCAGAAAGGGAGCCTCTTCGTCATAAAAGGTCACGTCCTCTACCGTGTCCATTGGGTCGCCGCCGAAGTAGATGTACACCCCCACCTGAGCGGCACCCACTATTACATCGTCAAAGCCGTCTGCGTTGAAGTCGCCGCCACCGCCCACCTGCCAGCCAAACCCCCCTCCGTGACCGGCAATGATCACGTCAGGGTCGTGCTCGCCAGACCCAAACCCAGGACCGCCAAAGTAAATGTAAGCCGCACCGCCCACGTCACCATACCGGCTATAAGGGGAACCTATAATGAGGTCTTCCCATCCGTCTGTATTCACGTCACCCGCATTGGCCAGAGAAGCCCCCATGCCCATGGTGCGCAACTCTTCATCTGTCATCCAGGCGTCAACTTCCTGGCTGTCCACTAGAGGACCAAAGTAGATCACAACCTTGCTTGCTCCCTGGTTCCCTGCCATAAGGTCGGCCACTCCGTCATCGTTGATATCCATTACCAGAATATGGGGGCTTCCACCTACCTGTTCGTGCGTCCAGATGGTTATGTCTGGCAAGGTGTCCATAACCTCACCGCCCAGAAAGATTAGTGCACCACCTACATATCTGTGTTCAATTACTGTATCAAGATAGTGAAAAGAGACCGCTATGTCTCTATACTCATCACCGCTTAAATCCCCCGCGTCAATTCCAAATCCGAAGTGAAATGATGAATCTTCGTGCAAGTACCCCTTCTCCCATACTACCTCAATGTCGTGGCCGATAGCACCGGAGCCGGCGGTAAACCAAAGAAGAATTGTTAAACCTATATGGATCATTTCACCTCTTCCTGTATTACTATAATACATTTATTCCTTTTGTCAAGCGGCCTGGGTGAGGTATCTTTTGTCCATAATAAGTTTGGCTTGACACAAGCCCTAGATCGTGTAGACTTACGTTAATGGTTAAGATAACGCTGGATGGCCGCTCTCGTGACGTTGAGGACGGGGTTCGTCTTCGCGATCTGGCCCCCGATGGGGCATTTGCCGCCCTGGCGAACGGTAAACCGGTGGGTCTTGCTACATCGCTTAAGGAAGATGCCGAGATTCGCTGGCTTACGTTTTCAGACGAGGAAGGACGTGAAATCTTCTGGCACTCCTCCTCGCATCTTCTGGCGCACGCGGTCAAGCGGCTTTTTCCAAGGGCTAAGCTTGCGATTGGACCTCCGATTGAAGAGGGATTCTACTACGACTTCCAGGTCGATCGTCCGTTCACTGAGGAGGATCTTCGCAGGATCGAGAAGGAGATGCGCAAACTTGCCGCACAAGATTTGCCTATCCGGCGTCGTTTATTCCCCAAGGCAAAGCTTGAGCACTACTACCGATTCGTGGGCGAAGACCTGAAGCTTGAGCTGCTTTCAGAGATCGCCGACGAGGAGGTAAGCCTCTACGAACAGGGTGAGTTCCTTGATCTCTGCCGGGGTCCGCATCTGGACGACACCTCCAAGATCGCCGCGTTCAAGCTCCTCTCGGTCGCGGGCGCTTACTGGCGGGGTGATGAGACAAAACAGATGCTTCAGCGCATCTACGGTATATCCTTCCCAACCCAGGAAGAACTGGATGCCTATCTTGCGCGTCTTGAGGAGGCCAAGGCGTCAGATCACCGTGTGCTTGGTCGTCAGCTTGGTCTTTACGAGATATTTGAAGAGGTGGGGCCTGGTCTGATCCTCTGGAAGCCAAAGGGAGCTATTATCCGTCGTGTTATCGAGGATTTCTGGACCGCTGAACACATCAAACGTGGTTACCAGCTGGTATCCACCCCTCACATCGCCCGTGCCGAGCTCTGGAAGATCTCAGGACACTATGATTACTACAAGAAAAACATGTTCTTTACCACTATCGAGGACCAGGAGTACGCCATCAAGCCGATGAACTGTCCGGCCCACATGATGCTTTACCTTGATTCCAAGCACAGCTACCGTGAGCTTCCCATACGCTACGCCGAGCTCGGCACCGTCTACCGCAACGAGCGCTCAGGGGTTCTGCACGGTATGCTGCGCGTGCGCGGTTTCACCATCGACGACGGTCACATCTTCTGCACGCCCGAGCAGATTTCGGATGAGATCACCGGTGTCCTTGACTTTTGTTTGTATATGATCAGGGCGTTCGGGTACAAGGATATCAAGGTCGAGCTTTCGCTCTGGGAACCTGGGAAGCCGGGAAAGTACGCAGGCACACCTGAAAAGTGGGAAGAGGCGCAGGCGATCCTTGAGAATGTGCTTAAGGACAATGAGGTTCCATACAAGAGAATGCCTGGTGAGGCTGTGTTCTACGGGCCGAAGATCGATATAAAGTTTGTAGATGCGCTGGGACGTCCATGGCAGGGATCGACCATCCAGTTCGATTTCAACCTGCCAGAGAGATTCGGCCTTCGCTACGTGGGAGAAGACGGTGCCGAACACGAGGTCAGGGTGATCCATCGTGCGATACTGGGTGCCATGGAGCGCTTTGTGGGAGGTTTGATAGAGTTTTACAAAGGGAACTTTCCTCTCTGGCTCGCCCCGTATCAGGTAGCCGTTCTCACGGTTACAGATGCAGCCAAGGAATACGCATCCGAGGTGGCAGCCGAGCTTATAGACGAAGGGATCCGGGTAGTAACCGAGTTCTCGGCTGAGAAGATAGGTGCAAAGATACGGCGGTTTGAGATCGAGAAGGTTCCCTACATGATCGTGCTGGGAGCACGAGAGGCCAAAGAAGGTACCCTCACCCTGCGAAGGCACGGAGAGGGTGATCTGGGAGCGTTTTCGCTATCTGGAGCGATTAAACGCCTTAAGAAGGAAATCAAACAACGGAGGTGATAGATTAGAAGACGTTTTACCGGGCCTCCGCCCAAACCAAGACGCCGTCACCGCATAAATCACGAGATCAGAGCCGACTACGTACGAGTAATCGGCATAGACAAGAAGATGATAGGCATCCTTCCCATCAGGGAGGCGATGCGAATGGCCTCTGCTCAGGGATATGATCTGGTGGAGATGGCCTCCAACGCCGACCCTCCTGTTTGCCGGATCCTTGATTATGGAAGGTTCCTCTACGAGGAGAAGGCCAAGCAACAGGAGGCTAAGAAACATCAGCATACCGTGTCCGTACGGCAGATGCGGCTCACATTAAAGATAAGCGAACATGACTTCGGCACCAAGATACGCAAGATGAGTGAGTTCCTCGAGGCCAAGGATCGCGTTAAGGTAACGGTCAGGTTGCGAGGACGAGAGGTGGTTCACAAAGATCGCGGCCTGGAGATGATAGAGCGCATCCAGGAAAGGCTCTCAGACATCGCTATGCTTGAAGGGAAACCGTTCCTTGAAGGGACTACGAGGTTTTCATGGCAAGCCATGTTCGTTCCTATCAAGGGTTCGAAACGAGGAGCCAAGCAAAAAAGGCCTGAGAGCGAGGAGAATAGTTCCGAAAAGAAACTTACCACGGTGAGTGAAGAAGGGAAGAGCTAAAGAAAGCAGAGATTATTAAGGAGAGATAGGATGCCGAAGATGAAGACAAAGCGCTCATTGGCTAAACGTGTAAAGGTGACCGGCAGGGGTAAGTTGAAACGTTATAAATCTGGGCACAGTCACCTACTTACCTCAAAGAGCAAAACCCGTAAACGCAGACTTCGTCAGTCGACTACCGTGGAGGGTAGGAACGAGAGACGTATGAAGAAGCTTCTGCCTAAGGTAGGGCGGAGTAAGTGAAAAGGATTTAGGAAGAAGGAGACGGAATGCCACGAGTGAAAGGTGGACCTACAGGCCATGCTCGCATTAAGAAGTGGCGTCGCCATGCAAGAGGCTATTGGGGCGCGAGACACCGTCTGACCCGCACGATACGCAATGCGGTTCAGAAGGCCTGGGAGACGAGCTATCGTGACCGCAGGCGCAAGAAGCGCCAGATGCGTGCACTTTGGAATATCCGCATCAACGCAGCCTTAAGGCCCTTAGGTCTTAACTACAGCCGCTTCATCTACGGTCTCAAGCAAGAGGGGATCGAGCTCTCCCGCAAGACCC
This sequence comes from Candidatus Stahliibacteriota bacterium, assembly GCA_004375895.1. Lineage (GTDB taxonomy): Bacteria > Hydrothermota > Tepidihabitantia > B3-TA06 > B3-TA06 > B3-TA06. The sequence continues at coordinate 17,881 of SOJW01000059.1, forward strand.
TTGCCCAGCTTGCAGTTGAGAATCCGGAGGATTTCGGTGCTCTCGTCGGGAAGGTGAAGGAAGGTCTTGATGCAGGAAAGGCTAGCTCTTCTTAAAAAGCAGGCCCTTGCCGAGATAGCTGCGGCAAGTACCCCTGCCGAACTGGAGAGGCTGAGGATTCGCTATATGGGGCGTAAGGCGGGGGAACTTACCTTGGTGTTGCGTTCACTTGAAGGCTTATCCGAGAAGGAACGCCGCAGCGTGGGTCAGACGGCAAACGCCCTGAAGAATGAGTTGGCTGAGGCCCTAGAGAAACGTCGAGCACAACTGGAGACTAAATCAGCGAGCGAGGCGATAGATCTAACCCTGCCGGGTCGCAAGCGTTTCATTGGGTATAGGCATCCCATTACCCTTGTGACCGATCGGATCGTAGAGATCTTCGTAGGTATGGGTTTTGAGGAGATACTCGGTCCCGAGATTGAAACTGACTGGTATAACTTCGAGGCGCTGAACATCCCCCAGGGCCATCCGGCTCGGGGCGAGATGTTCGGAAACTTCTATCTACCCGGAGGGCTACTTCTGCGTTCTCATACCTCCCCTGTGCAGATTCGCGTGATGGAGAATATGCCTCCTCCGGTCAGGGTAATCGCACCGGGTCGGGTTTACAGGCGCGATGCGTTCGATTCCTCGCACTCACCTGTTTTCTACCAGGTGGAAGGGCTCTATGTGGATGAGGGTGTGAGTCTTGCAGACCTAAAGGGTACCCTTGAGGTCTTCTCGCAGGAGATATTCGGCTCGGATATCGGGGTTCGGTTCTCGCCCTCCTACTTTCCCTTTACAGAACCTTCGGCTGAGCTTTCCATCTCCTGCGTTATCTGTGGCGGTGAAGGATGTAAGGTCTGTGCTCATACCGGCTGGGTTGAGATCCTTGGTTGCGGTATGGTTCATCCTCAGGTGCTCAGAAACGTGGGCTATGATCCCGAGCGGGTCAGTGGTTTTGCCTTCGGTATGGGGGTAGAGCGGATCGCGATGATACATTACCGTATAGATGATATCCGCCACTTCTACTCCAACGATCTTCGTTTCCTCAGACAGTTCCGTGAGACATGAGCGGGTTTTCCTGTGAATTATTTCTCTGTTGGGAGTGGTTGGTTTCTCGGCCTGTTGTGGCGTCGGAACCTGAGGCTTTACTCGATAATCCTTCATTACCATAATGATACGTTCAGGATTACGTAGGATTCTTCCCTTAATCATCTTGGTACTATCCTCAGGATGCGCTTACTTTAACACGTTTTACAACGCTAAGCGTTATTACAAGGAGGGGTTAAAGGATGAGGAGTCAAAAAAGGGCTCGGGTAAAGCCCAGTTCAAGAAATCGCTTGAGAAGGCGGTGATTGTGGCGCGTGATTATCCGGATTCGCGCTGGATAGACGATGCCTTCTTTCTCATCGCCATGAACTACTACTGGATGGAGAACTACGAGAAGGCTCGCAACCAGTTTGAGGGGTTCCTTGAACATTTCTCCGATAGTCCTTTTACTGAGGAAGCCCGTTACCATTACGCTTTGACGCTTACAGAACTTAAGCAGTACTCCGAGGGGCGCCTGGTTCTTCAACAGATGTTTGATTCGAAACGTTTCAGGCGAGGCGCTCGTTTCAGGTGGGCTTTGGCCTTTAAGGAGGAAGAGGATTGGGATGCAGCGCGTAGCGCATTCAAGGAGTTCCTCGATCGTTACCCGCAAGGTGATCTTGCCAGTGATACACGACTCCACCTTGCCGAGATAGAGCTTGCAGGCGGGGATACCCTTTCAGCTATCAATACCTATGAGCGCTATCTTAAGCGTGCAGAGACGTCCAAGGAGAACTTCGAACGTCTTCTTACCTTGGCTGAGCTTCACTATCTGCAGGAAGACTACGTCACGGCACGTCGAACCTTGAGGAAGATCAACGGGCGCTACAGGGATATCGACGAGAGAAGCGATCTCTTGACAGCCAAGATCGAATTAGCTGAAGGAGACAGCAGTCAGGCAGAGAAGCTTCTTGCCCAGATTCCTTCCGGTAACTCTAGGGCGGAGGCGTTTTTTATACTGGCAAATCTCTACGAGGTTCAGGGGGAATACGATCTTGCCCTTGCTTACTACGATACCTTAACAAGCCGTGAGAGACGCTCGGACTACGCCGCGATTGCAGAACGTAAGAAGACGCTGCTCCAAGCGCGCGTTTTGGAGCCGGATTCCGCGGATACCACCGAGGTTGATCCTGCAAAGGAACAGTTTCTTCTGGCGCAGACCTACCTTCTGAGTCTTGGGGATTTCGAGCGGGCCCTTGAGGAGTACGCAAAAGTTATTGATGAGTATCCTGAAAGCGAGTACGCTCCCAAGGCGCTTTACGGGATGGCCTGGTTACGCAGATATCGTTTGAACGATACGCTCTGGCATGAGGAGTTCGAGCGCCTGCTTGAGCTTTATCCGGAAAGTAAAGAGGCAAAGGACGCCCGCAACCTTCTTGGCGATGAAGAAGTATCAAGCGACTCTACTTGAGAACCGCCTGCTGGGTCCAGAAATCTACTCACTTTGGGTGAAGATTACAGATCTTGGAGAGGTTAAACCCGGGCAGTTCTTTGAGTTTGCTACCGACACAAGGTTCCTGCGCAGGGCTTTCTCTTTGTCGGATCGTGACGGTGATCGGCTGCGTTTCGTTGTGAAAGTTGTAGGTTCAGGAACCCGGTGGCTGGCAGGGTTATCTGCGGGTAGCAAGCTTGACCTGCTTGGCCCGCTCGGAGAAGGAACAAGGATGCCTTCTTCTGGGCCGGTTATGCTTTTGGCCGGTGGTGTGGGGGCCGCGCCGCTTCTTTATCTGGCTCGAAAGCTCAACGAGCAAAGAGTAGAGGTTGATGCTTTGCTTGCCGCAGGAACCAAGGAGGAGCTTATACTTGCCGAGGAGTTCGGCTCCCTCTGCCGTGAGGTGATACTTGCGACAGACGACGGCTCGTGCGGGCACAAGGGATATCTTACCGATATCCTGCCTACTCTTCCAGGAACTAAGGATATCCAGTCATTCTACGCATGTGGTCCTGAGGCGATGTTTGTAGCACTTAAACGTCTGAATTTCAGAAAGCCTGTATACGCGTTTCTTGAATCGCGCATGGGATGTGGGACAGGTTTATGTATGGGGTGTGCTGTTCGTGGCCGAGACGGCCGCTATCGCAGGGTCTGTACCGATGGGCCTGTGTTTGACCTTGAGGAGATCGAGTTGTGAACCTTGAGGTCTTTCTTGGCAAGTCCCGTTTCCGCAACCCCTTGGTTCTTGCATCCGGCACATTCGGCTATGGACTGACCTATACCGATGTTATAGATCGGGTGGGTGCATTCGTTACTAAGGGGATCACCGTCCAGGAACGTGTTGGCAATCCTCCGCCCCGCATCTGGGACACCAAAGAGACCGTGGTTAACTCCGTCGGACTTGAGAATGTCGGGCTAAAACGTTTCAAGGAAGAGATTCTTCCTGAGATTGATATCTCAACACCGCTTTACGTCAATCTCGCCGGGGTAACCATCGATGATTTCCGTATCCTGATTGAGGGCTTACGCGACGAAGAAAAGGTCGAAGGTTTCGAGCTTAACCTTTCGTGTCCTAACGTCAAGGAGGGTGGAGCGGCATTGGGACAATCGGCAGATCGAGTAAGAAAGGTTGCCTCACTTGCCCGATCCCTAACCACCAAGTCTATCTGGGTCAAGCTAACCTCAAACTTCTGTGACGTTCGTGAGACGGCTGCGGCTGCGGCCGATGCCGGAGCAGACGCCGTAGTGATCGTAAATACCCTGAATGCATTGATCATAGATTTAGCCAACCGGAAACCGTTCCTGGGTGGTGGTTCAGGCGGACTTTCCGGGCCGGCTATCAAACCTCACGTTCTCTACATGGTTCACCAGGTCTCAAAACAGGTGGATATTCCGGTTATCGCCTCCGGAGGCGCCGGTTGCGGAACCGATGTGGTCGAGTATCTTCTGGCAGGGGCAAGCCTGGTACAGATAGGTAGTATCAATCTGGTTGACCCCCAGGCTTCTCTGCGTATCCTTAAGGGGTTAGAGGGTTGGTTAAAGCGTGAAGGCATTGTTTGTGTTTCCGAACTTATCGGAAGATTGGAGGGAATATGACAGAGTTGATTGTTGCAGCTAACCTGCCATCTTTTGAGGAGTTGGCGGCTTTCGTTAAGAAAACAAAAGATCATGTCTCCTACTACAAGATTGATTCAGGACTCTATACCAAAGCAGGCCCTGCTGCGGTGAAGCTCATAAGGGACGAGGGCAAGAAGGTATTTTTGGATCTTAAGTTTCACGACATCCCCTACACGGTCGCCCGCGCAGCGGCTTGTTGCATGGAGCTTGGGGTGGATATGTTCAACGTGCATGCCATGGGGGGCTTTGAGATGATGGAGGCTGCGGTGAAGGAGACCTGGAGTTTTCACAATGGCGTACCGCTTATCCTCGGTGTTACTATCCTTACCTCGATCGACGAGGCGGCGTTTCGAGATCTCTTTGGTTCGCCTTCCAATAGCCTGGAGGAACACGTTCTACTTCTGGCTCGGCTTGCCAAGAGTGCAGGGCTTTCCGGGGTGGTCGCCTCGGCTCAGGAGATCAAAAAGATCAAGGATGTATGCGGTGATGATTTCGTTGTCGTATCACCCGGGATAAGGCTGCCGGATGAGGATGTCGGTGATCAGATGCGTGTTGATACCCCGGCGGGTGCTGCTGCGGCAGGCGCGGACTTTATAGTGGTGGGACGCCCGATACTCCATGCCGACGATCCGGTGGCGGTGATTGAGCGATATAAAAAGGGGCTTAAGCAGTGACCTCGGCTGATCTTTTGATGCTTGCCAAAAAATGTGGGGCGGTGAAGGAGGGGCACTTCCTTCTTACATCCGGCCTGCACTCCGGGGTATACGTGGAAAAGTTTCATCTGCTGGAATATCCTGAAATACTCTCCGAGTTCGTTGAAGCCCTCCTGCCAAAACTTGAAGGACCATTTGACCGTGTGGTAGGTCCTGCGCTTGGTGGTATGATCGTGGCCTACGAGGTTGCCAGTCAGCTAGGAATACCTGCCAGTTATGCAGAGAAGGCTCGTGATGGCAGCTTCGTGTTGCGTCGAGGTCATGGGGTATCTAAAGGTGAGCGCGTACTGGTAGTAGATGATGTTATGACTACCGGGGGGTCGGTCAGAAAGACAATTGAGGCTGTTCGGGAACGCGGTGGTGAAGTTGTCCAGGTTGGTGTGTTGGTAGATAGGACTGCTGAGTCCCCTGCCGATTTCTCCTGTGTGTCAGCTCTGCGCTACGTCCTTCCCGCCTACAAACCTGAGGAATGCCCCTTGTGTGCCAAGGACTTGCCGTTACTACGTTTGGGCGGTTGAAGTCCAGGAAATTTCTACTTCGATCTGCTTTTTGTCCCGGTCTTGCCTTCCGAAGACTTTTTGCCGGAAGCCTTCTTTGTGGCCCTCTTCGAGGGGGTTTTCTTAGCGGTGGTTTTTCTCGTGGAGGATTTTCTAGAAGCCTTGGGTGTTTCTTTCTTTTGTTTACTGGCGCGCAGTTGAGCTTCCAACCTGGTTATCTCGGCTACCAGTTTCTTCACCTTGGCATTAGCCTTGATAGAGCTGCGTCCGCCCTTCTTGATTATCTCATAAACCACACCGCCTAAAGCCGCGAACTTGTCGCTCAACGCGGTATTGATTCCGAGGATCTCCATCTTTACGCGTCCACGCCGCGCAAGATCCTCTGTCTCCTTGATTGCTGACTTGGTAGTCTCCGAAAGCCAATTTGTAACTTCCTTCCATAAATCGCTCATAAAACCTCCTTGTAAAGTTTCTCCTGCCTGATATAGGTCTCCACCATTGGCGGCACCCAGTTGTGTATGGATCTCCCCATCGCTATGCGTTTGCGGATGAGGGAAGAGGATATCTCAAGAAGCGGCAGGTCAGGAAAGTGGATGCCGGGCTTCGAGCTTCTGCCTCCCCTCATCCCTCTGGGCAAAACCACGAGCTCGGCCATCTTCATAATCCGTTCCGGCTCATGCCAGGTGTTCAAGCACTCGTACTCGTCCAGGCCTATGATCAAGAAGAGTTGAGTTGGGGCAAAAAGCGCTTTCAACCGGGCTAATGTGTCAACGGTGTAGGAAAGATCTTCCTTCCACTCGATATGGGACACCTCGAATGAGGCCTCGTCCCCGGTTGCCAGTCGCAGCATCTCGGCTCGATCACTGAAGGATGCGTATACTTCCCTGTGAGGCGGGTTCGCGGCCGGGACGAAGAGAACTTTATCAAGTTCAAACATCTCAAGCACCAGTCTCGCGTGTATCATGTGAGCCATGTGTGGTGGGTCGAAGCGACCCCCGAACACGCCCATACGTTTCATTATTTGTCTTTGACCAGCCTGGCCAGGATTTTTTGAGCCTTCTTACCCCAGCCGGGTTCGGTAAGCAGCTCTTCCAGTATGGCTTCTGCCTCTTCTTCTTCTCCGAGTCTGGCTTTGGAAAGGGCCAGGTAGTAGTTTATTTCGGCGTTCGTGGCGCGGGCAAGCGGATATGTACCGACGGTATATTCAAGCATCATTATGGCCGCCTCGTACTCCTTGAACTTGAAATACAGCTTGGCTGCTTCAAGTTCCTTGCGCGCAAGCTTGTTTTCAATCCGACCCAACAGGTTGCGTGCCTGGGAGGAAAACCCGGAGTTGGGATAACGCGAGAGGAAATCTTCGGCCATGCGCCTTGAGTCCAGAGTGAGGTTTTGTTCGCGGTAGTATGGCTCTGATATCTCGAATGTGGCCTGTGCTGCTTTTAACTGGGCCTCCTCGGCAAAAGCAGAGTTGGAAAACTGCTTGTAGAGGAACTCGTACTCGACGGATGCCTCCTGGAAGCGCTTGAGTTTGTAGTAGCAGTCTGCGAGGTGATATTGGGCCAGCGCTACTTCAGCCTTGAGCGGGTAGTTTAGGACGAAGTGGTTAAGATATTTGGTCGCCTTCCGGTATCTACCTTCATTATACAACGCTTCACCGACGAGTAACACGCTGTCTGCTGGGAGCTTCTCAGGCTTGGTAGGTTTTGCGTATCCAATGACCAGCAGGAGAGCGATGGAAAGTATGACTAATCCTGTGCGTCTCATGGTACTTCCTCGCCAAGCAGGGCAAGGCGCTCGCGTGCTCGTTGGACAAGGGCGCTGGACGCGTTCACGCTGAGTTTAAGAACCTCACGGTAAGCCGCCCGTGCACCTTCAATATCCCCATTCTTGAGTCTTATCTCACCTGCGATAAAGTAGATATCATCCCGAAGCAGAGGGGAGAGGGGTACTTGCAGGACCCGGGTGATAACGAGCTCGGCGCTGTCCAACTGGCCTCGATATAAGAGGTCCTTTGCGTAGAGATAGCCGTTTTGACAATAGCGGGGTTCAAGGTAGTAGTGGTGTTCATGCATGGCCTCTTCAGTAGCGATAAACGCATCTCCAGGATCGCCAAGTCGCTCAAGGATAAGTATCAACTTCTCCCACGTAAATGCACGGGTAGTAGAGTCTGAGAGTGTGGCAAGTGTCTTGCGGTAGTAGTATACCGCACGACCAAGTTCACCGTATTTTGAGTAGAGCTCGCCCATAAGGGCGTAGGCATCGCTCATATCTATAGCAGTAGATGTTCGCATCGCCTCCTCAAAACACTCCAGTGCCAGCTCGCGTTCACCTACCTTGCCGAGCTCAAGCCCCCTCTGTTTGTAGGCCAAGGCGACGCTGTCCTCGTAGATGGTGTCTTCGGCCAATAGGGCCTTGAAGTGCATCTCGGTCTCGGGAAGGTCATTAAGCCCGAGGTATGCCCGGCCAAGCAGATATCTTGCCTCTGTGCTCAATTCTTCTTCGCTGTTGCGCAGGACCACTAGTTCAGCAAGGGCACGCGAGAAGTCACGTTTATCCAAAGCCTCACGGGCCCTGTCCAGAGCTTGCTTGTTACTAGAGCCGCACGCAAGCAACAAAAGCAGTGCCGCGGGTAAGAGGGTCTTAAGCCCCTTCATTCGCCAGTTCCTTGAAGAAGAGTTTAAATATACGCGCCAGAGAACTCGCGGCTTGTGTCGCTGTGGAGGTAATCTCTTCCAAAGTCTCGCCCTTAGTAGGCTGAGGAAGAAAGAGTGCTATGTTGGAGACAACGGAGATGCCAAGAACGCGAACGCCAAGTTGGGCTGCGACTATTGCCTCCGGAACGGTAGACATCCCGACCAGATCACCTCCAATAGTGTGCAGGAACCGTAGCTCGGCAGGCGTTTCAAGGCTAGGGCCGGCAACTGCCACGTATACCCCGGAACGAGGGAGTATCTTCTTCTTAAGACATGCGGCGGTGAAGATATCCATAAGGCCCGGGTCGTAGGTTTGAGTCATTACAGGGAATCGTGATCTGCTATCCTCATGCATGAAGCCTCGCAAGGGATTCGCTCCCATGAGGTTGATGTGGTCGGATATGATTACGATATCTCCGACCTTGAAGTTGATGTTGAGTGCTCCGGCTGCGTTGGTTACGAGAAGTGTTCTTACTCCGAGGGTGTGCAACACACGCAGTGGATATGTGATCTCGGCCATTTGATAGCCTTCGTAGAAGTGTACCCTGCCACGCATCACGGCAAGTGGATAGTTGCCCATGCGACCGATCACAAGTTCGCCCGGGTGTGAGGGCACGGTCGGGGTGGGGAAGTGAGGGATGTGAGAGTAAGGGATTGTGACCGCCTCGTCTAACTCGCCGATTGCGTCTCGCAATCCGGTGCCCAAAACTACCGCTCCTTTAGGGACAAGATCGGTTGTGGAACGGATAAACTTCAGGCTTTCTTCAATTTGCGGCTTCATCGCTGAGGGTTTCCTTCTTCAATCTTTCAAGTATCCTTCTGTAACTGTCAAGTGTGGTCTCCATCTCTTCAAGGAATGCAAGCCTCTGGCCGTTGAGACTGCGGACAGCGGACTTGATTCCTTCAAATTCCTCCTTTGCGTGACTTAAGATTGTTTCTGCCTCCTGTTTGGCCTGTTCTTTAATTCGCTCAGCGTCCTCTTCGGCACTTTTTCGCAGTCGCTCGGCTGTCTCGTGGGCTTCTTCAAGTGTTTGCGTCAGCACTTGTTCCATCTGGCGGAACTCGGTAGCCCGTTCCTCCAACTCGGAGACCTTGCTATTAAGAAGCTCTCTCTCGGTCTCAAGTCCCTCCAACACCGTTGCGACTTCGTAGAGAAACTCACGTACCTCCTTGAGATCTGCACCACGCAACGCGGAACGGAACTGTTTTTTCCGTATCTCAGTCGGGGATATCTTCATCTATAAAGTCTACCGACAAGAAGCTCGCTGTCAATGCCGTCTGGTCTGTGCGCCGACAGATAGTTACCAGGCGCAGACCGAAGGGATGGTGGCGATCTCATAGGGGGCAGTATCCGAAGGCTTATCTCTAAGTGTTTATCACCCACCTCTCCGTATGCAAGGCGTTCAAAGCTCGAATGTGGCACGGACTCCCCACTCCGTTCAGATATGATTGCTCCGATCTTTAGGCTACGCTCACCTTGATGAAAGCTTTATCCACTCCCCCCTCCTTCTCGGCGACCTCAGCCCCCTACTACCTGGTAACGATGTGTTGACCCTGGACGACTTTAGATAAGGCATTGCAGTTACGAAATAAGACTCGGTTAGGGCGTTATATCAGTCCTCGTCCAGCCGGAAGAGGCGGATCGCGTTCGCGGTCGTCGCCTCTCGTAACTCCTCTGGGTCCATACCACGCACTTCGGCTATCCCTCTCATCACGTCCACCACCAAAGCCGGTTCGTTGGCTTCGTCCTTGTGATGCTTGGGTGGCGCCAACATAGGGGAGTCTGTCTCCACAAGTACACTCTCAAGCGGCACGATGCGAACAAGTTCTGCAAGCGGCTTGGCATAGGTATGTGGGCCACCGAAAGAGATGAAGAAACCCAGCTCAATAGCGCGCTGAGCCTGTCTGGGGGTACCGGTGAAGAAATGAATCATCCCTCCCACATCACTCGCCGCCTCTTCATCCAGGATCTTAAGGACGTCGTTGGTGGCTTTACCGTCGTGGATCACAATGGGCAGGTTAACCTCCCGTGCAATCTGGATGTGCTCGCAAAGTTGATCCTTACGCCTGGCAAGATCCGGAGGTTTGCCTTGCCGGTAATCGAGACCGATCTCTCCTATACCTACAACACGCGGTTCATCCCTGCATAAGCGAACCAGGCACTCAAAGGTCTCGGTCATTGAATCATCAGGATGTGCGGCAGCCAAGACAACAAACAGATTGTCATGTTTTTCTGCCAGCTTAAGGGTCGCCTCCCAGAACCTCGGAACCTGCGCGATTGCGATTATCGTAACCCCCAACTCGGCCGCACGACCTATGCGCAGCTGAGCATCGTTGATGTCTTCTCTATCCCTTCCAAAAAGATGAGCATGTGCGTCTATATAGCGGATACCAACCACTTATCTCTCCAATCGTTTTTGCCCTCCAATTCCTCTGATCCATGAGAAAGGGGACTCAAGAAAATTATTCTAACGAGGATAACGAATGTGTCAAGTTAAAAACAATCCCCACCCTGGAAGAGTCCACCAACCGAGATGGTGAATTTTATTGCTGATAACGCTGGGGGTGAGCTTTCCCTGCGTGAACGTAACGAATGGGTTGTAAATTCCTCACTCCAGGGTTACTACGAATATCACGTCGGTTTTACGCTGGAGCCTGTAGGAGGGCTTGAATCGCCACTGAAGCATGGCTTTCTCAAGTTCCGAATCCCAGGCAGTTCTCCCGCTTGATTGGATAACCGTGACATCCTCGATTAGACCTTTATCGTTCACCACTATCGCAAAACGTGCGGTGACATAGGCGATGCCCTTCTCCTTCATGTTTTCTTCAAGATCAGGCATGACGTGGCTCTCCAGATCGTTAAACCCTAAATCTCCTGAGAGGGTGAAGTTGATGCCCATTGGAGCGGTGCTGTCACGAGGAGGAGGCATTTTCGCCTGGTTAGCCAGGATCTCATCCACCGAGGTGAAGGCGGCTGGGTGGAAGTCTTCTCGTCCCTTAGCTTTGATAATGGAGGTGCCGCCCTTCCCTGGTTTGCGCGCTATGTAGCGGAACTCGACCGTATCCCGGCGCAGGCTGTCGCGAGATGATCTAAACAACCAGCCGCGTAAGGTCGTGATAATCGTTGTGTCCCATTCAGGGACTTTGCTCTCCTCTAAAAGCACCGGCTCCTTTACGATCGCTCCTGAGCGATCTATCTGTATAAAAGCAACTGCGCTGAAGGTTCGGGAGGTATCAGCTTTCATCCCTTCTGTTACCGCAGGGAAGATTGTTGTAATCAGCTCGTCGGATGCGGCATCACCCCAGAGGATGAACCCGCTGCCTTGGGCTCCCCCAAGATAGGGGATAAGCTCACGGGTGCTGTCCTTCTCAGAACCCATGAGTGTTAATAAAATCAATGCAATCACGATGGAATAATAACGTCCTTAGCCCCTTCTGTCAAGTGCGAGGGAATCTTCTATCCTCATGGTTGGGTAAGTTTGACATAGCTGGGGGTATTGACTAGAATTCATTGATGTCCCCATCTATCTACAAGACACGGCGCTGGATCAGTGAGTCTGTGGACGATCGGCTGGTGAGAGATTTTGCTTCCCACCAGGGTATTCCATATCTGCCTGCATTGGTTTTGTGGAAGCGCGGCTACAGGGATGAGGATGCGGTTACTAGGTTTCTGAATCCATCTTTAGAGCATCTGCACGATCCCTTTGGGTTGCCCGATATGGAGCGAGGGGTTGAGAGATTGCTTGATGCGCGGCGCAGGCAAGAGAAGGTTCTTGTCCACGGTGACTACGACGTTGACGGTGTTACAGGGACTGCCCTTCTGGTGCGTGGACTTGCCAGGTTAGGGATCGGGGCTGATTTCTATCTTCCTCACCGGATGCGCGAGGGCTACGGGCTCTCTGCCAAGGCGATAGATGCAGCCAAAGAACACCAGACATCGGTGATTCTCACGGTGGACTGTGGTATCACGGCGATCGAGGAAGCACTGCTGGCAAAAGAGGCCGGGATCGATCTTGTGATCACCGATCATCACGAGCCCGGCGAGGAATGGCCCGAAGCCCTTGCTGTGGTTGATCCCAAGAGAGCGGACTCAACCTATCCCTTTGCAGAGCTTGCCGGAGTCGGGGTAGCCTACAAGCTACTTGAAGCACTTTCCCGGCGTCTTGGCGAGTCCTTGGAGCCGCTTCAAGCCGATCTCGATCTTGTTGCCATTGGCACCATCGCCGATGTCGCTCCTTTGATCGACGAGAATCGGGTCTTTGCAAGCTTCGGACTCCAACATATCCCAAAAACCGATAAGGTGGGTGTTAAAGCGCTTCTTGACGTCTCCAGACTTTCCGGTAAGCCTATAGCCGCATCCAACGTTGCCTTCGGCCTGGCACCTCGCTTGAACGCCTCAGGCCGTATGGCCGATTCAAAGCAGGCTCTTAAGCTTTTGCTTTCAACCGACCTGGAAGAGGCAAGGAGCCTGGCCGTAAAGCTTGATCAACACAACCGCAACCGCAGACAGACCGAGGATTTGATCCTTGAAGAGGCTCGGATTCTCGCCGAACACCAGATCAGGGAAACTGATCCACGCGTGCTTGTTTGCTATCGTCCCAACTGGCATGAGGGTGTCATCGGGATAGTCGCCTCTCGTCTGGTGGATGATTTCTACCGACCAACCATCATGTTTGCGGAAAAAGAAGGTAGGCTTAAGGGATCAGCTAGAAGTGTACATGGATTTCACCTTTATGATGCCCTGGTTGCGGTGCGCGAGCATCTGGTTACCTTCGGCGGGCACGAGGCCGCGGCAGGGCTGGTTCTGGAAAAGGCAAAACTTGCCCGCTTCACCCAGGCGATAAACGAACATGCCATGGGTTACCCTTCGGAGGTTTTCGAACCAAGGCTCTATCTTGAGGCCGAGGTCCAGCTTGACGATCTTGATGCTGAAACCACCGCCTGTTTCGAGCGCTTTCGTCCTTTCGGTGTGGGTAATCCTGGGCCTTCTTTTGCCACTCGTGGGCTGGAGGTGGTTGGGACTCCACGGGTGTTTGGGCGTAACCATCTCAAGTTTACCGTGCGCAAGGACAAAACCACCATGCCCGTTCTTGCGTTCGGTAAATCCGACCTTATCCTTAAGCTCGAGGCAGGACGCAAGGAAGCAGTGGATCTTGCCTACCGGATCGCTGAAGATAGTTACTGGGGAAAGAAAAGAATGCAGCTTATAGCTCAAGACCTCAAGCTACGTTACGAGCCGGAGGATTTTGATGCCTGAGAAGGCGTGGCGTTTGATCTTGAAGGACGGATTGAGGTTCTACCTTCTTGATCCTTCACCGGACGTAAAACTTTTGTTCACGACGCGCCGGAGCAGAGACAACGACCCGGATCATAACCTTGATGTGAGAAACCAGCTTGTGCCTTTCAGATTGGATGGCTCTCTTGTTACCATGAATCAGACCCATTCCAATAGCGTAGTTCATGTGGATGGCCCTGGCGAGATCAAGGCTGATGGATGTTTTACCACCCAGGAAAACCTTGCACTCTCGGTCCGGGTTGCGGATTGTGTGCCAATCTTCGTATGGAGCGAGAAGAGATCACTGATCGGGGTGATGCATGCCGGTCGGCGAGGGACGCTTTCAAAGATAGCCCTGCGGTTCGTTGAGAAGATCCAGAAGGAGGGCATATCTTCCCATCGTCTACGCTACTCACTTGGTCCTTCAATCGGTAAGTGCTGTTATGAGGTTGGTGAGGACGTTTTGAGTGAATTCAGAGAAGCCTGGCCCGAAGCTATGGGGTTTTTCTCAAGAAAGAAAGAAGGGGTCTATCTTGATCTTAGGGCGGCGAACCGGTTCCTCTTGAGGTCAGTTGGAGCGGTTGAAGGTGCGTCTTTGGATCTTTGCACCTACTGCAATTCGAAGCGGTTCTACTCTCACCGCCGCGAACATGGAGCCGGCCGTAACTGGGGCATCATCGTCCGCCGATCGAGCTAATGATCAATCTTGTTGACATCCGTTCCGCTTTCCCTATCCTCGACCTATGACACCCAACCGAGGGCTGCTTTCGCGAATCTCACCGGTGATGCTTATCGCTGTCACGATTTTGTTTATAACCATCGTGCCCTTTTTATCCCGGTGGGAGGAGTTTGCCGGAGCCGGTGCGCTCTGCGTCGTGCTTGCATTTTTAGGCCGCGCAGGATGGCGATTCTGGGGAAGATACCTCAAGATATCACTTCCCCTGATCGTCCTCAGCGTTTTCTTCAACTGGTTTCTCAACCGCTCCCAGGGTGCAGACGCGGTTTGGACTGCGTCAATAATAGGCGCTCGTTTCGCTTTGGCGCTTTTCTTCTCCTTGCTCCTCGTTTACGTCTGTACCCGCGAAGAGCTGGTCTGGGGTCTGGCCAGGCTCTCTGAGAAGCTTTTTCGCCGCCCCGTCATCGGTGAAGTTCTTGCTTTGGCGCTTCTCTCCATACCGTTCTTTCTTGAGTCTTTATCCAAGGTCAGGAGATGGAAGGAGATTCCCGAAGCCGTCGCGGGTGTCTTCGGGGATGCACAGGGTATCGTTACCCATCCTATCGAGATCAAAGGCAAGCAGCCCGGATGGGTGCTGTTTTCAGCGAGTGTGGTTCTTCTGGCTGTAGCCGTGGTGGTAAGATGAGGCTTGCGGCTGTTATAGAATACGACGGCACAAACCTCTTCGGCTGGCAGATTCAGCCGGAGCGGGTAACGGTGCAGGGCGAGATCGAGAACGCCCTTAAGCAGATCACAGGAGAAGAGATTCGAATAACCGGCGCCGGACGCACCGATGCCGGGGTACACGCCCTGGCTCAGGTGGCGTCTTTCGATTACAAGGAATCTCTTCCTCCTGATCGCCTCCAGATAGCATTGAACTCGGTTTTACCCAGATCGATCTTCATCAAATCTATTGAGGAGGTTTCGGATTCCTTTGATGCGAAGCGGGATGCTGCATCTAAACTCTATCGCTACCGTATCATCCGTGCTCGCTCGCCTTTGCGGAGAGCCGCCGCCTGGGAGTATCACTACCCTCTGGATATATCCAGGATGCGAGCCGCGGCCGATCTCTTGGTCGGGACACACGACTACGCGGCACTCTGTGAGGTCGAGGATCCACGCCCTTCTATCACCGTAGACTCAGTGGATATCAGGGAGGAGGGCGATGAGATAATCATAGAGGTGAAGGGGAGATCCTTCCTTTACAAGATGGTTCGAAGGATGGTGGGTGTTATGACCGAGTGTGGACGCGGTATGATAGAACCGCAAACTGTCCTGAAGTTACTCAACCGCGCCAAGCCGGTGCAGACCATCACAGCTCCTGCAAACGGCCTGGTGCTTGTGAAAGTAGTCTATCCTAAGGAGGCGTAATGGAACTTTACCTTGACACAGGAAACATAGACGAGATAAAAGAGATAGCCGGTTGGGGGGTGGTTGATGGGGTAACCACCAACCCTACGTTGCTTTCCAGGGAGCGCGACCGCGGCGACTACCGCGCGTTACTTAAAGAGATATGTGACGTGGTTCAGGGCCCTGTATCCGCAGAGGTCACCGCTCTCGATGCCGAAGGTATGGTGAGGCAGGCACAATCACTTTCAAAGATATCAGAACACATAGTGGTCAAGATCCCCTGCATCCCTGAAGGACTTAAGGCGACAGGTGTGCTCTTCGAGGAAGGAATCCACGTGAACATGACCCTTACCTTCTCTCCGCTTCAGGCGATCCTTGCAGCCAACGCCGGTGCCGCATACGTTTCGCCTTTTGTGGGTCGCCTCGACGACATAGGCCATGAGGGCATCAATCAGGTGGCTCGCATAAGAGAGATATTTGACAACTACGGCATCGATACCCAGATCATCTTTGCCAGCACCCGTCATCCCGAGCACGTGATGCAAGCGGCACTGATCGGTGCGGATATCTGCACCATGCCTGCCAGGGTTTTCCGTCAGATGGTAAAGCACCCACTAACCGACATCGGTCTCAAACGGTTTCTAGATGACTGGGAGAAGACCGGTTTCTCGATAGAGTGATTTTGCCCGAAGGCAAAATCACTCTAAATATCTTGAGGAGAACAGGTTGAGAAGGGTGCTTTCCATATCTCCCTGGCCGTCAGTATGGTCACAGGGTGAAGGCGGGGGATCGCCCTCAGAGAGCTACGCTATCCAGGCTTTATGCAGGGCAGGTTTCAAGGTAACCCATCTCTCGCCTGCCGCACGAGCTCTGCCTGTAAAGGAGGAACGGGAAGGTATCCTTTTTGTTCGAATCAAGGCTTCCTTCGAGCGTCTTCGGCCGCTGCTTAAAACCGGCATTGCCATTTCCTATCGCTTGCCTGCCATCGTCCAGTGGTCGAATTCGGTTTCTCGCTGGCTCAAGAGATCGGGCGGACGTTTCGATCTTGTCTTAGGTCACTCATCCGAGACCGTCTACGCCATGCGCCGCGCAGCCTCATATCTAGGCACACCTGCAATCTCCCGTCTCTACGGCATTAGCGTGCCGATCGATCGACTTCGTAGAGGTTTACGTCGCGAGCTGTGCTTCGACCTCATCTCACTTTTGCGTCATCCGCCGGATCACCTCGTGATTACCGACGACGGAACCTGCGGCGATGAGGCGGCCGGGATATTCGGGATTGAACCGGAACGTTACCATTTCCTCCGTAACGGCTATGATCCCTCCCTTTTATCAATGAGGTGTGAGGAATCCTCTCCTGCCTATGTACTTACCGCCTGTCGCCTAGTTGACTGGAAGCGGGTTGATAGGGTTATACGTATCGCGGCCTTATGCAAAGAATCACTCCCTGAACTTCAATTCTTCATCCTTGGAGAGGGACCTCTGAGATCATCCATTGAAAAACTCATAGATAGATTGGGTGTTTCATCAACCGTTCATCTTACAGGAATGCTACCTAGATATAGGATGTATGATCTCATGTCAGGTGCGAGCGTTGTTCTTGCCACTCAGGAACTCTCCAATCTGAACAACACCGTGCTTGAAGCGATGGTCCTTGGCAAGCCGGTCGTTGTCCTGGACGCAGGCTGCACCCGCAAGTTTATCCGTCACGGCCAGACCGGGCTGCTCTATAAACCCTATGACCTCGAAGGCGCGGCGCGAGGGATCGAGCGGCTCATGCGCGAGAAATCCTTCAGAAAAGACCTGGGCAGACGGGCAAAAGAATTCTCCCGTAGGATTCTTCTAACCTGGCCCGAAAGGCTAAACCAGGAGGTTGCTATCTACCGGCGATTTATCAGTTCTTCCTCGGTATAAGCCGAGACTCCGGTTTAGGGTTTAAAGAAAGACTTGAGGCGTCTTAACAGAAAGCGGAAATCCTCTCCAGAGGGCAGCAGTAGCCCTCTTATACTTATTCCAGTCTGCTTTTTAAGGAATACGACATAGTAAAGAGCCATCGCGATGCTGGCGGCGTCGAAGGCGATAACGGTAGCCCAAGCTCCTAGGTGAGGAATGAGTAAAAGGTTCCCCGCCGCATTTAACGTAAGTCCCAATGCGCCTGCTCCAAAAACATGCCAGGGCTTGCCCCAGCTTGCGATTATGAATGAGGCGTAAAGCTGAGGCAGGGCGTAGATCACCACGCCGGGTAGAAGCCCCCAGAGATATGGAACGCTTGGAGTAAACTTTTCGGTAAACAGGGCGGGGATAAGCCAGGGGGCGATCAAAGCTACAATCCCAGAGAGCACAAGCAGAGAAAAAATCGACAGCCTTACGATTCTTGCAGTGAACTCCTCTTTGCCCCGTTCCCCTACCACCGCTCCGTAAAGGGCAAAGGAGAGCGCCTGGGGTAGAAGAAGCAGGAGGTTGGCAAAGGTTTGTGCCTGTGCGTAGAGACCGGTTTCCTCCACCGATCTAAGCATCTTGAGAATCAGCACCCCTATCTGCCGGTTGGCTTGGGTGGTAAGCGAGGCCAAGAAAACCGCCACTCCGAATCCTACCGCTCTGCTGAGAAACGAGAGGTCTATCTTGGCACCGATAATCCCTACTTCTCTAAAGGCAAAGACGGTTACAAGGATTGCGTTCAGAGCCTGAGCGATCATATATGCGAAGGCAAACCCCTCTATCGTCGGCCACAGGGAATAAAGGAAAAGCGTCGCCAGGATGGTTCTTAAGAGATCCGAAGCCACTCGTCCAAGATTTATGAGACCGAGTCGGTTGCGTCCCAGAAGACCGCTGTGGGATATGTTGTAGATAACGGTGAAGAAGACGCCGCCCGCAAAGAACAGGCGGGTTAGCGAGGTGGCTTCCGGGATTACATACTCAAGTGCCAGGAGTATACCCAGGGACGCCAGAGCGCCTGATATGATAGCAAACAGAAAAGAGGTCAGGAGTACATCCTTCGCCCTGAAAGGTTTCTTGTCCAGGAAGTAGGCTGCGGAGTGATCGAGGCCGAGCGAGGCTATGGTTATTGCGATGGTCGCCGCCGACAGGGCCGGTGCTATTACTCCCTTGCCGGCCGGGCCTAAGACACGAGCCAGGATCAGGTTCACGATGAAACCTAAACACGTGCTGAATCCCATTGTCAGGAACGTTCCTGTGGCTTTGGCCAGGAAACCGCCTTTGCGTTTCATCCTACCGGACTCGTTTGGTTAAAAGGCGGTCGTAGTGCTTCTCTAGCGATTGAGTGGTAACCTTAAGATCGTGGAAACGTTCCACGTGCTTGCGGTTTTTTCGTGCGATTTGGGGCCAGTGGTTCGCGTTATCAAACAGGTTCTTGATAGCGCGGGCAAGATCTGCGGGATCGGCTTCGTTGGCTAGATAGGGGTAATTCTGGGGTAGGATAAATGGGATGTCGGCATGACGGGTGGCTACGACCGGCAGGCCGCGTGCTTGGGCTTCCAGTATGGTGGTAGGCGCTCCGCCTTCGGTTTCACCCTTGCTTGATGTCCTGCTTGGGGCGATGAGGAAATCCGCCTGCTTGAGCTCTCTAAGATAGCCTTGGTAATCAAGAAAGCCCAGAAACCTCACTTTATCCTCAAGTCCTTTCTCTTGAACAAATCTTTCCGCCTTGGCTCTTTCCTGGCCGTCTCCTATCACCCGCAGATCGAGACCGATCCCTTTATTGCTCAGTATCCCTACCGCTTTGAGAGCATCCATCAGTCCTTTCTTTTCAACCATGCGGCCTGCCCATAGGGCGGTAGGTGGCCTCGTGCTTTTCGTTGCAGGAGGACGGAAGCCTATCTTGGATACCGGAACCCCGATGCGCTGGAGAGCTACCTTTTCTCGAGGAGCGCCGAGTTTAATGAGTTCCGCCGTCATATGCGGACCTTCGACAAGAAACAGGTCTCCCTTCTTCCATAACTTCTGGAACCGATTTCGCCATATTGTCCTTTTAGGGAGCAGGGATACATCCTGGCCGTAGAAGGTAACCACCATCGGCACGCGCAGGCTTTTTTGCAAAGGCAGGGCGTAGGCCCCCCATGTTCCGAAGTGAGCATGAATCAACGCGACGCCTTCTCTCTTAAAAAGCTCCGCTGCCAGCTTAAGTGAGCCGTACCGGAATGGCTCGATGAACTGAAGTCCTGGTCTGGAAAGTTCGAGGCCCACATCGTAGTGAACCCCATTGGAAAGTGGAAATTCATCCAGGTTCCGAGATATCAAAGATATAGCCACCGGTCGGTAGCGTTTTAAGGACGCAAGCTGATGGTGGATGAACGTCTCGGAACGTTCAAAGAAACAGTAGTGGAAATGCCCTATCGATATCATTGTCTTGCTCTGCGTAGAAAGTAGGAGGAAAATAAACGGGCAGGTCCTACTATCGTTATTTGAGATTCCAGCTCAGCGCCGAATCTCTCTTTGAATTTCGCTACCCCCTCCATTCTAGGGCTTGGTCCGAAGTCGAATTCGGTTATCCCCCGTTTTGCCGCTTGTTCCATAATCGTCCAGTTCAGGAGTTGATTTGCACCCCGCGCAGAGTCATCGGCCCTTACCGTATGCCAGGATACCGCTCTTTTATGCCCGTAAAGCACAAGGGATCCTGCCTGGGGTTTCATGTCTTTCCATGCCATAAAGAAACCTGCCGAGTCAGCCGGCACAAGCACCTCGCGTACCCGCTGGAAGAAGTCTTGTGGATATATCCTTGCAGGTCTGGTTTTCCATCGTTGCAGCGACGCGTTATACATATCCATGTAGGCCTCAAAGTCCTCATCACGCAGGCCGGGGGTTACATATACCCCTGCCTTTTGGGCTTTTTTCATTCGATCCCTATGGTGTTTGGACATCTTTTTGTCCTTCTCAGAGATATTAAGAATATGAGTATAGATCTCTGTTTTTCTGAAGACAGCGTTGATGAATGGAGAGTTTGGCGGAAGGTGGATAAGGAACTTGCCACCTGTTCTACGTAGTAGTTCTTGCCAGTAGGCCTCGATCGTGGCGGCATCGGGTACTTTAAGAGCGATGGGTCCTGCCGGGACTCCTGGTACGGAAGATTCATATCCGGAGAGCAGCCCTTTGGCCAGTTTGATCTTACGTAATGGGGTAATGATCCCCTTCCACTCAAAACTTGCGTCCTGGGGTTCTATCTCCTCAGTTACTGCGTGCCAGAGAGGGGAGGCGAAAGCCGTAGCCCAGGGACAGGCGTCCCAGATTCTTTTCCAGGGTTTGAAATCAACGGGCATAGTAGGAGAGAAGTTTTCCTACGGCGTTTATCACGTCCTCCACATCTTTATCAGTCAGAGCAGGGGAGAGGGGCAGGGAAAGGGTGCGCTGTGATATCCTTGCCGCTACCGGGAAATCATCCGGCTTAAATCCGAAGGTGTTTTTGTAGAAGCTGTGCAGATGAAGGGAGATGAAATGTATGCCTGCACCGATGCCTTCCGCCTTCAGCGCCTCGAGAAACTCGTCCCTTGTTATACTCAGTTTCTCCAATTCCAATCTCACCGGATAGAGGTGGCGGGCGTGACGGCCTTCTCCAGGCTCAGGCGGGGTTTCTATTCCTTTCATCTGGCTGAGCGCGGCGTCGTATGCCTTCCACACCTCAGTCCGCCTCTTCCAGCTATCCTCGATTCTCTCCATCTGGTGAATGGCCATCGCGGACTGCAGGTCGGTCAGGTTCAACTTGTAGCCAGGGGCAACGGTATCGTAAAACTTGAAACCCTTTTCGCGGAAGCGATTCCACGCGGTTCTGGTTATTCCGTGCATCCTTAGAAGCTTGAATCGCTTGGCCCAGTCGTCGCGGTTGGTAGCAATCATACCGCCATCGGCAGTGGTGATGTTCTTGGTGGCGTAGAAGCTGAAGCAGGCCGCATCCCCCAGCACCCCAACGTGCTTGTCCATGTAACGAGCCTCGATCGCATGTGCCGCGTCAACTATGACGGCAATGCTGGCATACTCTGCCAGATAGAGTATCGCCTCCATGTCAACGGGGTAGCCATGAAGATGCACTGGAATAACCGCCCTGGTTTTGGTGGTGATTTGCTCCTGGACATTAACTGGATCAATATTTCCGCTTCGTTCATCAACATCCGCGAAGCGAACCTTTGCCCCGTGGTGAAGGATCACGTTGGCGGTTGATGGATAGGTCATGGGAGATGTTATGACCTCGTCTTCAGGTCCCAGCTCAAGCATACCAAGCGAGAGGTAAAGCGCGGCGGTGCAAGAGTTGACCGCGATAGCATTTTTGGCTCCGGTATATTCGGCAAACATCTGCTCGAAGCGCTCGGTTTTCGGGCCATGGCCGATCCAGCCTGAGCGAAGGGTATCGGCCACCTCGGCTATGTCCTCTTCCCTGATGTCAGGCTTACCGAAGACAAGGAACTCTTCACGTACGGGCTTCCCGCCCTCAATCGCTGGCTTCATTAAGCCATTTTAGCCGAATTTGACCGTCAGTCAACGACTTGAGGGGGTTGCCGCAGCGTCTTGACAAACTTCCAAATCGGCTTAAGCTTTTCAAGGAGGTTATGTATGAGAAAGCTTTGGAAGCTTGCGTTGAGCTTGGGGGTTTTGACCCTTGCCATAGTTGGATGTAACCAGGATACTGATGGTGCAAATGCCCCGGATTTGCTTGAGCCTGCTGATGGTGCGGTAATAAGTGAAGCCCCAACCTTTGTGTGGAGTTCGGTTCCCTTGATTGATGACTACCGCATCGTGATAGACAGCGGTTCATATACTCCTCCTTTTAAACTAAGCGGGATAAGTTTTGACGACCCTATTATCGAAAAGGACCTTTACGATACCTTCTACACCATGTCAGGGGCTGATTTCGATAATCTGGAAGAGGGTACTTACTACTGGAAGGTGGCATCTTTGAAATATCCTTCGGGCGGAAGTGCACCTGATGTTAACTGGAGCGAGGTTCGAAGCTTTGCAATAGAGAAACCGGAGCCTTCCGGCCTTGACACCACCTACTTCCCGTTCGGGATGGATTACGAGTGGACTTATGAGAAGCATTGCTGGGACTATTATGGCGACGAGAGAACCGATTCTTACTATACGATTACCATTCGGGTCGTAGATTCAAACATTGCTCCTGGCGGTTATACTTTTGTTTTGGAGGGAGGATGTTTCTATGACTTGGATTGCGACACGATAAAAATCGTGGATGAGAAGATAACGGCCTTTCCAAACGACCCCTGTGGAACATCAATTGTTTCTCTTATTCCCGATACGAGTGAGGCGAGGAATCTTTTATCGATTCGGTATCGAGGTGACACTTTGAATATGGGATACCATTTTGAGATGTATCCTCCAGATCAGCATTCGTACGATAACACAGATTGTTATACCTTTAGGCTTAGAGGAGTAGGATTAATAGATCAGACCTATTTCTGTTCCTGGTGGGATGGAATGGGTTGGGATCCTGGGGGGTATGGTAGTCATTATACCCTCCTTTCCTTCCGCAAGGGTGGGAAGGTGGTGTGGCGGCGCTAAATAGTAGGACCCGTTTTCAATAAAAGTTGACAAGATCAGGTTAGCTACTAGGATTGTACTATGATAACTTTGTTGCTGTCGCTCCTTGCTTCGTGGGGACAAGGTTTATACGAGGTTCCGGATATGCCTGTTACTCCTTTCACCTCCTCCGACTACAACTTCGAGGTTCTCGATCACTGGCCTTACGGGTCGGGGTTCTCGGTGCTGCGCGATAGTGACTACCTCTTCTACACCAACGGTGCGGTGCTGCAGATAGGAGAGGTAAACTCTTCAGGTGAAGTTAGCTGGTTCTCAGAGCTTAGATTTTCAGGCATGGCCTATACCATGGTGCGCTTCGAGGATCGGCTCTACGTTGCAATTGACGATCAGGGTGTGGCTATCGTGGATATCTCCTTACTTGATGATCCACAGCTTATTAACCTGTTTCCTGCCGGCGGGCGGGTCTTCGGTCTTGAGGTCCGAGGTGATACACTCTACACGGCGATGGGTTCAGAAGGTCTTGAGATATACGACTGCCGCAACCCGTCTAATCCCCAGCTCCTGGGTTCTCTTTTCGGTTTTAATCTTCGTTCGCTTGAGCTTTACGGCGATCTACTCTACGCCACAGATGTATCAACTGGCCTTTTGGTGCTGGATGTCTCCGATCCCACCAATCCGGTTGCTATCGGAGAACTTGGTCTTACAGGCCAGCACTACGGGCTTGCACTCGATTCATTGCGCGATAAGGCGGTGGTGTGTTCGTTCGACGGAGGTATGCATGTTGTTGACGTTTCAATGCCTTACGATCCTGTTCTTTTCGCTTCGATACCGATATTCGTGGCGTGGGATGTTGATCTGGACGATACGCTCGCCTACGTGGCTTCATGGGATGACTCTCTGCACATAATCAACATCCTTTCAGGGGAAGGGATTGGCGGGCTGGGTTTTGATACCCTGGGTGTTACGGGTGTGTGGCCTTATGATGTCTCGGTAGAAGGTGATTACGGTGCGGTGGCCGGTTTTTTGGGTTCGTGGTGGGTGTTTGAGGTATCCGATCCGGAAAATCCTTTTGTGACCGACGGCGAGGCGCGGGGCGGGGTCTCGGACGTTGTCGTTGCAAACGATCGCTGGATTGTTCTGGGAATGCATGGTTCAAAGCTTGTGTTCTTTGAACGTTCAGACTCGCTTATACCCGTGGGTTCAATCTCTTCCGCCGATTGGCCCAGGGATCTTGAGATTCGCGGCGACACACTATACGTTGCCGAGAGTTGGGCCGGGCTTGGACTTTATCATATGGATGATCCGGTAAGCGGGGTCAACTTGATCTCTCGCCTTAGTATGGATGGGGTCCATGTCTGGGCTTTGGAAGTTGATTCAAGTTTTGCCTATCTTGCCTGCGGCGATTCCGGCCTTATTGTGGTTGACCTTTCCAATCCGTCCTTTCCAAGCGAGGCGGCGCGTATTCACCTGGATGCTCGCGCGCTTTCGGTATTCAAGCGCGGGGATACAGCCTATGTAGGCTTCGAGGAATCAGGCATAGGCCTGGTTGATGTCAGCGTACCGGACTCCCCGTTTTTCTTAGAAACCAAACCTACTGCAGGCGGTGTGCTTGATATGGCCTTGCAGGACTCGCTACTTTTCGTAGCCCAGGCAACCGAAGGTGCGGCTATCTACGACATCTCTGGATTGGATTGGCAACTGCTATCTACCATCCCGACCGAGCACGTTAACTTTTCCCTTGTCCTGGAGGCTGGCAATCTTTTTTTAGCACATGGAGCGGCCGGAATCTACGCATACGACGTAGCCAACCCATCCTTTCCGCATCTTGTTGGGAGTTTGAACACCGGCGGGGAGTCGCGAGACATTGCTTCTCTCGGCGATACCCTCCTGGTTGCAGACGGATATGACGGGTTGCTGCGTGTGCTTTTCCTTGGATTAGGGATAGATGAATCCTCGGCGTTGCCTGCCTCTGTATTAGATGTATGGCCAAATCCCTTTAGTTCCGTTTTGTATTTCAGCAGACCGGTCCAGGCCCGGCTCTACGACGCCTCGGGTAGACTTCAGGCGAACATTCATGGGGCCAGATTTGACGCCTCCGAGCTGCTTGCTGGGGTGTATTTTATTCGGGGCAAGAACTGGTACTGCAAGGTCGTGAAAGCTCCTTCCTCTCGATGAAGTCCCTTGTCTTCTGCGGCACGAGTGGATTTTTTTAGAGCGGTTCTTTATTAACCTTACCACTTGACAAACGCCCTAAAATCCTTACGATTATACGGATATATGGAGTTGTTACGAACATCTAAACCCAAGGAGGTCTTTATGAAGAAATGGATAAGTGTGCTTCTCGTAATAGGGGTGGTTAGTGCCTTCGGGCAAGCGTGGGACATCAAGGCAGTGGATACCACCGGCAACGTCGGGCTATTTACCTCACTGGCGATCGACTCGGAGAATAACCCACACATCGCCTACTTATACGCGGACAGTGCGTTTCTCAAGTATGCCGCCTGGAACGGTACGGATTGGGATATAGAGGTTGTCGACGATAACGGCGGCCTGGGCGGAGTCGGTTTCTTCGCCTCACTGGCTCTTGGTCCGCTGACCGACCTGCCTCAGATCGCATACTACGACGTGGCGAACGCCAATCTCAAATGGGCGAGCCTTGATGGTTCAGGACACTGGATTGTCGGCACTCCGGATCCCAGCGACAACGATGTAGGCCAGGGATGCGATATAGCGGTGGATCAAGACGATTATGCCCATATATGCTACTATGATGCTACCACGAACTATCTCCTCTACGTTCGATCCTCGGCTACAGGATGGGTGCGCGATACAGTGGACAGCGTAGGGCCGCTTCCTATCTTTGGAACCGATATATCCGGCACCTCGATCACTCTTGATTCCATCGGCACCCCCTACATCGCCTACTACGCCTGGGACGGCGACCCCTTGACCGGCACCGGTTACCTGAAGTATGCGTATCTTGTTTCAGGTAACTGGATGATAGATACCGTTGAGATGGTTCCCGGTGATAACATAGGAGCCTGGCCGGATATCCTCATCAACGAAAATGCAGGCAGCTTTCCCTACATCAGCTACTTCAATGCTACAAACGGATACTTCACGTATGCTCGTTGGACCGGCTCGGCATGGGCAATCGATGTAATAGATCAAGGGTCATACGGATCTCAGGCGCTTGGTTCTACCCACGCCAGCTACTACAGTGAAGCGAATGGCGATCTCAAGTACGCCTACTCCGAGAACTACCTCGGCTGGCATACCGAGAAGGTGGATACCACAGGTGACGTTGGAAAGTATACATCTATTGCCCTCAGCTATCAAGGTGAGGTCAGCTTCCCTCACATCTCCTACTATGACGCGACCAACGGCGATCTAAAATACGTCACCAAGATCATCAAGGACGTCTTACCCATAACGTGGTGGTTCCAAGGTCACCCGCCGGATTTCCGACAGATCCATCCCGACTCGATATACACCCCTATGGCAACGGTTCGCAATCAGAGCAACACGCCGGCTACGTTTAATGTGGAGTTCAAGATCTTCTACTCCGGGTTTCAGGACTACTCAAGCACGAAGACCGTTGGCCCGCTGGGTGTGGACGAGGAAGCAGAGGTTACCTTTAATGGGTGGCTGAACATTCCTCATCACGATAGTGCCTGGTACGACATACGGGTTTACACATTACTTGCTGGCGACTCGGTACCGGACAACGATACCATCTACGATTCGGTCTACTGCACTTCTGCGGCTGTAAAAGAGAAGGAGATTGCCCCGACTACTTATGAACTTTCAGTTACCGGTGGAGCGGTTATGCTTGCGTTACCTGTACTTACCGATGGAGAGCTTTACGTGCTCGACATTGCCGGCCGCCGCAGGCTGACCCTTCACGAGGGTATGCTTGCAGCTGGCGTACACGAGTTCAAACTTGACGAAAGCGCGCTTCCTAACGGTGTTTACTTCATCAAGTTCTCTTCGCCTGCAGCCAACCTGACGCGTAAGACAGTACTCGTGCGTTAAGCACATAACTTCTTAACCATTTGCCGCCCCGAAAGGGGCGGCTTTTTTTAATTGATCTTGACATAGTGGGTGAGAGGAGTAGGATTGGGTTATTATCAACTTACCGAAGGAGGGATTGTATGTTGACTCGATTCAAGATAAAGAACTTCAAGAAACTGGATGACGTTGATATCGAGCTAGGTAAATCCGTAGTGCTAATAGGCCCGAACAATTCAGGTAAGACCGCCGCACTGCAGGCCTTAGCGTTGTGGGATATAGGCGTTAAACGATGGAATGAAAAGCGGGAGGGGAAAACATCCCCTGAGAAGCGTCCAGGTGTTACCATTAACCGCCGGGATCTGAATTCAATACCTACGCCTAAAGCCAACTTGCTCTGGCACGATTTGCATACGAGAGATGTAAGGAGGATTGCGGGAAAGCAAAAGACAGATCATGTTTTCATAGATATAGTCGTAGACGGGGTGACAAATGATAAGGAATGGACTTGCGGAGTGGAATTCTATTACTCCAACGATGAGTCTTTTTACTGCCGCCCCCTTCGCGTAAGCAACGGTAAGTCTTCGGAAAGGATGCCCATCCCACCGGAAGCTGGCGGTGTGAAGGTAGCCTTTCTTCCGCCTATGTCCGGGTTGGCCGCTGTTGAACCTAAGTTGGAACCGGGTAGAGTGAACGTCCTCATGGGCGAGGGGCAGACCGCGCAGGTATTGCGAAATCTATGTTATCAGATTTTTGAAGAATCTCCTGATGATAAGTGGAAAGAGCTGATCGCCGAGGTCGAAAAGCTGTTCGGAGTTATACTCCTTCCTCCCAAATACATAGAGGCACGGGGAGAATTCACCATGTCTTACAAGGAACCGAGGTCTTACAAAAAATCAAGTGGCATCGAATTGGATTTGTCTTCTGCAGGAACAGGATTGCTGCAAACCCTTCTTTTGCTGGCGTATCTATACGCTAATCCCGGTGCTGTCTTTTTGCTGGACGAGCCGGACGCTCATTTAGAGGTATTACGCCAACAACAGACATACCAGTTAATTACCGAGATAGCTGAAAAGCAGGGATCGCAAATCGTTGCAGCGAGTCATTCCGAGGTTGTACTTCGCGAAGCCGCTGGTAAAGATATGGTTGTCGCTTTCGTAGGTAAACCTCATCGCATTGATGATAGAGGCAGTCAGGTTCTGAAGGCGCTTAAAGAGATTGGTTTTGATCAGTATTACCAGGCGGAACAAACGGGTTGGGTGTTATACCTTGAAGGCTCAACAGACTTAGCCATCTTGCAGGCTTTTGCCGAAACACTTAAGCACAAAGCGTCTGAATATCTCGAGCGTCCTTTTGTGCATTACGTTGGCAATCAGCCCGGCGCTGTAAAGAATCACTTTTGGGGTTTAAAAGAGGCTAAGGCTGATCTTGGAGGCATTGCAATCTTTGATCGTCTTGAGCGGGGGATACCTGACGATTTGGGAACCGTAGGACTCCAATGGAAACGCCGTGAGTTGGAAAACTATCTCTGCACAGAGGAGGTTTTACTTGCTTACGCAAGGCAAGACCAGCCGTACGATCTTTTTGGACAAGCCGAGGCTGATCATCGCGAGATAGTTATGCGCGAGACAATCGAAGAACTTTCAAAAGCCCTTGAGGCGTTGGGTAAATCTAGTCCATGGTCACCAGACATTAAAGTCACCGACGATTTTCTTGATCCACTCTTTAAGAAGTACTTTGAGAAGCTGAGGCTTCCGAATCTCATTTGGAAGTCGGGTTACCATATCTTAGCCAGATTGGTGCTTAAAGATAGGATAGATACTGAGATTGTTGAGAAACTTGATGCTATAGTTGAAGTGGCAAACCAGGCAAGACCCAGAGAAGATTGAGCGATAGGATTACCACCAGAAGAGGTAGCGGAAGCAGAGCCTTATGAAACGCATGGTATCCAGGAATGGATTGATGTGTGAGCGTGGCGAGGTGTAGAGTGTGGTGATGGGTACCTCGGCTATCCTATAACCTGCCCGTAAAGCCCGGGCCACAAGCTCGGACTCGGTGTCGAAGTGGTTCGTCCTTAGAGGTACTTTCCGCAGGACTTCTGCTGAGATGAGCCTGTATCCGCACTGAGAATCGGTGATCGGTTTATGTGCCCCAAAGATCGAGAGTACCATCGATGTCAGACGGTTAATGAACCAGCGGTCGAAGGGCATACCCTTCATGTTGTGGCGTCGCGTGCCTATCGCCATGTCGAATTCTGCCGGGTTCAGGGCAAGAAACCTTGAGGCCTCCCCTACGTCGTGTTGGGTATCCGCGTCAATGGTCATGATCCATTCATAGCCTGCTTTGATTGCCGCAGCGAACCCTGTCTTGTGTGCCGCTCCTTTGCCCCGGTTTTTCTTATGGTTCAAAACGCCTACCCCCATACATCGCGCCGCATCGCCGGTTCCATCAGGTGAGCCGTCGTCAACCACCCAGATCTGATAAGACACAGCACCGAAGCGAAACCAATCGGAAAGAACCTTGGCAAGCGTATCAGCCGCCTCGTAGGCGGGAATGACGATGGCTACATCTTTGAGCGGAATCAACCTTCTTCTCTCAATTTCTTGACCATAGCCATGTTGCGGACGTCGCCGCCTGGTGCGCTTGGGGTCTCCATGACCGCAGGGAGGTGCTTAAGTTTAGGATGATTTATGATACGTCTGAACGCTTCAAGCCCCATCTGGCCTTTACCTATGTCCCAGTGGCGGTCGTTGTGACTGCCTAATGGGGTCTTGGAATCATTCAGGTGGAGTAGTAGAAGTTTCTCAAGACCTATCAGGTGATCTATCTGGGCCAGGGTTTCTTCCAATCCCTTGCTGGTATGCAGGGGGTAACCTGCCTGGAAGGCGTGAGCGGTATCAAGGCAGATACCCACGGAATCCTTCTTCCCAACCCCCTCTATTATCCTTGCCAGATCATCAAAACTTCCCCCAAGGCGAGTGCCGCCGCCAGAGGTATTCTCGACAACTATCTTTACCTTCTTTGTGGTGGCAGAAGAGATAGCCTGATTAAGTGAGGTTGCAACCCGACTTATCCCTTCATCCATGTTGGAGTTCTTGAATGCGCCGGGATGAAGAACCAGGAAATCAGCACCCAGGATGGATGAGCGCCCAAGCTCTGCTGAAAGCGCCTGCCGCGAACGTTCGAGCAGCTCTTCGTCAGGCGTTGCAAGGTTAGGGAGATAAAACAGGTGAACGGTTAGCGGATGGAGTTGAGCCTCTTTCAGTGATGCCCGAAAACCAGCGACCACATCAGGATCAAGAGGGGTGCGCTTCCACTGCTTGTTGGAGGCGGTAAATATCTGCACCGTCTCACACCCCAGACGGTTTGCACGCTCGATAACGTTGGTAAAACCTCCGGCGATGCTTACGTGGAAGCCGAACCTCAAGTCCGCTCTCCGCTGTCCAGGCTTTCACGACCGCGAATAGCCTTGCTGATAGTAACCTCGTCTGCGAGTCCAAGGTCCGCACCTACTGGGATGCCCCTTGCGATTCTTGATACGCGTATACCCATGCCCTTAAGTTGTCCGGCCACGTAAAGGGCGGTGGTTTCTCCCTCGGTTGTCGCCGAGGTTGCAAGTATCACCTCCTTTGTCCCTTCATTCTTGACACGTTCTACGAGTTCAGTGATACGCAGCTCGTCTGCAGATACATCCTCCATAGGGGAAAGCACCCCGCCAAGCACGTGATAAAGTCCTTGGTAGGCCCCGGCACGCTCGATCAGCGGTATATCAAAAGCCTCCTCTACAACGCAGATCTCGGTCTGTACGCGTGAGGGGTCTTTGCAGATTTCACAAAACTCATCTTCTGTCAGGTTGCCGCAGCGCCTACAGGTACGGGTCCGGCTGCGCGCCTCAAGTATCGCTTCGCTGAGCCTAGCGGCATCTTCATGCTCAATACGCAAGATGTAGCGCGCGATACGCTGGGCGCTTTTTTCGCCTATACCGGGCAGTTGCTTAAAGCGTTGGATCAGCCTGGCTAATGCAGTCATTCGGAATCAGAAAAGACCTGGAAAAGGAATGCCTATAACCTTTTGGACCTCGGCTTGTGCTGCCTGTTTTGCCTTGCGTCGCGCTTCGTTGACTGCAGCGATCACGAGGTCCTCAAGCATCTGGCTTTCTTCTGGATCGATTACTTCCCGCTCTATCTTAAGCTCAAGTATGGTGCCGTTTCCGTCGGCCACGGCTTTGACCATCCCCCCGCCAGAGGCTGCCTGGCCTCGTGCCGCAGCCATGATATCGGCCATTTTCTTCTGGATCTCCTGGGCTTTGCGTAATAAGTCGGCTTGTCTCATCGAACTATCTCTCCTTTGAAGATATCCAGCACATCCTCAACCGCAGAGCGAGGTTTGGATTTAGAACCCCGGCTTTCTGATTTTTGGGGCTTGTTTGCCTTAAACTCCAGCCGTAGCTTTTGCCCTGCGAGCTTTGAAAGCCTTTCCTCGAGGTGTTCCTGTTCCGCTTTAAGACGGCCTATATTGAGCTCCGGGTTGTTGTTTATCCCTATCGTTAAAAGGTTGTCTTGAGCCTCTATGATTCCTGATTCCTGAAGCGCCAGGGTTACAAAGGATTCCTCTGTTTCTATCTCTTCCATAAAGCGTTTCCATACCTGTTTAAGGGATGCGGCTTGTACCGGTTCTTCCGCTTCCTTCAGCTTTTCATCCGCCTTTTCTTTCCCATTTGCAAGGGTTGGTTTTGAGGTCAGGGAGGATGGGCAGGTTTTTGGTGATCGGGAGGATTCTTTAGGAACCGGTTGCTTTTCTCCCATATCCAGTAATGAAAGTGCCATGGTTTCTATGAAGATAACCTTCTCGCGGCTGCGCTTGAAGGCCTCTTCGGCTTTGAGAAAACGCTCAAGTATCCGTACCAGCTGCTTTGGGGTATAATGTTGGGTTTCGCTCAAGGCGCTTTCAGGGAAGGCTGATCTATCCGCCGTCATGCCCAAACTGGTAAATAGAAGGACGCGTAGAAAACCTATCATCCCGAAGTAGAACTCGGCCACGTCGTATCCTGCTGAAAAGGTCTGCTCCAGGAACGCAAGCAGCGCGGCCTCGTCTTTCTCTTCAACCAGCTTGAGAAGATGGGAGAAACGTTCATATGGGACTATCCCTAAAAGCTCGGTTACGTCGTTTGCAGCAACCTTCCCTTGCTTGAAGGTGGTTATCTGCTCAAGCACGCCTTCTGCGTCGCGCAGGCCGCCGTCGGCAATATCCGCGATCAATCGTATGGCATCCTCCTCGACGTCCAGCTTCTCATTCTCGATTATCATCTTAAGGCGCTTGGTTATAACGTCAGGCGCTATGCGTTTGAAGTCGAACCGCTGGCAGCGCGAGAGGATGGTTGCAGGAACCTTGTGAGGTTGGGTGGTAGCAAAGATGAAGATTACATGCCGAGGAGGCTCCTCCAGGGTTTTAAGAAGCGCGTTGAACGCCTCGGTAGTCAGCATGTGAACCTCATCAATAATATAGATGCGGTAGCGCCCACTTGTAGGTCTGTAGCGGACGTTCTCCCTCAGCTCCCTTATCTGGTCTATCCCTCGGTTGGATGCTCCGTCTATCTCAAGCACGTCAAAGCTCTTGGAGCCAGCTATCTCCAGGCACGTCGAGCACTTGTTGCACGGATGTATCGTTGGCCCTTCTACGCAGTTCAGACTCTTGGCAAGTATTCTTGCCGTTGTCGTCTTACCAACACCTCTTGGGCCTGCGAAAAGATAGGCATGTGCGAGCCGGTTGCGCTGGATGGCGTTTATTAGGGTGCGCTTGATGTGCTTCTGGTCGAATAATTCATCAAAGGTCTGGGGGCGGTAGCGCAGAGAGAATGTGCGAGGTTTCATCATTTTTTGACTAGAGGGTTCCTTGGTTTAAAAGTGTTCGGCCGTGCGGCACCTTCGTCCGGGGCGGCAAGGACTGCAAAAACGAGGCGACTCCAACCAGGCTTACTTTGCACCGTAACAGCGTCCGCGTACCGTTGCTTCCTTCCGGACCTGGCGGGGTTGGCGGGGCGTTGCGAGCAAAGACCCGATCTTCATCATCGTCCGCTCCCGCAGTGGCCCCAGCTCTCCCGGCCTCATGATGTCTTTCAGCCTCGCATATGGCGGGTTTCGAGTAGAGGAGACCGCCAGCCTCCCGCCTAGCACGGCCGAACCTCACTAGTCTCGAAGGTCCTCTTTAGGGATAACTACCTTCATATCCATGGTATTCAATCCCTTCGGGATAGCCCCGTATATCTCAAGCTTATCGGCCAGTTCCTGTATCGCGTTTTGGTCGATCTCGTGGGTCCGCTGGAAGCCGGGTAGATTCAGACGTTCGATCAGCTGTTCGTCTTCGATTCCGAAAGCACGTGCAAGGACCGCACGGGTGGTATCCTGATTTTTGGCCATCTCCAGATACGTAAGCTCCATGGCCTTGTTCATTCGTTTCACAGCAAGTTCATTGTCATGAAAGTACTCGGTGGTTACGAAAAGACCGGAGCCCAGATAGGGAGAGTTGATCCACTTGAGGAACATGGCACCTTCTGCAAATGGTTCGCTCAGATGGACCTTGGCTAAGGTGAAGTAGGGTTCAAGCGGCAGGATAAGATCCACCTCTTCAGACTCAAGTGCTGCAAGGAGCTTCTCTGAAGGATAGACCTTGATTGTGACCGTGGCTGGATCTACCTCTGTGGAGGTCACAATAGCCTGCATCGCCGTTTTGGTTCCCGCGGTCACCCCTACAGTCTTTCCTTCGAGGTCACTTATCTTATCGAATCTCAGTCCCTTGCGGGGAAAGAGCCCCTCCTGGGGTGTTGCTACCTTGAACTCCACCGCAAAGAAGCAAAGCAAGGTATCACCCCGCTCGCTCATCCAGCGCAACGCCTCTGGCCAGGGGACTAAAGCAAAGTCGGCTTGGCCTGCAACCAAAGCCTCAAGCGCCTTTTGGGGATCCTCGACCCGCTCTATCGTTGCTTCAACCTTTACTGCTTTATCTTCAAAGATACCCTTTTCCTGAGCGTAGTATACAGGAACGGAGGAAACAGAAGGTTCTACAAGCACCTTCACCTGAACCGGACGTGAGAGCTTGACCAGAGGTATAATGAGTATAGCTCCAAGTGCAGCTGCAAGGAGGATGATTACAACAGTGAGGATGTGTTTTAACTTCATCAATTTCCTCCTTCTTTTTTGATCAACTCGTCGTATTTCTTTAACAGTTCACTGGCTTTTTTGATCTCCCCTCGCTCCCTTGCTATGACGGCCAGGTTGCGGTAAGCATCTGCTAGGTTTTCGTCTATTTCAATCACTTTTTCCAGATGCTTTTCTGCTTCATCGAGTTCCTTAGGATCGAACTTCAGGTAGCATATGCCAAGCCACAGGTGGACGTAGTAATCTTCCTCAGCCTCGGCTTCAATCTTCTTAAGCAACTCCACGGCCTGTGAATATCCCCCTGTGTAATAAGAAGAAAAGACCTTATCCCACATCACGTTGATGTTTTCTGGATCAAGCTGGAGAGCCAGCGCGAGAGCGGAATCGGCTTCCGGGTATTTTTTGCTTTCCATGTAGCTTTTCCCCAGCCAATTATAGGCATCGCTGAGTTGACGTTTCTTGCCCACATAGCCGCTTTGCCAGCGCAGGAACGCTGCGGCTTCGGCAGGGATGAGGCCGTAGTTCGTAATAAGCATATCTTGCTTCTCATCCATGGTGACACTGTCGCTTGATTCCTCCAACTCTTCTATCGAAGCGAGCATCTCGGTAATATCTTCGTTCTCAAGGCCCAGCTGCGTTCCTATGCCTTCTTTAAGTTTCTCAAGCTCGGTGTTGAACCTATCGGTTGATGTCTTGAACAACTCGACGGCCTCTTCCTTGTTTCCTTTAATCAGATTTACCCTGCCTTTAAGATACGCTACGTCAGGGGACTCCGGGTTTATCTTCTCCAGTTCTGCAGCCACGTCCAGGGCTTCATCCAGCTGGCGGTTCTGCAGGTGGAAACGGCCCAGGAGCACGTAGTTTTGTTCGCGTTTGGGGTCGAGCTTGATGCCCATTCGCAGGAACAGAATCAGGGTATCTGCTTTTGAAGGCTCATAGAGCATCTTTTGCGCGCCGTAGTAGAGTGCAATCTGGGCAAGATCATGGGCTTCCTCGTCTTTCTTTATTATCTCTGCGGTTGTGTCGCGTTTAAGCACCTCAAGGAACGCCCTGGCCGCTTCAATTAGATCCGGCTCCTTCATTCTTATGCTTGCCTTCCCGTGCCACATATACGACTCGGTGACGGCCAGGCCCTTTTCTATGGATTTTAGGAAAAGAGTGTCTGCCTTTTCGTAACGTCCGTCCCGATAGTGGACCTTCCCACCTTCCAGGAGATGGCTTCCTTTTGCGGCAAAGGCGAGCGTAACCATAACTCCTAAAAGACCAGCAAGGCGTCTCATCTCTTTCCTCCTTCGTCTAAGCCTTTAGCGGCCCAATGCTCTTTCTTTACCGATTATATGGAACTTTCCTCATCTTGCAAGCTTAGTCTATTGCCCGCAGGTGAATTGTCAATGGTTTGTTGTGCGTTCGATGCATCAGGGTTGTGTTCTGCAATCTCTGCGAAGGCCAGGTAGGCGGTATGCGAGATCATCCTTTCCCTCGGTCGTGCCCCCTGCGGACGGATCAGCATCTCTCGCAGCATTACCTCCCAGACCTCGAACCGGGTGAACCCATGCTTTCCTAAAGCCTTGCGGGTTTCTTGCAGCTGTTCTGTTGTAGGGCTCAGGGATACCCACCGGCCTGCACATACGAGGGCCTTGGCAGCGTGAGGAACGATACCCCATGGTTCCGGCACGTCCACAACGCACACGTCAATCCCTCTTACCCCGAATCCTTGTTTTTCTACGTCGCGCAGCTCGAAGGTTACGAATTCTTCCATACCCAGTCTGGCAACGTTGGCCATGGCTACCTCAAGGAACTCCGGACGGCGCTCAAAGGAATATACGTGGCCTTGAGGCTGCACGTAGCGTGCAAGGATGAAGGTTAAAGCGCCTGAGCCGGAACCAACCTCTGCTACGCGAACCCCAGGGGCTATGGATGCCCTCAAAAGCATGTAGCCGACGTCCTTTGGATAGGCTATGGTTGTTCGTCGCTTGACCCCTATCATCAGGTCGGCTAAGGACGGGCTCAGAAGTGTGAAGCTAACCCCCATGTGGGTTTTTACTACTTCTCCGTAGTTGCATCCTATGATCTGGCCCCAGGGGATGCGTCCCTTGTGGCACTCGAAGTCGCCTTTTTCGAGCACCCTCCTCAGGTAGTGAAGGCGTTCATCGTGGTAGAAGAAGACCTGCTCGCCAGGCGTTATTCCTGCCATATTCGCAGCAAGATGGATAAAACGGTTTTGCCCGGCCGCGAGGATTTCACCCTGAGCTTGCCGTGGTGAAGCTGTTGGATAACGCGGCGGGAGAGCGCAAGGCCGATCCCCCAGCCGTGCTTCTTGGTGGAGAATCCGGTTCTGAAGAGATCCCGGGTGTGTTTTACCTGGATTCCCGCTCCGGTGTCGGTTATCGTTATCTCGTAGCAGTTGCTCTTTTCTGCCTTCTTGCCTGCTACGGCTATCTTCCCCGACTTGCGTCCTATGGCGTCGATGGAGTTGCGGATAAGGTTCTCAAGCGTCCAGGAGATGAGTGTAGGATCAATGAGCAGGCGCGCATTCTCAGAGACCTTCACCTCAAAGTTGATGCGAGAGGGGGCGCGGTGCTGCATGAAGCGAACCGTCTTCCTTATTATCGGTTCAATCTCATGGGGCTCAAGACGCGGCTTGTCTCCGATGCGTGCAAAGCGATCCAGGATCCCCTTGATGCGTTCAAGATCGGCTCCTATCTCTTTCGATGCCTCTGCGTCCAGCTTGGGGCGAATCAGTTCACTCCACCCCAGGAGCGAGGAGACCGGGGTTCCCAGTTGATGGGCGGTCTCACGTGCGAGAGCCACCCATAGCTTTTCCTGTTCCCGACGTGCTGAGGCCACAATGAATACGAATCCTAAGATAACAAACAAAACGATGAAGGATATCTGAATAAGGGGGAAATACTGCAACATGGTCCATGATTTAGGCAACCCGTAGTGCAGCACACTTAAGGTAAGGGTGTCTAACCCCAGGGTGTCTAGTGTCAGTGGGTCCGTAACAGGTACTACTGCCCGAATAGGGATAGGCTCATGTTCGCGGTCGAGTTTTTGTATGAATCGAGGCAGTGCATCGGGGATGGTATCGCGGTGAGGGACGTTTCGAAAGCTCTGAGGGTTGCCGGCGCTGTCCGTTATCACCACCGGGAAGTCTACCTGACTCACTATCTCTTCAAACAGGAGATTTTCAAGGAGCATCTGGGTTTCTGGTGATGCCAGTGAGCGTATGTAGCTTGCATAGAGTCTTGAACGGAAAAGGGTTTCTTCTTCGAGTTTCTTGAGGAGCCGCTGAGAGTAAAAGGCCCAGAATACCGCTAAGGCCAGGAGTCCGGCCACGGCGTATATCTGAATGAATCTACGCAGGTTCAAAGCGAAAGGCTTACTAGAGCTTCTTCGATTGCCTCAAGCAGAGGTGTTCCTTTAGGGGGATGTGTAATTACCTTGATGCAGGGTGAGGAAGGCAGATTGAGGCGGGCCTTATCTGGCAGGATAACAACGGACGGTGTTCCTAAAAGGTAGGCTAGCTCGAAGCTGCGATCCGGTTTACCTATGTAGGCAGAGGCTGATGCAAGTAAACTTACCTTTATCTGCGGTTCTTCTTCCATCCATGTCTCGGCTCCGAAGACCTTCATCCCGCCGAGGCGTTCAGCATCAATGGAGATTGATGAGAGAAGGTAGGGGGTTTTGTTCCCGGATCTATGTCCATGTTTCTTTAGCCACTCGTTGGCCCTTTGTTGGACAACTTGAAGACGGGGGAGGCTTTCCTCGATCTTTCCTCCGCACGCCAGATACCTGCTCATAAACTGGGCCCGCTTTCGAAGATCCGCTTCCTTGTCCGGCACGAACAGGATATTAAAGTAGGGGAAGAGTCCTTCGGCCTGGTAGGTGATTCGTAGTTTGGCCTCAGAAAGGATGGCAAGCTCAGGTAAAGGGGATGGGTCAAGATCCACGAATAAATCGAAGGAGGATTTAGCGAACCTTTCTTTCAGGGCTTTGAAGGCCTTTGAGCCGTGAGAAGGTGTCTCTGTGAGATCAATCTTTTCCTGAAATATGGTGTTGAGCCCCGAAAAAAGCAGCTCTGCGTCCAGCGGCGAAAGCACAGTAATCTTGCGCCCCTTTTTAGCTTTTTTCAGAGCACCTGTAATATAAAGCGAGAAGAGCGTATGTGGTGCTCGCTCTGCAAGACGCACAAGCACATTCCTGGCTCCGTGCAACTCGGCATGGAAGGAAATCTCTTTCCTGGCAAGACGCGACTTACTCCACGCAAGGTATATTGCTCTTGTCAGTGCTGTCATACTCAAGTCTAGACAGAATCTGGGTTATGTCAAGAACAACAGATGCCTCGATTACTTTCCAGACATTATAGTGTTTATAACTTGTCCATCGCATCCGAGGAAGAGGTTAAGGCTTAATCGCGGTAATCTCCAAGGAGATATCCAACGCCTTTGCGGAGTGGGTGAGTGCACCTACTGAGATGTAGGCAACCCCTGTGAGTGCTATATCCCGGACGGTCTCAAGACTCACACCACCCGAGGCCTCAAGCTCCACCTTTCCCTTGACAAGCTGGACCGCCTCACGCATCATATCCAGGCTCATGTTGTCGAGCATAATACGGTCAATACCGTCTATCTCGAGAGCCTCGCTGACCTGATCCAGGGTCGCACACTCAACCTCGATCTTTAAATCTCCGTGGGAGTTCTGTGCAGATTTAACCGCGGCCGCAAGCGAACCGCAAGCCGCGATGTGGTTATCCTTGATAAGAATCATATCGTAGAGCCCCATGCGATGATTGTAGCCCCAGCCACATCGGACAGCCGCCTTCTCAAGCACACGCAGACCAGGCGTTGTCTTTCGGGTATCAAGGATTTTCGCACGGGTACCGTCCACAGCGGCTACAAAGCGAAAGGTGAGGGTAGCGATGCCGGAGAGGTGTTGAAGGAAGTTAAGTGCTGTCCGTTCGGCCACAAGGATTCCTCTGGCAGGCCCTGAAACCTTGGCTAACTCATCACCTACGTTTATCCTCTCCCCATTGTTAAACAAGAAGGTTACTTCAACCCGATCCTCTACCTGACGAAACGCCTCCTTGGCCACCTGGGTCCCTGCCAGCACCCCTTCCTCCTTGCAGAGTATAATGGCTTCGGCCTGAGCTCCTGCAGGTACCGTGGCAAGAGTTGTAACATCGCCGATTCCTATATCCTCAGCAAGCGCTCTTCTAACGCTGTCCTTTACCGCGTCTTCGTAGGAATAACGACTATTCATCTCGTTATTGTAGCCGAATAACTAAAGAGGTCAACTAATCTAAGCGATTCATTCATGATAAGTTCAAGATTCTCTCCTCCTTCAGGTTGACGAAGCCTTGCTCAGAGCTATACTGAACGGATGAAGAGATTCAAGGTACTGTTCAAACCCGAACCTGAGGGAGGATACACCGCATCTGTTCCCTCTCTGCCCGGATGCATCTCGTACGGTGAGACCTTGGAGGAAGCGAAGAAGATGGTTGCCGACGCCATATCCTGCTACCTGAAATGTATGAAAGAGCACGGGGAATGCTGTACGGATGATTCGATGTGTGTAATGGATGAAATCTCAATCGCAGATGAATAAGGTCCCTGCGTTAAAATCCAAAGATCTGTTGCGCCTCCTGAAAGACGCGGGATTCCACGAAGATCATCGTTCGGGAAGCCACGTTATCATGCACTCGGATTCCAGAGGGGCACGAGTAGCTGTCCCTTTCCACCAAAAGGACTTGCCAATGGGCACCATACAGGCTATCCTGCGGGCGGCCCACCTGGATAGAAGAGAAGTCATGGAACTACTCTATGCCTGAATTCAAGCTGGTAACCGACATGACGCCAGCCGGCGATCAGCCCCAGGCGATAAGGGAACTGGTCAATGGGATCAACAGAGGTGATAAGCATCAAACCCTTCTCGGGGTTACTGGATCGGGCAAGACGTTTGTGATGGCCAACGTTATTCAAGAGGTGCAGCGCCCAACACTTGTGATGAGCCCTAACAAGACCCTTGCCGCCCAGCTATACGGCGAGTATCGCCAGTTCTTCCCTCACAACGCGGTGGAGTACTTCATCTCTTACTATGACTACTACCAGCCCGAGGCCTACGTACCAGAGTACGACCTCTACATCGAGAAGGAAGCCGACATCAACGAGGAGATCGAGCGGCTGAGGCTGAGGGCGACCGCATCGCTTCTATCACGCAAAGACGTAATCATAGTTGCCTCTGTATCCTGCATCTACAACATCGGCGAACCTCGTGAGTTCGCCGACCGGGTTAAGCTGGTAAAGGTAGGTGATGAGCTGGACAGAGAGGACCTTCTGGCTAATCTTGTTCGTGAGCAGTACTCGCGAAACGACTACGAGCTGAAGCGCTCGTCGTTCAGGGTTCGGGGCGACGTTGTGGAGATATGGCCGGCGCACGAGGATGTAGCTTTACGCATCGAGTTCTTCGGCGAGGAGATAGAGTTCATCAAGCGCTTCAACTCGGTATCAGGCAAGGTGATAGATGAGCCGGAAAGTGTCATGATCTTCCCTGCGCGGCATTTTATGGTCTCCGAAACCACCCTCAAGGAGGCCTTAGAGAATATTCACGAAGAGATGATCGAACGGGTGGCAGAGTTGGAAGGCCAGGGTAAACTTCTTGAGGCGCAGAGACTAAAGACCCGCACCAAGTATGACATCGAGATGCTGCGCGAGGTCGGTTACTGCCCGGGGATCGAGAATTATTCCCGACATCTTTCAGGCAGAGCCCCGGGTTCACGCCCGTGGTGCCTTCTGGACTACTTCCCCAAGGATTTTTTGACCATCATGGACGAATCGCACGTAGGCCTGCCTCAGGTCGACGGGATGTACAAGGGCGATCGCTTCCGCAAGGAGAACCTGGTAAATCACGGCTTCCGCCTGCCTTCGGCTTTGGATAACCGGCCCTTGAAGTTTGCAGAGTTCGAGTCACTGGTCGGACAGCGCATCTACACCTCGGCCACACCTGGAGCCTACGAGCTTATCAACTCCAAGGATCGGGTTATTGACCTGGTGGTACGGCCTACCGGTTTGGTTGATCCTCCCATGGAAATCCGACCTACTGCCAACCAGGTGGATGATTTAATCGAGGAGATACGAATACGCGCTGAACGCAATGAGAGGACTCTAGTCACCACCCTTACCAAGCGCATGGCCGAGGATTTGGCAACCTACCTTGCTGAGATGGGGCTGCGGGTGCACTACATGCACTCGGAGATCAACGCGCTTGAGCGTGTAGAGCTTCTGCGCGGGCTGCGATTAGGCGAGTTCGACGTGCTGGTAGGCATCAACCTGTTGCGTGAGGGGCTGGATCTGCCCGAGGTCTCGCTTGTGGCCATACTCGACGCGGACAAGGAGGGGTTCCTGCGCGATACACGCTCGCTCATCCAGACCTCAGGACGCGCCGCGCGCAATGTGGAAGGGCTGGTGCTCCTTTATGCGGACAGGGTTACAAACTCCATGCGGGCGGCGATTGACGAGTCCGAACGCCGACGCAAAAAACAGATCAGATACAACACCGAACACGGGATCACGCCGCAGACCATCAAAAAGTCCATTGAGCAGGTGATGGCCACCACAGGGGTTGCCGACGCCAGGAAGGTTGAGGAGCTTGACCTCGGGCACGAGCCCAAAGACGAGGAGGAGCGTCTGGCGACGATCGCCAGATTGCAGGAGGAGATGAAGGAAGCGGCGGATCAGTTGGATTTCGAGAAAGCAGTCATCTACCGCGACCGCATCTCAGAACTCAAGCTGAAGATCGACAAGGAGGTCTTGAAAAGAGGGCGTCGGTGAATATAATCACACGTAGAGGTGTATAGATTGTAAACCTCAAAAGGAGAAGCAATGCATTTAGAGGACAGACCTAAGAGAAGGCGGTTTTGGGGGACGTGGTGGTGGCCATTAGCAACTCTTGGGATCGGAATAATCCTAAGTCTAGCTGCGGCAGCCTTCGTAGGCCCTTGGTTTAATCAACTATCAACCATAACTAGACCCGCAGGTTTCGTAAGTTACGAACCCGGAGGTAATGTACTTTCCGTCTTCAACGATCGTGGTGAATTAATGGCAAAAAACTGGTACATCCCCATGGGAATAGATACGGCTTTTGTCGTCAAGAACAACTCTGAATCTAGGCCTAGAATCGCTATAGGTACAAATAACGGAAGAATACTCCAAATTCATCCCAACACAAGGAAGAGAAAACCCATTTCACCAAACGAAGGATTCGAACTCTACGTAGATTCGGTCATGCAACAGATAACGACTCAGAGTCATGCTTTTGATGTTGAAAGAATGGGAACACTCGATTGGAATGGAGACGGAACCCCAGAAATATTCGCAATAGGAAACGACCTCCACTGGGGTATAGGTAGAGTAGTTGTGCTCGATGAGAACTTGAACCTCTTGTATGACTACTGGAATCCAGGAAAAATAAGGAACGCCATAGCCGTAAACATGGATGAAGACGGAGATGAAGAGTTAGCCGTCTACGGATTCAATAATAAAATGCCTCGAGATGTGCCTTGGGCAGGCACGAAACACTTCTATTACGGGTTAACTTACACACTGCTTGACAGAGAAAGACCCTGGGGACAAGCACCGGAGCCTTTTTCCGTAGCGCCCAAAGCTGGAAAACCTGGCGCACCCGTGTGGTTTTTAACCTGGATTGGACCTGCAGCTAAACAAAGCGGTATTGCCTACGGTTTTGAAATAGAAAGCTCTTCAGTAGAAGGAAAACCTATACCAACGGTTCGCTTCTTCCAAACTTTAGGACTCATAATCAACATAGACGCTAAAGGGGATATGGTGGCTTTACGCCCAGACAATACCTTACCTTGCCTTAAGGCCTATTTCTATTCGAATCAGTTTCCTGAGCCGTGGCTTCTAAAGTTTATGGAAAAAGACGGCAAATTAGTCGAAGATACAATCTTCTTAAAACAACCGGTGATTGACTCAGGCTGGTTGAAAAGAAAGTGTCCTCATGTCAGATAATTCTTAACCAACCCAGCGGGGCTTGCGCCCCGCATTCTTTTTAACTAATCCTTTTCGCGAGTTCGCGGCCCAGATCGGTTAGCCCGAACTCTGCGCCGGATTTAGCAACCCAGCCTGAAGCCTTCAGCAGCTTGAGAGAGGCCCGAACCGCACCCTCAAGGGCATAATCCGGTATACGGTCAGCAACAAGTAAGCCCACCGCCTCCAATAATTGGTCGAACTTGATGGGTCCCTTGGAGTCGGAAAGGGTCTTTACGATCGCACAAGAAACGTTTGTGCGCTTGAAGAATTCAACTAAGGAATCTTCAAGGGACTGAGTCATAATACTTCCTCCTTAAGTTTGTCAAACCGCCCGATCAATCAAGTGACGTCAACAACCCTGCGATCTCGGAGGCGTGGATCAAGCGATAGGCCGGCAAAACCCTCTCTCTATAGGATTTCGAGTGGTGAAACGGACCGTTAGTGACCATATCCGGTTCTATTCCAACCGACCGGGACTGGGGTAGTATGCGAGCCTCACGCCTTGCGCGATCCGCGGTAACGACCTCTGCTGAGCGCTTCACCGCTTCAAATAGTCTGTTTAGATCTATCCCAAGTTCCTTGCAGGGCCTCAGATTGATGCGGTAAAGGTCACCTTCAGGCGAGATTCGCTCTGCAAGCGGCTCACCCGTAACACCCGTACCCGTAACACACCCACCCGTAACACTCGTAACGCCCATAACACACTTCTCTCCTGCCTCGCTTTCCGGTTCTATGGAATCCCATTCGTTCTCTAGGCACTTCCACGCCGCTTCAGAATCGGATAAAAGATGCCCACCGCCGTAGACCGCCTGGAAGATAAGCTTGAGTTTGTCGGCCTCCTCCAGCTTCCCATGGAGTAATTCCTGTTCTGCAATAATATCTGGAAAGGATGTTGCGGGTGAAAGATCGTTCGGGGGTTTAGGAAAAGAATAGGGGGGGAAGGCTGAACCTACTATCTCGCGGGACAACCTGGAGTGCTTCACCCTGACATCACCTACAGCGAGCTCTTGGGATCGCTTAAGGATAACCTCAACAACCCTCCGGTAGGCTTTACTTCGTCTATCCACATCGAGATCACCCAGCACAAAGGTTGAAAGAACAAATCTACCCGAAGCAAAGAAGATACTGGTAGGAGGCAGGCTGCCTTCCCGGGTAGGTTCAAGCCAGAGCAGTTCAGCCACTGCAGTTAATGAACGACGATGAACTTTCCGGTAACCGCGGTACGTGCGTTAGGAAGCAGCCGCGCGTCTTCGCTTTCTGCGCTCAAGCGGTAGATGTAGACCCCGTTAGGCAGCGCTCTGCCGGAAGCATCTAAACCATCCCAAGGATAGGTGCCGAATCCGGCAGGATAGGAGAACCCAGGCAACCGGCGCACCAGCCGACCGCTTACCGTGAAGATCTGTATCGTTACCCTTGAGGCGGCACTCAACTCGAACGTAAACTCAGCTGTAGTAGAAACAGGGTTGGGATAAACCAGTGGATCT
Organism: Candidatus Stahliibacteriota bacterium; assembly: GCA_004375895.1. GTDB lineage: Bacteria > Hydrothermota > Tepidihabitantia > B3-TA06 > B3-TA06 > B3-TA06. Next base: position 62,479 of record SOJW01000059.1, read on the forward strand.
TCGATCTTAAGCTCGCGAATAAAAGAGGTGTAGAGGGTAAGCTCATAGTCTTTTGTATTAAGCAGATTGTCAACCGCGTGCAGGGTAAGATCATTTTCTTCGCTGGTAAGATCAACAGGGATATCTGCAGCCCCTCTCGTTGCAAGACCATCGCCAGTCACCTCATACTCGAAATAGTTCGCCAGATCGATAACCTTATTATTGATCACAAGGCTAAGTGAGTCACCCTCCCAGCCGGCCAGGCCGGTAAGGTTTATCCCTGAGGGATCTTCAAGTTCAACTGTGAGAGTAAAGTATGGAGGCACCGTATCCCCGTCAACGACTTCCACTTCATTTGCTAAGAAACGAGCCTTGGGACCTTCGTAGTCAGTTACTGTCCAGCCAACACTATCCACCTCGATCCCGTCGATAAGGTAGGTATAGATTGAGTCCTCGTCAGCACAGACCACGTGCCAGTAGGCGGAATCTCCTTTGCTTATACCAGCCGGCACGATAAACCGAAGTGTTCGCCCTCCAGCATCAAGCCCACCACGGGCGCGGTAAAGCAGCTCTCCCTTAGCGTAGTAAGTCTCCGTTATTCCAGAAGATGTCTTTCTCACCCAACTTCCGTAAGCAGAAGAAAACCACTTCCCCGAAGTTACTGGTGGCTCAAATGAGATCACTGCGGTATCTCCTGTAATAAAGCTATCGACCTGTGAACTTAAACTGCGTGCAGTGGGAAAAAGCAATGGTGTACCAGGATCGCCGAACAGGACATACAGGCTACTCTGGGTAGCTATACTAAAAAAGAGATCGCCGGCATTCAAATCCTTTATGTTACGGAATGCGCGAACCAGGCTGTCCGCGAGTAGCTTGTTAGAACCGGCCCCGGTTCCCTTGGTAGCCGCAATGGCGGCGATCACGCCTCCTGCTTCGCTACGGAGAAGTTCCTCTGCAACACACTCCCAGCGGGTATCCTCGAAACGACCCACTCCGCACGAACAGAACAAGGCAAGTGGGAGTTTGTTACCGTTGCGTACCTTTGGAACGTCGGTATTCATGAACACCTTCTCATGGGTCAGCTGGCTTCCGTTACCATGTCCGAAGAAAAACCAAAGCAACGCCCCTTGATTCAACGCATCAATCAGCGCCTTTTCGGCGTCGGGCTTCTTTCCACCGACGAGTGCGTAATCGGAAAGATAAACCTTGACTGGATCGAACTCCGGGGAAAGCAGTTTGGCAATACTTTCGTTTGCAGGTATATGATTCATCCCTGAGTCTATCTCCGAAGGCGTGCCCTTGTAGTAATCGTCGGCAAGCAAGAGTACCCTGGTACTCCAAGCCTCGCGCGGGGCGGATTCGTAGGCCTTTATCTTATTGAGGGCGTCATAAGCCTCTCGAAGGTCGCGTGCGGTTATCCGCGCTATCGACATTTCAGGAAAAAACGTCCCTTCCTCGTCGAACTCCACAAACCAGCCTTCATTAGCGGCGGCCTGAGACGCGTAAACATTGGGATCGATCACGTAACCCGAGGTGTAGATTAGGAAATACTCGGCCCGGCCTGAGAAGTTGAGGTTATTCTTGTAGTCGTAGGTACCGTCGCCAAGGATCAAAACGTAGAACGGACGCCCACCACCTTTCTCGTATGCGTAGGAAAGGAAGTGGCGAACAGCCTGCGGCTCTGCCAACCCGTAACCGAAGTCTTGAACTATGTCTGCCAAAGCAACTGCCTTAATCTTTGGGGAACTCACCCCACTCATCTTCAGATTCTGGCTGCGGTACTCCACAAAGGCCTGTGCGGCGTCCAGGTTCTCGTTGGTGGAGAGAACTACATAGTCAACGCCCCAGTCCTCGCTCCAAAGTCTTCCTGGTTCGGCCTTCGCTAGACCAGGAGTTAGTAATTTGCGTTCCTCAGTTATCCAGACCGGCACACGTTTCCCTGTCCGAGCACTCATCCTGAGCTTCCCACGGCTAAGTTCCCAGTCCGTCAAGATTACAGGATCAGAAGGCTCACTGACGTCGAAGATGAACGGAGCCGACCTGAGGTTGCTTAAAAGATAAGTCCCCTGCCCGTCAAGCTGGACCCAGAACGCTCCATGCTTAAAGGAGAGCTCACGCTCAGCCACCAGCCGAATCCAGTCAGGATATAACTCCTGCTGACCAGCTCCGAACACCTCTACCTCGAGCGGCCACTCTTCCCTGATAACGACATCCGGAGACACAACAGTGTAGTAAGGGGGGCTATCCCCCCATCCCGCTACCTGCGTGTAGTAAAGCGTGTCGTCCTCAACCAGCAAACGAAATCCCGCACCCTCGGTGGTTGCATAGGCTCTAAAGGTGAAGGTATCAATACGCCTAACCCCTGCAAGATTAAGGATGAAGGTATCCACAGCAGTCAAAGTGCTCTTCTTGATAGCTTTCCACAGCCATAGAAGCCCGGAACGACCAGGACATTCATGATCCTCCTCAAAGTGGAGCACGGTTTGAGCAGTAGTTATAGCATCTTCAGATAGAGGATATGCGACACGGGTGCGCATGCGACGTCCCTTCCCACCGCCCCAGGTCAGCCAGTAGACGCTCTCACGAACAAAGGGATTAACCTCAAAGCTTCGCTCTGCGAACTCCCAGCGATTCGCACCGCGGGCAAAGAAAACAATATAGTCGTGGCGATCGAGCGCCCCGTCGGCTTCCCCATGCACATAGATAGGCAGTTCCGTCAAAGTGTCGGGTAAAGGCTCCTCAGGATCTCGCTGGCCGGGGTAGAGCAACCGCAGGGTTCGTGGATCTATCTTCTTTGGATCAACCCCGATCTTTTTAAGGTCTCTAAAGCGAATCCTGTAAGCACCGTCTTCTGCAACAGTAACCTTGATCCAGTTGGTTGATCCTTCAAATGGATTGGAAGGAACGGCCTGGGGAGAAAGACGCCAATCCTTGCTCTGCTCATAGTTCAAAAGGGTAGCTTCATAGATACGCTCTGCAGGATCATTCCTCCGAGATGCTCCTTTAAGCCCAGAAGGATTCTCAAAGGTTACGTTCAGGTTCACCCCATCGTAGAGCACCAGCCGCCGGGTGCGGTAATCGTAACGCAACGGGGTAACCTCAATGACGGCCACCCGACATCCACGCCATCGTGTAACGTTAAAGGTCACAGGCTCAAGACTATCGGCCCAACCAAGCGCCGGCGCTGGCTCAGGGCCGATTGCCGGGACCTCGTAGCTGGAAACCCCAACTCCCCGAAGCTCACGCGAGGGGCCGAATGAGTAGCTAAAATGCACATCCCCCTCGGTAGGAACCCCAAGTACGATCCGATAACGAGGCAACGCCGGACCTCCTGGCTCACCGACCACCCAAGCCTCGGGATAAAGCGAGGCAAGATCTATCTCACCGTGAGATTGTAAAAGTCCAATCTCACCAGGAGCATCGATCTTGACCCTGACCCCTGTGGGGGAGGTTGAAACAACTCGCGGCTGCGCCCACAATCCGGCCGCAACCAACAAAAGATAGATAGCGATTCTTCTCATTATTTCTCCCTGGCCTCCTCTTTAAGTATAACAGGTATATCGTCCTCTAAAGGGTAAACCAGTCTGCATTTTTTACAAACCAACTCCTCTCGATTATAGTTTAATTCGGGGTTGCAGCAAGTAGAACGAAGAACCTCAAGGGGTTTCAGCTCTATCATACACAGGTTCCCTTACACTCACCCGATCCTTCTTAAGCGCCGCCGAGATAGCAGAGAAACTGAAGTAAAGGAAGCCGAACGTGTAAAGCACAATAAAAGGAAGTATAGCCAACTGCATGGTCACAAGCGCGTAGACGGCGGTCGCTGTAAGATAAATCCCCAGCCCAAGCTCGACAAAGGTAGAGGGCTCGAGCTTGGAACGATACCCCTTTTTGTTTTTAGAGGCGTTGTGGCCTGTGATGTTGTACTTTGGGGTCCGGACAAACTCAGACGCCTTGCCCAGGAAACCTTCAATCACTGCGATGCTGTTATTCACACAAAGTGCCATTACCGCCGAGATCGCAAAGGGAATGGCACCCAAGCGGCTTTTCCAATCCGGATAGGAATCCTTCTGGGCAAAGAAGTAAAGCAGAAAGTAAGGCAAAGCACCAACAGAAAAGATACTCATGAATACAAAGTAGGAGCGGTAGTCTATATTGGAGGTCGTGCGTACCAGAAGAAGGGGCAAGGTGAGCAAGGCAAGTATGAATAGAAGCGGATAGACGAGGTGTGCTGTAACGTGAACCACCGCTTCGAACTTAGAAAGGAAGCTCAGGTTGCTTGAAAAGATAGATGGCAAGAGCTTTTTCCCGGCCTGAATGGTTCCCTTTGCCCAACGGAACTGCTGGGTCTTGAACCCGGCGACATCAATGGGAAGTTCTGAGGGACTTCTCGTGTCGTTGAGATAGATGAACTTCCATCCTTTAAGCTGGGCACGGAAGCTTAAATCCACATCCTCGGCAAGACAGTTCCCGTCCCAGCCTCCTGCGTCCTCGATGGCACGCTTGCGCCACACCCCGGCGGTTCCGTTAAAGGTCATGAAGTGACCAAAACGGTTACGCATCTGCTGCTCGATGGCAAAGTGCTGATCCAAAAGGATGGCCTGTACCCGAGTGAGCAGTGAATAGTCGTGATTTATGTGCTCCCAGCGCGACTGCACAACTGCAACCTTGGGGTCATCGAAATGAGGTATGGTTCTTTTCAGGAAATCCGGCGCGGGCAGGAAATCGGCATCAAAAACCGCCACCAGGGAAGCGCGGGTCCTTGCAAGACCCTCGGTAAGCGCACCACCTTTGTAGCCCTTACGGTCTGTCCGGTGCAGGAGACGGATTCTAAAACCCTGCGTCCGGTAATACTTAACCAGACGACGGCATATCTCGGTTGTCTCGTCGGTTGAATCGTCAAGTATCTGGATCTCAAGCCTGTTGCGAGGCCAATCCAGCTGCGTTATCTGTCGCAGAAGACGCTCAACTACAAACTTCTCATTATACATCGGCAGCTGGACGCATACCAGAGGGAACTTCTCGATGGCCTTGGCCTGGGGAGGCTTCTTGCGGCGAGAGCGAACATAGTAGAAGAACATAATCCACGCGTGCACGGCATACATTGTAAGGGCCATGATAACGACTGCGTAGAGAGCAAGAACAAAATCGAATCTCATCTGAGCCTTTCCTGATCCATGAACCGCAGCTCTCCATTAAAGGGTCTGCGCAACTTTATGCTCAGTGCAAGGGCTTCCTCGTAGGTGGTCACGTTAGCAATCCTAAGGATATCTGTGGGATTGTCAACCGTAAGGACCTCATAAAGCACCCCATCGACCGCTACCCCAAGATAGTCAAAGTCACGTGATCGAGGGTCTGCCTTTGCAAGGGTTAACTCAAGCATGGGGCGACTGAGCGAGTCGAAACCAACCTCTACGGATCGCACCACAGGCAAGGCCAGTGTATCGGCGATGTGGAAGATATCCGAGATCTCTCCACGCGTGTTGATCTGAGGTCCTGGGCCATCAAGGTTAAGCCCCAAAATAACCAGCTGGCCTGGTTCTGCAAGGATCTGCGCCATCTGCTTATACACAGGAAAGGTAAGCGTAACCTGAAGATTGCCATCCCTTGTACGCATGCGCGATTTGCGCCCCACGTCCCTCAGGCGCTTACCTAGAACCGACTTCGCCTTACCGAATCTCCCCGCCTGGGGGCTGTAGGTAAGCTTGAAGTTCTCTGAGAACGGGATTCTGATCCTCTTGCGTCTGTTGATAGCCGAGACGCTGAATTTGAACTGGATGTCGTCATCTTCGGAGCGGGCGTTTATCTCTCTAGCGAGAAGCGTGCGCCCATCTACCACAAGCTCAGCGGTGTATTTCTTCTCAAAGCCGGGATCGAGATAAAAGAGGTTCGGCTGGAAGGAGTAGGTGATTATCTTGCCTTCGTCTGCAACCAGCTCAAATCCCCTCCCCTTCCTGCGAAGAAGCGCCTTGCGGATCACTCGATCAGCCTGCTCAAGGATCTTCGCCTCCTCGCTTTTGGGGTGAGGAACCCATTGGTTGTCCTGCCTCTCAAGTTGATAGTCTCCGGCAGCGGCCAGATTAAGCACCCGTTCCTCCTCACCCATCCGCCATGTGCCTCGAAATCTCAAGGCATCCGGTAAAACCACGCTCCCAGAGCCTTGAACCTCAAACTGCATGGAGCTACGAGAGACGTAGTAGTCGAATCCAAAAGAACCCTGCTGCTTGAGGCCTTCCCATGCATATTGGGGAACATCCTCGTAGGTAAGATCAGAAGGAGGTCTCACAACCTGCACACAACCCAGCCCTGCCGTCAAAATCACCCCTGAAAATAACGCGATGTCAAGAAATCTTCTCATCAGAAATCCGCTCCCAGACTGAAGTGGACGCGCCACGGTTTATCCTCTGCAGTCTGATACGGCCTTGCAAAATCAAGTTTGAGCATCCAGTAGCCAAAAAGCCAACGGATACCGGCTCCGTAGCTCGCCTTGAGGTCAACAAGATCGCCGTTCTCCCATAACACAGGCGGCTCATCATCCCATATGACCCCTGCATCGGTAAATACAACCCCGCGGATACCTCCCAGGGTAAGAGGGAGGGGAAAGGCCATATCCAGTTGATCAATGAATGGCACACGTAGTTCCAGATTTGAAAAGATCACCTTTGACCCGAACGAAGGTTCGTATGTGCTGTAACCGCGCACATCGTATGCGCCGCCCAAGGTGAAGTATTCATTATCCTCCCCAAAGCTTGCGCCGCCAAAACCACGAAGGGCGAACGAGGCCCGACGGGTGATGCCCAGATAACCCCTTAGATCGGTCATCACCGTTTTATACTCAAGTGGAGAGAACACAGAGGAGTATCCGCCCAGCCTTAACCTAAGACCGCGCATAGGCGTAGCGTAGTTCCACAAGGCGTTGTCGAAAACCAACGCAGCGTTGGCCTGGAACAGAGGTTGGGTATACTGGGTATCGGAAACGTAACTGAAACGATTGTAGGATTCGAACCAGCAATCAAAGTAATCATGCTCAGTTACCGCCATTCCATCCACACCTGTTTCAAAGCGGAAGAACTTGCTGGCAGGGATAGAGATAAGGGTACTTACCCCACGACGGGCACGTTCAATATAGTTAAAGGTGGAGTCCGAGGTCCAGTACATAAAGAAATCGGCAAACTGGAATGCACCCACCGCAAAATCTACCCTGCGCTTGAGAAACCAATAGGAGACTGCAATATCGGAGTAAAGTATATCCCCGTAAAGACTTGCATCTATGTAGATGCGGTGATCACCCAGCATGTCGCTTATGCCTAAACTGAAGTTTCCCATCGCTCCATAAAGAGAAGAGTAGGCCCCTGAGCCGTAGATGTAGTCAGGTGAGAACGAGGCACGATAACGGGAAAAATCTTCAAGGGTAACCTCCTCTTCCTCGTAAAGGTAAGGTTCGGAAGTAACCTCTGATGTATCAGCCTCCTCTGTGGATACCAACGAGGTGATTTGACCGTTCAGCATGGCCACATCCCAGCCGGTGTTGTTGTAGATGAGCATCGCGGCCTTGCCGTTCGTGGCAGGAGAAAACTCCTCGATCTTTTCGAACCAGTGTGTGAGTGCAGTGGGGGTCGAGTCGTCTTGAGAAAAGGCATAAAGCTGAAAACCCGTGCCGATGAAGTAAAGCTTTCCCTCTATGCGATACGGCGAAGCAAGATTCGTAAACCGGGGAGAGATACGTCTGGTTCGTCCGGATGGAAGCAGTTCCCAGACAGCATAGCTTCCAACCTCCCAGGTACTGTCAGCATCGGGCCTGTCCGAGACATAGAGGATATAATCGCCGTCAAAGGAAGGATCAGCCTCCTCGTACAGGTCATAAGTGAGACGCTCGATACGACCGGTGGCAAGATCGAGGGAATAGAGATCGCTCTGCCCCTGCTTAATGCCGACATAGACAACGCGCTTACCGGATGCGGAAACAGCCGGGGCATAGGCGTCGTCCACCTTGAGCGGATAGCGTTTTTCTATCTTAGTAGAAGCATAGTCAACCCAGAGGAGCACCGGCTTGTTGCGCGAAAAGCCTACTACGGCAAGATGAGATTCGTCAGCAGACCATGTAAGGGTTCTACGCAGAAGGGGCAACCGCTCAAATGTGGCTGAACGTCCGGCCTTAACGAGCTTCTTGAGATGCTTGCCGTCGAAACCGCTTATCACGTTAACGGTGATGTAGTCGCCTTTGCTGGTGGCGTAGGCTATCTTGGTCCCTGAGGGTGAAAGCGCCACGCTTCCGTTATAGTAGCTGAAATCCTTCTCGTGGTCGGTAAGAAGCCGGGCCTGGGTTTTGAGGTTTTCAAGATTCTCCATATCCGGCAGGTAACGCAGCCTGAGCCAGTTGAGCCACTCGGTGCCAAAATCCTCCACGTCCATCCCAAAGACCTTTGCAAAGGCCGCGTCCATGTTGCTCCGAAGTTTTATGGCATGCAGGAGTTCAAAGACCTTCTCCCGGCCGTAACGCTCCTCGACGAAAAGGAACACACTCTCACCCTGGCGGTAGACGATGTAGCCCCACCAGTTCTCAAGCTCCTCTAAGGGAATAATATTGTTGGATACGAGCAGGTCACGCATGAAGGCGTCTGCATCCTCATCACCGTGGGTTGAACAGAACTCGGCAGAGCCTTCCATAATCCAGAGAGGCGGCATAAAGCCTGGGATGAGCGAAAAGATGTTCGAGATGGCAAGCGAGAAGTAAAGCTCGAACTGGAAGATGTGGATAAGCTCGTGGTAAAGCACGTGGTGCAACTCTTTGTAGGAGCCGGTGAAGGGCACAACAACTCTGTTCTTGAAGAGTTCGGAGAAACCGCCTATGGACTCCTCAATCGGCTCAAGGATGATGTTGGTGGCGGCGAAGTCAGGCTGGGATTTGTAGATAATAACCGGGATCTTTACCACGATCTCAAACCCGAAGTCAGATGAGTGTTGCTTGTAGGCCTCCTCAATTACCTGGGCGGCGAAACGAGCTAAGGGCTCCCCCCCCTCCTGGATATATATGGAGAAGTGCTCGGTCTCATAGGTATACGTAGGCTCAACCTCCCGCTGAACCTTGTTCTTACCGTAGTAGTACTGGGCAGTAAGCGAGCCAGCCGTAAGAAGAATAAGGAACAGAACCCGTCCGGACTGCGCCAACCTCATAAGATCAATCGACGGTAATGGTCTTGGAGATGTTGCGAGGCCGATCGGGGTTGCACCCTCTGTTTACCGCGGTCCGATAGGCAATCATATACAGAGGCACGGTGGAAAGGATAGGCATAAGCACCGGGTGCGCCTCGGGCAGCTTGAAGTACAAGTCACTTTCGGCTTTAAGTTCTTCGTCGGGAGGACCTATGGTCAGGACTTTACCCTTGCGTGTGCGAACCTCATTTACGTGGGAAAGAACGTAGTACTTCTCAGGTTCAGATACAACAAAGAGAACCGGATATCCCTCCTCAAGCCGGGAGATGGATCCGTGCTTAAACTCCCCGGAATACATACCTTCAACGTGCAAATAGGTTATCTCCTTCATCTTCAACGCCCCCTCCAGCACCACCGGATAGCTCATCCCGTAGCCCAGGTAGTAGGCGTCGGGCCAGCGGGCAAGTTCTTCTGCAAAAGGAGCAACCTTGCTTTCATCCTGTAGGACACTCTGCAGTAAATCTGGCAATGAGAGAAACTCACGCGCCGAAAGCCCGTTAGTACCTTTAGTTTGTGCAATCTTGAGTGCAAGGTAAAGCAGGGCTATCACCTGGTTCACGTAGGTCTTGGTCGCAGGCACGGCGATCTCCAGATCCGAGGCTATAGGTATTACGTAGTTCGAGCGCATGGCAAGGGTTGAGCCGATGTTGTTCACAAGGGAGATTACCTGGGTTCGGTTCTGGATTGCGTCAAGGACGTTCTTTATATCCTTGGTCTCCCCGCTCTGGGAGATCAAAAGAACCACGTCGCGCTCATCCACACAACCAGGATATTTTTCAAGGAACTCGCTACCAAAGGCGGGCGTAACCGGTATCTTGGCCAAGCGTCCAAAGTAGAAGGACCCAAGCAATCCTGCAAAGTGCGAGGAGCCCGCACCCACGAAGAAAATCCTTCGTGCCGATGCAAGCTTCTCAATCACCGTACAGGTGTGCTCGGCCTTAGGTAGATAACGTATGAGTTCCTGAGCCTTCGAAGGGATCTCATGAATCTCCTTGAGCATGAAGTGCGGGTAGTTCCCCTTGGTTATCTTCTCAGGAGTAATCGAAAGCTCCTGCACCTCGCGATTGATCTCTACCTCTAGATCCCGAATATTGCAAACCCTATGGGAATCGCACGTAAAGTGAACAAGATCGCCATCCTGTAACTGAATCACGTTTCGGGTAAGTTCAAGGATAGCCACCAGATCGCTACATACGCATCTGAAACCGTCACCTATACCAAGGAATAGGGACGAGCCGTTCTTTACAGAGACGAATCCGTCGCCATCAAGGGACGTGGTAACGTAAGCATAGGCCCCCTTCATCCTGGCCGCAGCCTCCTGGGCCGCATAGGCCAGATTGCGGGTACGATAAAAGGGTTCCTCAAGAAGATGCAGTATCACCTCCCCGTCGTTCTCGCCAATAAGGGTGTGTCCATTCTCGGAAAGCTCCTTGCGCAGGCTGCGGGTGTTGATGATATTCCCATTATGGGCACCTACCAGGAAGCGACGGCAATCGTGATGGGGCTGGGAGTTTGCCTTATTGGGGAACCCGAAGGTTGCCCAGCGAAGCTGGATGATCCCGCGCTGACCCGTCATCTGTGAGAACCCCAAACGCTCGTTGAGTTCCTCAACCTCTCCCGCGTCCTTGCGTAGATCAAGGATACCATCTTCAGAGATTGTAGCCACTCCTGCGGTGTCGTATCCACGGTAAGCCAGCCTTGTTCCGGCGCGGTAGAGAATCTCACCGAGATCGGAACGTTGGCTGGAAAAAGAGATTGCGAAGAACCCGCACATTGAAGATAATAATAGCCACCTACCTTTCATTGTCAAGGGGAAGGGCTCTCGGTAGAATGTGGAGCTTTAAGCCATATTGTAATCGAATAGAGTATTATGAATTTTGCACCTTATCCCTGTCGCTACGTGGGGGCAAGAAACGAAGCCTATCCCAGTAGGGCCAAGATAAGGGTGTTTAGAAGGAAACCTGCTACAAGCACCCAGCTTGCCCAGGAGAGCCGCAGGAACTTGCGCTGTTTGCGCACCGCAAGCGCGGTGATCACCACCCCGGTCATACCCATGACTATAATCGCGGTCGCAAGATGCACACCGGAGACTGCAGAGAAGATCGGGCCACGCACGTAAAGCATGTCATCGATGCCGAGTATCAGCATGTTGAACATGTTCGAACCGATGATATTTGAGAACGCCATCTCCGCCGCACCTATACGGAACGCGGTAAGGGTGGTAACGATCTCTGGAAGCGAGGTGGTGAGGGCGACAAGGATTCCACCCACGAAGCTTGAGCCAAGTCCTGTACTCTCTGCGATCTTATCCGACACTCCGGGCAGCCATATAGCGGCGCCGATAACAAAGGCAGCCGAGATAGAGTAGCCCAGTATAGCTTTGCCTAAACTGACAGATCTCTGTTTGGAGCGTTTCTTCGGCTTGGGTTCTTCTCTGGCAACCATCTCCTGGGTATAAGGAGGATACCTGCCTTCCCTCACAGTGACGCGTACAGCAAAGACGTATATAATCGGAATAAGAAGGCTCCCGGGCCAAACCCAAGGGAAGCACTCCAAAGCATTGCACAAGAACAACCCCAGAGCAACGATTGCTACCATAACCAACGAGAAAGATGTTTCTACGATGTATGCCGGATTAACCCCGTCGAAGAACGAACGCTTCTTCGAGGCAAAGTCGAGGATGACCAGAAGAAGCAGATTGAAGACGCAGGAGCCGAGCAGAGAACCCACCGCGATATCCGGGACGTCGAAGATGAGAACGGAGCTAACCCCGGTGAATAGCTCAGGCAATGAGGTGGCGGTAGCAATAAGGATTACCCCGGCCCACAATCGTCCGAGGCCGGTTCGCTCCGCAATCACATCCCCGAAGCGCACCAGGAAGTAGCCAGCGGCGACTATCACAGCAGCACATGCAAGAAACTCCACCCACAACCAGATCATCTAATCACAATCCTTGTAGAAACCACGCAGGAGTCTACTGACAAGATTGAAGTATTCAACCCCAACCACAAGCTGGATTGACATTTTGCTACATCCGACTATCATCACTCTCAGTATCAACACCCGGCTTAAAGGAATCATGTGATGGATGAAAAGGATCAACTCAAGGGCTACAGGGGAAGGGCACGCAAGGTGCTTGAGTATATGGGTGCAAGGGTGTGGGCGGAGGTTGAGATAGAAACGGACAAGGGAATCTTTGAAGGCATAATCCTGCCGCGCTCGGAGCAGGCAGACGACCTGCACGTGGTGCTCAAACTCTTCACCGGCTACAACATAGGTCTGGCGGTAGACAGGATAAAATCAATAAAGGAGAAGGGCTTCCGCAAGGCTCACTACAAGATTCCGGAGCAGGAGTTCCCTTACGACCCTGCCAAGCCGAACGTTACCCTTCTGGGCACGGGCGGGACCATTGCCTCAAGACTGGATTATCGCACCGGCGCGGTGATCCCTGCATTCACACCAGGCGAGCTCTACGGGGCGGTGCCCGAGCTTGCCGATATCTGCAATCTGAAAACCGAAAAGCTCTTCGGGGTATTCAGTGAGAACATGGGACCAGCCGAGTATATAACCACTGCTAAGACCATAGGCAGGGAGATTGAGGCCGGGGTGGACGGAATCGTGATAGGCCACGGAACCGACACCATGCACCACACCGCGGCAGCTTTGACCTTCATGGTTCAGAACCCTCCGGTGCCGATCATCATAGTAGGTTCGCAGCGCTCAAGCGACCGGCCCTCATCGGACGCCGCATTCAACTTAAGATGCGCATCCAATGCCGCGGCCCGCGGCCATATTGCCGAGGTCATGGTCTGCATGTTCGGTCCTACGTCTGATACATACAACCTCCTGCACAGGGGCACAAGGGTGCGCAAGATGCATTCCTCTTACAGATCGACCTTCCGCACAATCTCCGATATACCGGTAGCCACCTGCACACCGACCGAAGTCAAGCCTCTGCGTAAGGACTTCAACCCTCGACGTAAGGACAGGCAGGTCAAGATCGATGCTCGCTTCGACGACAGGGTGGCGATCGTCTACTACTACCCGGCCATGAAACCGGACATTATTGAGTCTTTGATAGACAACGGGTACAAGGGGATAGTTATTGCGGGAACCGGATTGGGACACGTAAACAAGCCGCTTTACGAACCGCTGCGCAAGGCGTGCAAGATGGGCATCTCGGTGATGATGACCGTGCAGACGCTGTGGGGCTACGTTCAGATGTTTGTGTATGATACCGGGCGTGATCTTATGGAACTTGGAATCGTGCCCTGTTCCAACATGCTTCCCGAGGTGGCCTACATCAAGCTTGGCTGGGTGCTCGCCCATACCGAGACCCGTGAAGAGGTGGCGAAGATGATGCTTACCACTGTCAACGGTGAGATCACCGAACGAGAGCCGCACGACGGCTACCTCATCTTCCAGGGCGGCCTGCCCGAGATCGAGGAATTCCTGAAGCGAGGTCTTAGGTAATGGATGCCTGGCGCAAGAAGTTAATAGAAGACATAGATTTCGACGATAAGGAATTCTACTCCGCACTGGGCTTTAAGTGCGGTCTGGAGATACACCAGCAGCTGGATACGAAAAAGAAACTCTTCTGCCATTGTCCGGTAGGCTACCGCAACGACGAGCCTGATGCGATTATCCTCAGGCACATGAGACCGACTCTCTCGGAGATGGGCACCTACGACGGCACCGCACTCATGGAGTTCAAGACCAAGAAGCAGGTTATCTACCAGCTGTACAGGGACAACGTCTGCACCTACGAGATGGACGACACCCCGCCCTTCCCAATGAATCAGGAAGCCCTGGATTACGCCATCGAGATTGCGCTCATGCTGGGCTGTCAGCTGGTAGACGAGGTGCACATAACCCGAAAGCAGTACCTGGACGGTTCGATTCCAACCGGATTCCAGAGAACGGCAATCATCGGTGTAGACGGCTGGATTCCTTACCGGGGAAGAAAAATCCGCATCCAGCAGCTTGCTCTGGAGGAGGACGCGTGCCGGGAGGTTGAGGACAGGCGACACACGATTGTTTTCCGGACAGACAGACTCTCCACGCCACTGGTGGAAGTCGTGACCAAGCCGGACATGCTCACCCCTCATGAGGCGGCCGAGGTGGACGAACTCTTGGGGAGATTGCTGCGTGCATCAGGCAGGGTAAGAAGAGGCATCGGCACCGCACGGCAGGACGTGAACGTTTCAATCAACGGCTCGGACAGGGTAGAGATAAAAGGCGTGCCCAGGACACCGGATATCAGGGCGCTGACGCACTACGAGGCGCTGCGTCACAAGGCGCTTCTGGATCTGCGGGAGGAGTTGCACAAGCGGGGGATCACGCCAACCGGTTTTAGGGCCGAAGATCACGAGGTAACCGGCCTTCTTAAAAACACGTCTAACCCTAGGCTCCGTGCACTGATCGATGAAGGTGAGGTTATACACGCGGTCAACCTGAAGGGCTGGCGGGAACTGATCCGCCACGAGACCCAGCCTGCACTGACCTTTGCCGCGGAGCTTGCCGGACGGGTTCGAGTAATCGCCTGCCTTGATGAGATGCCCAACATCTTCGTTCTGGACGGCAGGGGTGAAGGACTGGGGGTGGAAGCAGAAGAGCATCTGCGCAAAGAGATAGGGGCAGCCGAAGAAGACACCCTTGTGCTGGTCTGGGGACCGGCTGAGGACGCGTTAACCGGGGCTCAGGAGATAATCATTCGTGCAAAGGAAGCCGTCCAGTTCATCCCGCAGGAGAGCAGGCAGCACATGCCGGATGCCTGCCGAACCGACTTCGAACGCATCCTGCCAGGCCCGGACCGCATGTATCCTGATACCGACTCAGCACCGGTGGCGATATCTAAAGAGAGGGTGGAAAGGCTTCAAGCGGATGCCGCCCCGTGTCCCTGGGATCGCGAGGAACGATACATGAAGATGAAAATCCCAGAGCATCTGGCGGCTGATCTGGCTATCCATCCTTCAGCAAGGCTGTTCGATCAATTGATTGAAGAAACATCGCTCAATCCGACATTGCTTGCCGAAGCTCTAGTCCAATGGCAGAAGGCAATCAAACGGGATAAACGAAAGGTAGGGTTAAATATCAGTCCCCCGTATGAGGAGTCCTTGGAAAGCTTCTTTAAGGCCGCTGCTGATTGCAATACCCCGCGCCGTGCGCTCTACTACGCATTCGAGAAGCTCCTCTACGGCGAGAACGCCGAACCGCCCTCTTTCCTATCCGGGGAGGAGCTTAAGGCCCTATGCAAAAAGGTCGCTCGTGAGTTCGCCGACGTTCGCTACAAGACCCGGGAGCTTACCTTAGACTTTCTGGTAGGCGAGATTATCGAACAAAGCCAGGGCCGGGCAGAGCCCGCTAAAACCCGCTTCCTTTTAAGCTCTTACCCTTAAAACCTCACTCTACTTCTTTCAAAGAGTCTACCCTAAGGTTCAACAGGGAATCGGTAACCAAGAGAACCTCTCTGATAGCGCTGGCCGGAACGATCTCATAAAGACGGGAGTGAAGGACCAGGGTATCACCTGCGACCTCAGACAGACACCGTGCCACCTGAAAGCTGCGAGCCATACCCACTAGATGCAGCCTGCGCCCCCTGTCTTCCTCGATCCAGGTGAATACCGGTGCACCGCTTGAACCCAGATCAAGCAACCCCTCCAGTCGGATGAGGGAGTCGGCATAATCAAGT